>NZ_JBNBZS010000016.1:0-143995 GCF_049629625.1 Roseomonas chloroacetimidivorans | reverse complement strand
CTGAAGGGCGAGAACCAGTTGCCCAAGCTCATCCAGGGCGTCACATTCAAGAACGGCGTCGAGGTCACCAACACGCCAGCACAGAACGCCGCCTGATCACCGCGTCACCCAAATTCCCGCATAGCTCGTCGTGACGTACTCTTTGGCTCTTCGGGGTTAGCAGCGAAGCTACGGCCCGGCACAGGGGTGATGATCTCCGCGACCATCTCAGCTGCGGACTCCCGCTCCATCGCGGCCGACTTGGCTTCGATGGGCCTTCTGGTGCTGGATGCTCCGGTATCGGGTGGTGCCGCCAAGGCTGCGGCTGGCGAGATGACGGTCATGGCTGCAGGACCGCGTGCTGCCTTCGATCGGCTGCGGCCGGTGCTCGATGCGGTGGCCGGCAAAGTTTACGTAATAGGTGAGGAGATCGGTCTCGGCGCCACCGTTAAGATCATCCATCAGCTGCTGGCTGGCGTGCATATCGCGGCGGGGGCCGAAGCAATGGCGCTGGCAGCGCGCGCCGGCATTCCCTTGGACACCATGTATCAAGTCGTCACCAACGCCGCCGGTAATAGCTGGATGTTCGAGAACCGCATGAAGCATGTGGTGGATGGCGACTACACGCCGCATTCAGCGGTCGACATCTTTGTAAAAGATCTGCGACTGGTAACTGAGACGGCGCTGTCACTCAATTTTCCGCTACCGCTGGCCAGCACCGCCTACACCATGTTCGCGAATGCTAGCAACGCCGGCTTTGGGCGGGAAGACGATGCGGCGGTGATTAAGACATTCGCCGGGATCGCGCTGCCTGGCGTGAAGAGGACTTAGAAATGCGCCTTGGCGTCATCGCAGACGATTTTACCGGCGCAACTGATATCGCCGGCTTCCTGGTGGCCAACGGATTGCGCACCGTGCAGCTCAACGGCGTGCCGCCGGCCGATCTGCAGGTCGAGGTGGATGCCGTCGTCATCAGCCTGAAGACACGGTCCTGCCCGGTGGACGAAGCCATCTCGCAAAGCCTGGCGTCGCTAGAGTGGCTGCGTGCGCATGGCTGTCCGCAGTTCTTCTTCAAGTACTGCTCTACCTTTGACAGCACACCGCGCGGCAATATCGGGCCTGTGACGGATGCACTACTCGCTGCCCTCGGCGAGGACTTTACGGTGATCTGCCCGGTGCTACCTGTGAACGGACGCACCATCTACAACGGTTATCTTTTCGTGAATGGCGTACTGCTAGAAGAATCCGGCATGCGCCATCACCCCGTCACGCCAATGACTGACAGCAACCTAATGCGACTGATGGACGCGCAGTCGCAGGGCAAGAGCGGCAATGTGCCCAGCAGCGTCATGGACCAGGGGCCTGACGCCGTCCGCGCCGCGCTGGCCCGACTGAAGGCCGAGGGCTGCCGCTATGCCGTGCTGGACGCGTTACACGATGCGCATCTCGTGGTGATGGGTCAGGCGGTGGCGGACATGAAGCTGGTCACCGGCGGGTCCGGGCTGGCGGATGGCATGGCTCGCGCATGGAGCATGGACGGCGACGCTGCGGCTGCGGCCGCCGAGGGGCGTCCGGCGAAGGGCAGGGCCGTCATCCTATCCGGCTCCTGTTCGCAAATGACCAATGCCCAGGTGGCCGCTTATCGCGGAGCGGCCCCCGCCCTGGCCGTTTCGGTGGAGCGCTGCCTCTCTGAGCCCGGATATGCGGAGGAACTGGCCGCCTGGGCGCAGGCGCAGCCGGCTGATGGGCCGGCACCGCTGGTCTATGCCACCACGGAGCCAGCAAAGCTGAAGGAGCTGCAGGCCCGGTTTGGCGCGGCGGAGGCGAGCGAGGCAGTGGAGCGCACCTTTGGCGCGTTGGCGCAACGGCTGGAGGCCGCTGGCTTCGACCAGTTTATTGTTGCGGGTGGGGAGACCTCGGGCGTCGTCACGCAGTCCCTCGGGATCACCGGCTTCCATATCGGGCCGCAGATTGCGCCCGGTGTTCCCTGGGTCCGCGCTGTTGGAAAGCCGCTGTCGTTGGCTCTGAAATCCGGCAATTTCGGGCAGGAGCGCTTCTTCTTCCAAGCGCAGGATCTAGCCGCCTGAGCATCGGAAAGGAGATCGAGCATATGCCGCGTTTCGCTGCCAACCTGTCGATGATGTTCACCGAGCTAGCCTTCCTCGACCGCTTTGCTGCGGCGGCGAAGGCTGGCTTTGGTGCCGTAGAGTTCCTCTTTCCTTACGAGCATCCGCCGGAAGTCGTGGCTTCCCGCCTGAAGGACGCAGGTCTGGTCCAGGCGCTATTCAACATGCCACCCGGCGACTGGGCGGCCGGTGAGCGCGGCATGGCCGCCATTCCCGGCCGCGAGCAGGAGTTTCGCGAGAACGTCGCTGTGGCGCTGCGCTACGCGAAGGCGCTCGGATGCAAGACGCTTCACGCAATGTCTGGCATTACCGACGGGATGGACCGTGCCGCCTGCGAGACCACCTTCGTCGAGAATTTCCGCTTCGCCGCCGATGCTCTGGCCCCTGAGGGAATCACCCTGCTGGTAGAGCCGATCAACAGCCGCAATATGCCCGGCTACTTCATCGCACATCAGCTTGAAGCGGTGGCCTTGGTGGAGCGTATCGGTCGGCCGAACGTCTCGGTCCAGCTCGACCTCTATCACGCGCAGATCATGGACGGCGATCTGACCAAGCTGATCGAGAAGATGACGGGCAAGTTCGCACATGTGCAGATCGCCTCGGTGCCGGACCGGCACGAGCCGGACGAGGGCGAGCTGAACTACCCACATCTCTACGCAGTGCTGGACCGCGTCGGCTATCAGGGGTGGATCGGCTGCGAGTACAACCCTCGCGGTGAGACCACGGCCGGCCTCGGCTGGTTTGCGCCGTACAAGGCGCGCTGAGGCCATCCATGATTCCTGCCGAGCGGCAGAACCTGATCGTCGCTCGGCTCTCCGGCCGTGGGGTGCTGAGCATCACCGAACTCACCGAGTTGCTCGGCGTCTCGCACATGACGGTGCGGCGGGACATCCAGCAGCTTGAGCGCGAGGGGCGTGTCATGTCTGTGGCGGGCGGCATCTCGCTGCCACAACGCATCTCCTTCGAGCCTTCGCATCTCAGCAAGGCGGCCATGGCGCATGCGGAGAAGGCAGCCATTGGGCGGCTGGCGCTCGAGCTGATTCCGTCTGGCGCTGCCATCTATCTCGACGCTGGCACCACCACCTTGGAGATCGCGCGCGGACTGGCCGGGCGAGATGATATTGCGGTGGTTACCAATGATTTCGTCATCACCGCCCTCCTGACGCGGGAGGGACGCTGCCGCCTCTATCACACCGGCGGCGCGGTCGAACGAGAGAACCAGTCCTGCGTCGGCGATCCGGCCGCCGAGGCAATCCGCCGCTTCAATTTTGACGTTGCTTTCATCTCGACCTCCTCCTTCGGGCTGCGCGGCGTCTCCACGCCCTCGGAGAACAAGGTGGCGGTCAAGCGTGCCGTCGCGCAAAGCGCGACCCGCAGTATTCTTGTCACTGACAGCAGCAAGTACGGCCGCATTGGCACCTTCAATGCCGTACCGCTCGAGGCGCTGTCAGCCATCGTCACCGATTCCGGCCTGCCGGAAAGCGTCCGCGCGGCCATTGGCCAGCGGGGGATCACCTTGCATATCGCCACGCCGGACATCGGCTCATAAGGGGCAGTTCCGAATGAAGATCATCGTCACCGGCGGCGCCGGCTTCCTGGGAAGCCGGGTGATCCGCGCATTGCTGGCGCAGGGCGGCGGTAAGGACGGCGTACCCTCCTTCGACGGCATCGTCTCGGTCGACCTCGCCTCCTGCCCGGTACAGGACTCGCGTGTCACCTCGGTGACCGGCGACATTGCCGATCCGGAATTCGCTCGCCGTGTCATCGGCGCTGATACGGTCGGCGTCTATCATCTGGCAGCCGTACTGAGCGGCGGGTCGGAGCAGGATTTCGACTTGGCCATGCGGGTCAACGTCGATGGCACTCGCGCGCTGCTGGAGGCGGCCCGCGCGACCGGCCGCGCACCGCGCTTCGTCTTTACCAGTTCCCTGGCCGTCTTCGGTGGCGAGATGCCGGAGGTGGTGCCGGAAACCATGGCCCTACAGCCCGCCTCCACCTATGGCGCGCAGAAGGCGATCGGAGAGTTCCTGGTCAACGATTATTCCCGTAAGGGCTTCATCGATGGCCGCGTCTGTCGCCTACCGACCATTGTAGTGCGCCCGGGCAAGCCGAATTCTGCCGCTTCCTCCTTCGCCAGTGGCATCATCCGCGAGCCCCTGGCGGGAATTCCGGCCAACTGCCCGGTGCCACTCGAGACGCGGATGTGGCTTTCCTCGCCCGATGCGGCGGTGGCTAACCTTGTCCATGCCCTTGCCGTGGATGGCGCGCGCATCGGCCATTGGCGCACCCTGAACCTGCCGGGGATTTGTGTAACTGTTGCCCAGATGCTGGCCAGCCTGGAGCGGGTCGGTGGCACTGGTCCTCGTGCTCTGGTTAGCCATGAACTGGAACAGCGCGTGATCGACATCGTCTGTTCTTGGCCCGGCGAATTCGATGTCAGCCGTCCGCTGGCGCTCGGCTTTACGCGCGACGGCGATTTCGATTCCGTGGTGCGTCAGTACAAGGACGAATTCGTCCGCTGATTTTTTTGCCGCCGGGCGTAGGGTCCGGCGGACCTCATATACTACGGGAGACTCCAATGAATGCTGCCGCGAGCGCGGTCGGCCCAGGGGCGATTGTTGGCCTCGTTATCGGTATCGTACTGCTGATTTTCCTGGTGCTGCGCACTAAGATCCACGCCATCGTGGCGCTGGTGATTGCCGCCTCCATTGCTGGTCTTTCCGCGGGCATGGCGCCGGATGCCGTGGTGCGCTCCATTACCACCGGCTTTGGCAGCACTCTCTCGACCATCGGCCTGGTTATCGGCTTCGGCGTGATGATGGGCCGTATCCTGGAAATCTCCGGCGCCGCGGAGAAGCTGGCCATAACGCTGGTCCGTTGGCTGGGAGAGAAGAAGGAGGAATGGGCGATGATGGCCACAGGCTACATCGTCTCGATCCCGATCTTCTGCGACAGCGCCTTCGTCATCCTCAACCCGCTGGTGCGGGCGCTGGCGCGCAATACCGGTCGCTCCGTCCTGACCTTGGGCATGGCGCTGGCTGGCGGCCTTATGCTGACCCACCACGCCGTGCCGCCGACACCAGGTCCGCTGGGCGCCGCTGGCATCTTCAATGTCGATATCGGCCTGATGATCTTCTGGGGCGTGGTGCTGACGCTGCCGGCAACCTTCACCATAATCCTCTATGCCCGCGCCATGGGTCCGAGGATCGAGGCGATGATCGTGCAGGACACCGGCGAAGCGCTGTCCGGCTCCGGTGCGTTCGAAGAGTTCAAACAGGACGCGGCCGTGCGCGAGAAGGAGCTGCCGCCGCTGTGGCTCTCCATGCTGCCGATCGTGGTCCCGATTCTGCTGATCTTTATCAATACCGTGGTGGCCGGCTTCGTCGCGGCAAGTGGCGACAAGGCGCTGGCCGCCCATCCGCTGGTGCAGATCTGTGCCTTTATCGGCAATCCTGTGATCGCCGTGGGCCTTGGGGTCGTCATTGCTGTGTACGGGCTGGCCGGAAAGCTTAGCCGGCATGACACGACGGCGGAGCTGGAGAAAGGCATCGAGGCCGCCGGTATCATCATGCTGGTGACCGGCGCGGGCGGAGCGCTGGGTGCAGTGCTGCGCGACAGCGGAACGGGCACATATATCGGCCAGTGGGTGGCGACCTTGCCGCTGCCGGCCGTGCTGATTCCTTTCGTCATCGCTACGCTCGTGCGTCTGATTCAGGGTAGCGGCACCGTGGCCATGATCACCGGCGCGTCGATCTCGGCGCCCATCCTGGCGCAGATCCCGGACGTGAATCTGGTCTTTGCGGCGCAGGCGGCCTCTATCGGTTCAATGGTCTTCGGCTACTTCAATGACAGCTACTTCTGGGTCATCAATCGCATCCTCGGCGTGAAGAGCGCGAAGCATCAAATGCTGACCTGGTCCATCCCGAGCACCATCGGATGGGCGACCTGCCTGGTCACGCTGCTGGTGGCTAACGCCATCTTCGGGTGATCTGATGCGGGGCGCCGCGGTGCGGCGCCCCAAGCACTTCGAGTTCTACTCCTCGGCCCCCGATCCTCTCTGAACGGAATGAACCTATGACCGAGTCGGAACTGCGCGACCTCCTCGTCGAACTCGGCGCTAGCCTCTTCGCGAGGGGCTATTCAGTCGGCAGCGCAGGCAACATCAGCGTCCGCCTGCCGGACGGGTACCTGATGACGCCCACCAATTCCTCACTTGGCCGGTTGAGGGCCGAGCGGATCAGCAAGCTTGACCTGGCCTGGAACCATATCGGCGGTGACAAGCCCTCCAAGGAAGTCTTCATGCATCGTGCGGTGCTGACCGCGCGACCGGAGGCGGGGGCGGTCGTGCATCTGCACTCCACATATGCCACCGCCATCGGCTGCCTAGCCGGGCCGGGAGATGCGCAGCCGATCCCGCCACTGACCCCCTATTTTGTGATGCGTATCGGCCGGAAGCTGCCGATAATCCGCTACTACCGCCCTGGTGACGCCGCGATGGAGCAGGACATCCATGAGGCGGCGAAGGAGGCACGTGCCGTGCTGCTGGCTAATCACGGCCCTGTGGTTTGCGGCAAGTCGCTCATCGATGCGGTCTATGCGGCGGAGGAGCTGGAGGAGGCGGCCAAGCTGGCGCTGCTGTTGCGCGGGCAGAAGGCGCGGGAGCTGAAGCCGGAGCAGGTGGAAGATTTGCTCCATACCTTCGGCTGAGCGGAGAAATCGGCGCAGAGCCGGGAGGTGGTTCCTCTAGCCAGGGCCAGTCTTCGCCTCCGATGGTGCAATTTGGCGGGGTACACGGCCCAGGCAGTCGGATCAGACTGGCCGGGAATGACGGTTTTCAGAGGTGCTGCTTCAAGACAGGCGGGCATATCTGACGGCCTGAAGAGCTTGGGCGGCTCCGATTCCTCAAAGACCAATCGCAGCGAGACCAGCCGGCCCTGGGAGAGCTTGGCCTGCTTCCGCCGGGCCACGATGTCCGGGATGTTCAGGCAACGGAGGGGCCGATGAGTACCTCGACCCGACCGTCGACAACACGTGTGGGAAAGGTGCAGAGGCCGCGCTCAACGGGGCTGCTAAGAGCCTCTCCTGTCCTCACGTCGAACTGCCCGCCATGGAGCGGGCACTCCACTACCGTGCCGTCGAGCCAGCCGTCCGACAGCAAAGCATAGGCATGGGTGCAGACATTGTCAGTCGCAAAGAACTGCCCACCCACATTGTAGAGGGCGATCTGGCGGTCCTGGACCCGGAGAGCGAGGATCTCACCCTCTGCTACCTCGTCGGCGGCCGCCGCAGCGTGCCATGAACCGGCTTCGTCGGACATTCAGCCTCTCTCCATCATCACACGCTGTAGAAGTCCAGCGCCGTCGGAATCATGTCGTTGGTCAGCAGCACCTTCTTGCGCGCGATCCGCCACGTACCGTCATCTTCCCGCCGGAAGCTGTGCTCGTAGCGCCCGAAATACATATGCTGCCTGGAGACCCGTGGGTCGAAGTCATGCACCGTCCAGCTGGATGTTGCCTCGATCATGGTTTCTGCCACCTGCATCGGCAGGATGTTGCACACCATGTGGACCGTACGCGGCAGTGGCATAGCTGTCACCGACTTGCGCGTGCGGATCCTCATAATCCGCTCTTCCAGGCCAATGCGCGACGGATGGTATATCAGGGAGATCTCGCGGTCAGGATCGCTCGTCGTGCGGTGCTCGTCGGTCCAGGCTGGGATCCAGAACACGGCATCCTCGGTATAGAGGGCGAGCCAGGCGTCCCAATCCTGCCGATCGAGATATAGGCCTTCGCGGTAGAGGAGGTCGGCGCAGATCGCCGCAGCGGCCGTGTCGATCATTCCGCAGCCCTCACCTCGCCGCGCGACAGCAGCCGCCGCCATTCGCGATAGCATGCGTGGAAGCACGTTTCGTCTCCGAAGCCGAGCGAGCCGACCGCTTCTGCCGCAGGCGTCACGCCGATTTCGGCGGCAAGCGACGGCGTATTCCCGGCACGGCCGAGGCCGCGCGCGTAGCCTTGTGTCCAGCCGTCGGTGTCGGCCGCATAGCCGGACTGGCAGTACTCGTACATCACGTTGTCGTCCGAGGTGGCCAGGCCAGTAGGATTGAAGAAATCCTCATATTGCCGGATCCGCAGGCGTCGCGCTTCAGCATCCTCCCCGATTGGTGCGAGGCAGTGCGAGGACATCTCCGTCCGGTCTGGCGCCAGCGGGCGCCATGTGCGGAGCTGCAGGGAAACGATGTCGATGATCTGCAAGTTCGGGAAGATCGTCAGATTGCGCTGGCGCAGCATCCACTTCGTCCGCGCCTCGCCCACGCGTTCGCGCACCTCGGCCAGCCGCACCTTATCGAAGGCCAGAGGACGCAAGCCGCGCGGTGGATTGCGGATGGACCACATGACGGAGTGACCGTTCGCGAAACTGAAGCTGCCCTGGGCTTCCGGATCCGTCTCGGGCGGCGGGTGCACCGCGGGCGGGTTGCGCTTCGCCCGCTTCTGCAGCACGTCCACATAGGAGCTATGGGTCGACCCGAAGTGATAGAAGTCCAGCCCATTCTCAAGCTGGAGCTTCCAGTTGGCGTCGTAGGTATAGTTCACCGGGCCTGGGACAAATTCCCAGCCGGTGGAGCTCTGGTCGAGCACCAGGTCCAGCATGGCCCGGGCTTCACCGAGATGTTCCTCCAGGGAGGGCACATCGGGCGACAGGCTGGCGAAAAGCAGCCCGCGGTAGTTGCCGAAGCGCGGTACGCGGATGAGGTCGTGGCTCTCCTGGTCAAAGGCCTCGGGATATTGGCCCTCCTCCCGGTCAGTGACGAGCGTGTTCCGGCCGGCGCTGTCATAGGCCCAGCCATGATAGCGGCAGACATGGAACTTCTGCCGTCCTTTGCGGAAGGGGCAGACCACCGCGCCGCGGTGGCGGCAGGAGTTGAGCAAGCAGTGCAGCTGCCCGTCGGAGTCCCGCGTCAGTAGCACGGGCTGGCGGCCAATATGGGTGGTGACGAAGTCGTTCGGCCGCGCGACCTGGTTTTCGAGGCCGACGAAGACCCAAGTGCCCTCGAAGATGCGCTCCATCTCCAGTTGGAAGACGGCAGGATCGCGGAAGACATCGCGGTGTACGCGGAAAATGCCCTTCTCCGGGCGGTCCTCGACCAGCTCGGCGGGGCTCCTGGATCGGTCGCTCATGGCGGGATGCTCCGGGTCGTGGTGGACGGTGGGCATGCGGGTCAGTCGAGCGAGAGGTTCGCGGCGCGCGCAACCTCCTGCCATTTCGTCAGCTCGCCCTTGAGAAAGGCGTCCAGCTCGGGTGCTGAGGAACGGGAGGGCTCCACACCCAGCGGACGCACCTGTGCGCCGAAGCGCTCGGAGGCGACGACGTCCCGAAGGTCGGCCGAGATACGTGCCACCGCATCGGGTGGCGTGCCCGCTGGAGCCACCATCGCCTGGAAGGCAGTGACGGAAAAGCCTGGATAACTGGCGGCGATCGTTGGAACCTGGGGCGCGTCCGACAGTGGCTTGTCGGCGGCCACGGCCAGCAGCTTCAGCCGCCCGGCCTCGACATAGGGCCGTACCGAGCTCCACAGGTCGAACATGAGGGGCACGCGTCCGGCCAGCACGTCGGTCAGCGCCGGCGCGCTACCATTATAGGGCACGTGCTCCATGGCGATGCCTGCCTTCTGCTTCAGCAACTCGCCCGCCATCTGCCCGCCCGTTCCCGGCCCCGGGGAGGCAAAGGTCAGCGGGCTGCTCGCCTCCTTCGCGGTGGTGATCAGTTCCGCAAGATTCCGCGGCGGGAAGTCTGGCGAGGTCACGAGGACGAAGGGAGAGGTGACCAGCATGCCCACCGCCGTGAAGGCACGCGCCGTATCATAGGGCAGGCGCTGGCGCACGGCCGGGTTGATGGCGAAGGAATTGGTGGCGACGCCAATCGTGTAGCCATCGGCCGGCGCTTGGGCGAGCGCATTTGTGCCCACGATCGTGCCCCCACCCCCGCGGTTCTCCACGACCACCGGCTGTTTCCAGCGCGCCGAGAGCGCCTCTGCGATAATGCGGACGATCACGTCCGTGGGGCCGCCTGCCGCGAAAGGGACAATGATGCGCACCGGGCGCGTTGGGAAGGCGGCATCAGTTGCATGGGCAGCGGTGATGCACAGTGACGCCATGGCCGGGGCCAGCAAAGCCGCCCGCCTGGTCCAGTTCCTCGTCATTTGTTCCTCCCCGTTTCATGTATCTCGTTGCACGTCGTCAGCCAGCGGCTCGGGCCGGCGCCGCTGCCGCTGGCAACCGGGCCGATGGGTCGGCCAGCAGCGCACCAGGCACCGGCTGTCGCGCGCGGATGACCTTGCGGAGCATCGCGATGTCACGACCGTTGTTCACAGCGACGGCTCCAACCGGACAGCCTGCCGCGTCGACCGAGATCAAGGTCCAGCGATTTGAAGCAAGATCGCCGCGCGCGACTGTTTCCACGCCCATGTCGGGCAGGCCAATGGATTGAATATTGTGGCCGAACTGGTCGGACCAGAGCCAGGGTAGCTCCTCATATACTGTCGGCAACCCGCACATGGCACGCGCCGCAGCCAGGGGCTGCTCGGAGGCTGTCTTCCAGGATTCGACCCGACGGCGAAGCCCGCCCTGGCCGTATATGGGGTGGCAGGTCACCTCACCGGCGGCGAAGATCGCGGGGTCGTCGGTGCGGCAGGCCTCGTCGACCAGAATGCCGTCACCGACCGCAAGGCCGGCGGTCTCAGCCAGTTCCATGTTCGGCCGAATACCGATGCCAACGACCACGGTGTCAGCCCGGAGCGGTTCACCGGCCAGTTCCAGCACTGCTCCACCGCCCGGCGCTGCCTTGATCTCCCCCACGGGGGCACCCAGGCGAAGCGACACGCCTTCATTCTTGTGCAGTGCGGCCACCCAGTGGCTGAGCGCCTCCGGCATACCGCGCGCGAGAAGGCGCGGTGCGGCTTCGATCACAGTAACGCGGCAGCCGAGCGCATGCGCGGCAGCCGCGACTTCCAGGCCAATAAAGCCGCCGCCGACCACGGCTACATGCCGGCCATTCGTCAACCCGGCCCGCAGCCGTGCCGCGTCCTCCAGCCCACGCAGTAGATGGACGGGGGCCCCTGGCTCCGTTGGCAGGGCCAAAGGGCGAGAGCCCGTCGCGAGCAGCAGGCGGTCGTAGGGCAGTTCTTCGCCCCTTGCTGTGGCAACGCAGCGCCTGGCGCGGTCGACCGCCACTGCGCGCTCCCCAGGACGGTGTCGGATATGGAGGGAGGCGTATTCCCCGGTGCCCGGCAGGCAAAGCGCCTCCGGTCCCGTGCGGCCAAGCAGGAGGTCCTTGGAGAGGGGAGGCCGGTCATAGGGCAGTCCCAGCTCCTCGCCGAGCAGGGTTATGGAGGCGTCGGGCTCCAGGCGGCGCAGTTCCAGGGCGGCGCGATGGCCCGCGAGGCCGGCGCCGACGATGACATGGCGCCGGGGCGCATCCCCGCTTCGCAGGCTTGGCGGCGCATCGGTGATCATCGTGCCGGCGTCCTCTCCCCTGGGCCAGGGAGTCACCACGTCCAGCTCTGTACAGGTAGTATCAGATCCCGGAAATTTTAATCAGCACAGATGCCGAGCTGGGCAGGAGGGAAGGGGGATGCGGCGCTACGAGGCGGTGATGGATCTCGTGCGGCGGCAGGTCGAGGCCGGCGCGCTGCGCACCGGCGACCGAATGCCCTCAATCCGGATGATGGCTGCACGCATGGGCTGCAGTGCCATCACTGTGCAGCACGCCTACGGGCTACTGGAGAGCGCGGGAGAGATCCGGTCCCACCCGCGATCCGGCTTCTTCGTGGCCCAGCCACGGCGCAGTCCCGCGGAGTTTACGGACGACCCGGGGCTTGGGCTCCCCGCCGAAGGGCGTCCAGTGAGTGTGGACGAACTCGCCTTCCGGGTTGCAGCCCCCTGGCAGCGCGACGGGCAGGGCGCCTTCGGTGCGGCGCTACCAAGTCCCGACCTCTTTGACCGGGTGGGACTGCACCGGCAGCTCGCTCGCGTCCTCCGGCAGACGGTCGGGCGGGCCGGAGACGCTGGCGGGCCGGAGGGGGATCCATTGCTGCGCGAGGCGATCGCCCGGCGGGTAGCACGGCGTGGCGTGGTGGTCAGCCCCGAGGAGGTCGTGGTCACCGGGGACGGCATGGCCGGCCTCAATCTCTGCCTGGACGTGCTGACCGAGCCGGGCGACGTGGTGCTGGTGGAGAGCCCCTCCTTCTTCCCGCTTCTCGCCGCCTTGCAGCGGCGGCGTTTGAGGGCGCTGGAGATCTACTCGCATCCTCGCCATGGCGTTGATCCGGACCAGTTTGAGCATCTCCTCCGCACCAACCAGGTCCGGATCGGGCTCATGATGCCGGTCCATCACCATCCGACCGGCATTACCTACTCGGAGGAGGTGATGCGCCGGATCGTCGCCGCGGCGACGCGCCACGGGGTGCCTATCGTTGAGTGCGATCTCTATGGCGAGCTGAGCCACCGGGAGGAGGTGACGCCCTCCCTTAAACGCTTCGACCCCGAGGACATGGTGCTACAATTCGGGAGCTTCGCCAGCACACTTGCACCAGGCTATGGGCTCGGCTGGGTACTGGGTGGGCGGTACCGCCGGAGGCTGGTGGAGCACCAGTTCCTCAATGGCATGGTCTCCGGTGACGGCATGCGGCAGCGGGCGGTGGCGGAGTACATCCAGCAACGGAGCCACGACCGGCGACTGAAGGCTCTGAGGGCCACGCTGGCCGCGCGCATGCGGCAGGGCCTGGAACTCGTCGCACAGCTTTTCCCCACGGGCTGTGCTGCGTCGCGCCCGTCCGGGGGGTTCATGTGTTGGGTACGCGGTCCACGGGACTTCGATGCGTTGGCGGCATCACGCCGCGCGCTGCGGATGGGTATTTCGCTCGCACCCGGCCCGATGTTCTCAGTCACCCGTTCCTTCGACAGCTTTGTCGGGCTAAACCTGTCCTTCGCCTGGAATACAGAACGCTTAGAGCAGTTTCGGATGGTTGCGGAGATCCTGTCGGAAGATTCCCGGCGGATCGGTGTGCCGTATGTGCCGCTCGGCTCTCGCGATCCCTGAAGGTACTGCCCTCGCGGACCGGTCAGGACTTCACGTGCTTTGCATCGTGGTCACGTCGTGCTCGTAGAGCCAGTCTCCGCCAAGGCCCGTCTTCTGCGGGTTGAGCAGTCCCTTGGCAAAGTAGACCGCATCGCGCCAGAGCCGCGCCATCGGTGAGGTCAGATGATTTTTCCGTCCCTGCTCGCGCGCACGCAGCAGGACACGGCTGGTGCGGGGAAGCCGCTCCCGCTCATAGGCCGCCAGGGCAGCCAGAACGCCGTCGGCACCACCGTGTCCCACAAGACGGCCGAGGACATAGCCGTCCTCCAATGACATGGCGGCACCTTGGGAGAGAAAGGGTAGCATGGCATGCGCCGCGTCACCGAGCAAAGTTACGCGCCCGGCGCTCCAGCTTCTCATCGGATCGCGGTCAAAAAGGCCCCACTTGAAGATATCCTGGGACATGCCGAGCAGCTTCAGGAGGCGTGGATGCCAGCCGGGATAGGCGGCCAGCATCTCCTCACGCGTGGAGCGCGCGCTCCAGCTCTCGTCCTGCCAGGTCTTTGTTTCGTGCACGGCGACAATGTTCACGCCGCGTCCACCACGGATCCAATACGTCACCACATGGCCGTGCGGGCCGAACCAGGCGGAGGTCGCCGGCGCGACGAGCTCGAAATCCGGCGCGTCAAAGGGCACAATGCCGCGCCAGCACATCGTTCCAGTGTAGCGGGCTGGTTCATCGCTGAAAACGGAACGGCGTACGGCCGAGTGGATACCGTCCGCGCCGACGATCAGATCGGCCTCGACCTCCGTACCGTCTGCGAAGCGGGCAATGGCACTCGCGCCCTCCGTCCGGGCTCCAGCGCAGCGCATGCCCAGATGGATCGGCACAACGCCGGCACCCCTCCACAGGACTTCGTGCAACTCGGCGCGGTGGGTCTGAAGATAAGGAGCGCCGTACATGCGAGGGCTGTCGGTCAGCGGCGTACGGAATGTCTCCCGGCCCGTCAGCCCGTCCAGGCCGATGATCGCCTGCGGTCGAAAGCCGACCTTCAGGATCTCCTCCTCTAACCCCAGACCGCGAAGGGCTTTCACGCCATTGGGTGTGATCTGAATGCCGGCGCCGACCTCGCCAATGGCAGGGGCTTGTTCGTAAATTGATACCTCGGCACCGGCCCGGCGCAGGGCGCATGCAGCGGCGAGTCCGCCGATTCCGGCTCCAATGACGACAACCTTGGCTGGTCGGGGCATGCGACTTCCTTCCCGGTGCCCAGCGGGCCACCACGAACGAGGAGGGGGCGCTTAGCCCCCGAGATAGGCCTGAAGCAGCGCCTTATCGGCCCGCAGCGCCTTGGTCGGGCTGTCAGCCACGACCCGACCAGAGGACAGGACATAAGCGCGAGAGGCCAGGTTGAGGGCGAGACTGATATTCTGCTCGACCAGCAGCACCGACACGCCGCGGGCATGAACGGTGCGGATAATCGTCGCAACCTGCTGCATCAGAACGGGGCTGAGACCCAGCGACGGTTCGTCGAGCAACAGCAGCTTGGGCGCGGACATCAGTGCGCGGCCAACGGCCAGCATCTGCTGCTGCCCTCCACTGAGGCGGCCGGCATACTCCGTGCGGCGTTCCCGTAAGACGGGGAAGCTGCTGAAGACCTCCTCCATCCGGTCCCGGACCACAGCGCGGTCCGAAACCGTATAGGCGCCCAGCTCCAGGTTCTCGGCCACTGTCATGCGCGGCCACACCTTGCGTTCCTCCGGGCAGTGGGCAATCCCATGGCGGACCACATTGTCCGGCCGCTCACGCGCGATCTCCTGGCCCTGGAATGTGATGCTGCCGGCCTTGGGACGTAGCAGCGCGGAGATGGTGCGAAGGGTGGTGGTCTTGCCGGCGCCGTTCGGCCCGAGCAGCGCGACGACCTCGCTCTCCCGCACCCTCAACGACACACCCTGAAGGATATTGACGGCTCCGTAGCCGCTTCGCACAGCCTCGAGTTCGAGCATCAGGCCGCCTCCTCGAAGGGCGTGCCGAGATAGGCTTCGACCACCTGCGGATTCTCCTTCACCTGCGCTGGCGTACCTTCGGCAATCTTCTCGCCGAAATTCAGCACCACGACACGGTCGGAGACAGACATGACGAGGTCCATGTCATGCTCCACGAGCAGGATGGTCAAGCCAAGCTCGTCCCGCAGACGGCGCAGCAGCTCCGTCAGCTTCTCACCCTCCCGGCTGTTAAGGCCAGCCGCCGGTTCGTCCAGCAGCAGCAGACGTGGGCGGACGCAGAGGGCGATAGCAATCTCCAGCAGTCGGAGCTGGCCATAGGCCAGGCGCTTCGCCGGAGTGCTGCTGAAGCGTGTCAGCCCCAGCAGGTCGAGAATGCCGCGGGCTACCTCCATAGTCTGCTCGGCCCGTTGCCGCGCAGCACGCAGGCCGAAAACATCGCTGACCAGATTACTGCGCATATGCAGGTAGCTGGCCAGCCGCAGATTCTCGACCGCAGGTAGGTTCGCGAAGACATTGGTGATCTGGAAGCTGCGAACCATGCCGTGGCGCGCGATGGCTTCAGGCCTTAGTCCGGTAATCTCCTCGCCTTCCAACCGGACATGGCCACTATCCGGGCGGGCGAAGCCGGTGACGAGGTTGAACAGTGTCGTCTTGCCCGCGCCATTCGGGCCGATAAGGCTCACGATTTCGCCTCTGTCGACGCGCAAGTCGACATTTCTTACGGCCTGCAGGCCGCCATAGCGCTTGGAAATGCCTTTGATCTCAAGCATGGCGGTGCCTCAGGAGCGTAGAGGGGAGTCGAGGGCGCCCGAAGCGGTTTCCTCGGCCAGCTTGGACTGCCGGCGCCAACGTAGGCTGACGAGGCCGTCCGGGAGGAACAGTACGGCTAGGACGAGCAGAATGCCGAAGATGCTCAGCCGCGCTTCGTTCACCGAGCGCAGAAGCTCCAGTGTGATTCCGACCACAGCAGCTCCGAGCACCGGCCCGAGCAGCGTACCGCGGCCGCCGATCACCACCATCATCAGGGCCGAAAGGGTAAAGCCGAAGCCCAGCACCTCCGGCCCGACGAAGGTAAGGTAATGGGCATAGAAGGAGCCCGCGACCCCCGCCAAAACACCACCTGCGACGAAGGCGACCAGGGCGTGGCGGAAGGGATCGACGCCGACCGCGCGGGCCAAGCGCCGGTTCTCGCGCACAGCCAGAGCGCCAAGACCGAAGCTGGAGCGGGCAAATCGCCATGCGGCGTAAAGCGTGACGGCCAGCAGCCCTAGGCCAAGGTAGTAAAAATGAGCTTTGGAACTGAAGTCGGCCAGAACCGTGCCGCCAAAGGAAAGCTGCGGTGCCGGGATATTCGGGTAGCCCAGCGGCCCGCGTAGCAGGTCGACCGAGTTCATCACGACGTAACGCAGCACCTCGGCGAAGGCGAGGGAGATGAGTACGAAGAAGTGGCCCTCCAGGCGCAGCGTGACCGCGCCGATGGCCAGGGCTGCAAGGCCAGCTACGATTCCGGCAGCGAGCAAGCAGAGATAGAAGGGGAGTCCGGCCTCGGTGGACAGCACGGCCGAGGTGTAGGCGCCCAGCCCGAGAAAGGCAGCATGACCCAGTGACAGCTCGCCGACATAGCCGACGATCAGGTTCAGGCTGGTCGAAAGCATGGCGTAGAAGAAGGTCATTATCAGCAGGTGCAGCACGTACTGGTCACCGACCAGGGAAGGCATGACCGCAGCGAGCGCGAGTAGGAGGAGGACGATCCGGTTCTCGGTCATGGCTATCAACCCTCGCGCGCTGCCGGGGCACCGAGCAGTCCGCTCGGGCGGAAGAGGAGGATGGCGATGACAAGCACGAACCCAACCGCATCCATGTAACCGGTGGAGACGAAGCCGCCCCAGAGGCTTTCAGCCAGACCGAGCAGAATGCCGCCGAGTACCGCGCCTGGCAGGCTGCCGATGCCGCCAAGAATGATGACGACGAAGGCCTTCACCGCCGCGGGCTCCGCTCGACTGGGGTCAACCACGAAAACGGCCCCGAGCAGGATCCCGGCCAGTCCGGCCAGCGTGGTGCCCAGGGCAAAGGTGAAGCGGTGGACGCGCGCTATGGGGATGCCGGCCAGCGCCGCTGCCTCAGGCTGCTGGAAGACCGCCCGCATGGCCCTGCCGGCGCGGGTGTGGGAGATCAACAGCCAGGTCGCGACAATGGCCACAACCGAAACGCCAATGGCGAGGATGCGGGACTGGGAGATGATGACGTCGCCCAGAAAAATTGGCGGCCCCTCGAGCCCGGTCTGAACGTTCTTTGGCTCCGTGCCGAACACCATCAGCATGGTATTTACGAGAAAGACCGACAGACCGATCGTGACAAGGGTCACGGGCAGGATGTGGGCGTCGCGCATGCGGGCGAGGAGTCCGGCCTCAATCGCCACGCCCACGCCCCACATAATCACCAGCACTGCGGGAATGGCGGCCCAAAGGGGCAGGCCGAGGCGTTCCGTCGCTACGCTGGCCAGCATGCCGCCGAGCACGAAGAGCGCCCCATGGGCGAAGTTCACGATGTTCATGAGACCGAAGACGAGGGAAAGGCCCAGGGCCGTCAGGGCGTAGAAGCACCCTGTCACCACGCCGTTCAGCGCGAATTGCAGGAGGTCGCTGAGCAGCATGGGCCTTTCCCTTTCTCGTTAATCGCAGTCAGTCGTTGCGCTCGAGCTGCGCGGTGCCGCGCACCTCCGGCTTTCCGCTCTCGATTTCGACCACATAGAGTTGCAGGCCGTAGATCTGATGCTTGCCGTCGAAACGTAGATTACCGGTCGGTCCGGTATAATCAGTCTGCTCCAACGCCGCCTGGACTGCTGCAGCGTCGGTGGAGCCGGCACGTTGGATGGCCTGAGCGATAATGTTCATGGTGGTGTAGCCGGACGCCGAGTACTTGCCGGGATCCTCATTGTGCATGGCTCGGTAGTCGCGCACGAAGGCGGCGTTACGCTCACCGGGCGCATTGGCCGTATAGGCAACACCGGCCAGAAGGCCGTTTGCGGCGGGACCAACCAGATTTAGGAAAGTCGGGGTGGTCCAGGCGCCGACGCCGAAGATTTTGGACGGTAGGCGCAGCTCGCGCGCCTGCTTCACAAGGGTCGCGGCGGCCTGGGTCTCGGCGACGACGATCACCAGGTCAGGCCGCGCGCTGCGGATGCGGGTGAGGGGAGTATAGAAGTCGCTGGCGTGGTGATCGAAAAATTCGGAAAGCGAGGTCTTTACGTTCAGCTTGTCGAAGACGCTACGGAACGAAGAGACAGTGCCGCGGCCCCAATCGTCGTTCACGGCCAGGAAAGCCACCGTCTTGGCCTTCGTCTCCTCGACCAGCCCACGCGCGAAGGCGGTGGCGATCATCGCGTCCGTCTCGGCATTGCGGAAGAACCAGCGGTTTCCCGCCTCGGTCAGAGCGGGGAGGGAGGATACGCCGGTGACCAGTGGCACGCGGTTGCGATCGGCGATCGGCATCACGGCCTGCGTCGCACCACTACAGAAGGCGCCCATCAGTACAGACACCTTCTCGGCGGTGATCAGGCGTTCGGCGGCTGCGACGGAATCGGCAGGGCGGCATGCGCCGTCGGCGATCACCAGCTCAAGTGGACGGCCCAGCACACCGCCGGCGCGGTTAATCTCGTCAGCAGCCAAGCGGGCACCTCGGATCACGCTGGTGCCGTCGAAGGCGACCGGGCCTGTCTGCGGCTCAATGACGCCCACACGCACAGGCTGCGGCTGTGCGAGTGCAGCACCGGCCGTGACACCGAGCAGGAGGACTCCGGCGAGAAGACGGCGAAGATCCAACATTCCCAATTCTCCTTGCGTCCGAAACGCGACGAACCGCTGGATGACGATTCCCGACATCCTCCTCGCCTGGAGGGCGGTATCATCTCGCCCTAAAGCAAACCGGATGCCACTATGGCGGTGTTCAGTATTTGGTCGGCCAATTAATTGACATTGGCTCCGACCGGTCAAGCGCAGATTGCGCCGCGCGCGCGATCTTCCACATTCCGGCGGGTCGGGCCGAGTGGCTTGCGTTCGACGCGCTCGCTGTTCCTGATATCGCCTCTTCTTCCTGCAGGAACCCAGCCGATAGATCTTTGGCGCCTCTCTGCCACTGCAATCGCCACAGTCGTGCGTCGGCGCGAAGTCTCTGCCCTAGAAGCCGCAGGCGATGGGCCGTCTCGTCTCCACGCTGTCAATCCAGCTTTGGACGCGGTGGTTGACCATCGCTCGGAGAAGGTCCTGGCCGAAGCTGTCTGTGCCACCCTGGCGCCCGGCAAGGATCCTTGCCCTCTTGCCGGCGTGCCGGTCACCACCAAGATCAATCTGGATCAGCGCGGCTTCGACACAACGAATGGCCTGCGCCTTCAGAGGGACCTCGTCGCCTCGGAGGACAGCCCGGTTGCTGCCAGTCTGCAACGTGCCGTACTTGGCCTGGCTGCCATGGCAAAGCCGGACTGGCCCGACTTCTGGTGGGGTGCTTACGCCCCTGGACAGTGTCTTCCCACACCCAGGCGCACCACCATCCGCATTGCGCTGGAGGGGTTGCCTGCCAAGCCGGGGATTACTGAGGTGCTCCAGGACGCGGCCGCCCAGCTGCGCCACGCCGGCCGGGTGGTGGACGAAGTGGCGCCGCCCACCTGTTTTCCGCACGGTGGTTGACCTCTCGCCAACTCCTGATCTAGCTGGCCTTCAGCCGGCGTCGTTCCGGCGTGCGACGCTGATCCGTCGGTGGCAGGGATACCTGGCCGAGTGGCTTCTGGTTCTGCTGCCGGCTTCCGCGGAGCTGCCCTTTGCGGATCGGCTGGACCTTAAGGACGTTCCGCGGGTGGAAGCACAGATGACCCAGGGCCGCTTGCCCTTACTCGGCCTGCCCTGGCTGACGGTGATGACGGGGCGGAATGGCCGCACACTGGTCGGCCTGCGACTCGTGGCCGCCCGCCACCGGGAGGACGTCCCTCTCGCCACGGGCGAGGCAATAGAGGCGCCTGGGGCCGCTATCACCCCGGCCGACCCGCGGGGTGCGGCGTGACCGAGCCGAAGAAGCGGGCACCGCGGCGGAGAGTTGGGCCCGGGCGCCCCGAGGGAACGAGCGACCTTCGGGAGCGCATCCTCGACGCCGCTGAACGAAAATTCGGCAATCTGGGCTTTGATGGTGCATCCCTGCGTGACATTGCCGGCGAGGCGGGCGCCACGCAGGCTTTGGTTAACTACTACTTCCGGTCCAAGCAGGGCCTGTTTGAGGAGGCCTATCGCCGGCGCGCGGACCTGATTGGCCAGGACCGGCTTCTGCGTCTTGAGGCACTGCAGGCCCGAGGAACACCACCCACCCTGCCGGAGCTGATCGAGGCCTTCATCGCCGGCATCATGGCCTTGCGCACCTCCCCAGGCGGACGAGCGTTCATCCGGCTGCAGGCTCGGCTCAACATCGAAACGAGCCGCGCCGCACTCCGGCTCCGAAGGGACAGCTACGACCGCTCGACCCACGCCTATGTGCAGGAGTTCCGCCGGTGCGTGCCGCACCTGACCGAGACCCAGGCCTATATGCGCTTTGTCCTCATGGTCGGCGCCTATCTCTACGCAGTATCCGACACCAACCGGCTGAACGAGCTCTCGGACGAGGCGGGTACCGATGCTGACTCGGCGGACCTCATGGCGGAGACAGTCGCCTTCCTGACCGGTGGCTTCGAGGCCGTCACGCCGCCCAGCCGGGCGACGCGCAAGGCTCCGGCTCCGAAGGCGCGGGTGGCGCCGCGCCTCGTGCGGAGCTGAGGCGGCCTTAGGCCGCCTGGGACTGCGGCTGAGCTTGCGGCTCCAGGCTCCTCGCCGTCGCGTCATACTCATAGACCCAGTTGGCGCCGAGGCCAGTTGTCTGCGGGTTAATGACACTGCGGATGAAGTACTTCACGTCGCGGCGGATCTGCGCGAGGCGGGAGGAGAGGTGATAGGTCTTGCCGCGCTCGCGTGCCTCCAGTTGCACGCGGCTGGTGCGGGGACGACGGCGGGCCTCATAGCGGGCCAGCCCGGCCTCGGGCGTGGCCTCCTCGGCCAAGCTGCGGGCGAGCACATAGCCGTCCTCGATCGCCATGGCAGCACCCTGGGAGAGAAAGGGCAGCATGGGATGGGCCGCGTCGCCGAGCAGGGTGACACGCCCCTGAGTCCAGGCCGGCATAGGGTCGCGGTCGAAGAGGCCCCATTTGAAAGTCTCAGTGACGTTGGAGAAGAGCTTTTGCAGGTTCGGATGCCAGCCGGCATATCCGGCCATCAGCTCCTCCCGTGTGCTCGGGGTGGTCCAAGACTCCTCGACCCAGTCCTCATGCTCCAGCACGGCGACGATGTTCACGGCACGGCCGCCAGAAACGTAGTAGGTCACCACGTGACCATTCGGGCCAAGCCAGAAGGAGCTGTCCGGGCTTACGAAGTCCAGCGGCTGCTTCTCGAAAGGCACCACCGCGCGCCAGCACATATGGCCGGTATAGCGGGGCGGCTCGTCGCCGAAGATCTCCCGGCGCACGACGGAGTGGATGCCATCCGCTCCGACGATGACGTCAGCCTCGAACTCGCTTCCATCGGCGAAGATAGCCGTCGCCGTCTTGCCCGACTGGCGGATAGCGGTGCAGGGGCTGGCGAGCTTGGCCGTACCATGTGGAACCTGCTCCGCCAGGATGCGGTGCAGGTCGGCCCGGTGGACATGGAAGAAGGGCGCCCCGTAGAGCCGCGGGCAGTCCTCGGCTAAGGGTGTGCGCCACATCACCCGTCCGCTGCGCCAGTTCCGGCCGATGATGTTCTGCGGCAAGAAGCTGACGGCCTGAAGCTTCTCGAACAAGCCGAGCGCGCGCATGACCTTGACGGCGTTGGGGGTCATCTGAATGCCGGCCCCGACCTCCCCGAAGGCTGGGGCGCGCTCGAAGAGCCGCACCTCGGTCCCGCGCTGCCGCAGGGCTTCGGCGAGCGCCAGCCCGCCAATGCCCCCGCCAATAATGCCGACACGAAGTTGACGCTGCATGGGAGTTCCGATTCAAGCCTTCTCAGAAAGTTAAGCCGGAGATCCGACCTTCACCGAGGTCCTGGGTTGCCACGCGGCCCGGCCCGGGCCTCAGCAGCCGCTCACTCGGCGGCGAGTGCGATCTGGTCGAGGACCTTGCCGTCCTGTGTCACGGGGGTGCCGTCGAGGCGGACGGTGCAGCGGCGGAGCGGGATGTCGATATGGCAGGGCGTGTTGCGCGTGCCGCCGGCCTCGGTATTGGGCCCGAGCGAGAAGAGGAAGTTGCCCGCAAACGCCCGCGCATCCATGCCGATGGTCTGCTCGCGGTCATAGAGCGAGAGCACGGACCAGCGCGCCCGGTCCTGCAGCCCCCAGCCGATATGGGAGATGGCATAGGCCTCGGGGTCGTTGAAGGACTGCATGTAGTCCTGCAGCAACTCGGCATCGAGCCCGCCCTCGATCTTGACCGCGTAGCCGTCCTTGACCGTCAGGATGATCTTGTCCTGCACATAGGACTTCTGCGGCAGCAGGATGTCGCCCCGGTCGATCACGATGGTGCCGTTGGATTGGCCCTCATTCGGCCAGGTGGCCAGGAAGCCCGAGGGCCAGTGGTCCCAGCGCCCGGGCTCATCGACAAAGCCGTATTCCTCCAGCAGCGGGTACTGGCCCAGGGCGCAGCGCAGGTCCGTCCCGGCCGCCGAGGTGACGTGCATCTCCCTGGCCGCCTTCAGCTTCTCGGCCGCCGCCTTGACCCGGATCTTGTCCTCCATGCTCGGCACCAGCCGCGCCAGCACCTCCGGCGGCTCCACCGCCAGCAGCATGCGCGTGCCGCTCTCCAGGATCTCCCCCTGCTCCGGGGAGAAGAGCAGCAGCATCAGGTCGAGCACCAGGTCGCTCGCCTTCAGCGCCGCCATGCCGGCCGGGTTCCCCGTCAGCGGCGTGTCGCCCACAAAGGCCAGCGCGTCGCGCGAGAGCGAGGCCTCGCCATTCATCGGCTGCAGGTCCAGCCGGTTCACGACCGCCCCCATGCCGCGCGCCGCAATCATGGCGGTCGACAGCGTCTGCGGGTGCGTCGCCGCCCCGGTCAGCACCGTGACCACCTCGCCCGCCCTGAGATTGGAAAGCGTCAGGACCTTCTTCCAGGCCTCGATCATGTCCGCGTCGCTGATCGCCATGGGGCTGTGCCTTTCCCGTATGCCGTCATTTAATTGTATGGCCAAAAAATAACCGTGCAACGGCAAAATCCGCATGGCGACAGGGTTGCCACACGCTTGTCCGGGACAGCGAACCGGTCGGCGGGTCCCTGTGGGAGGCGGAACCTCGAGCGATCCGTTGGACCGGACCGTGCTTTGGTTACGCATCGGCCGGATCGGCGCCGCCGGCATTCGCGGAGGCACCACCACATGGATCTGGCACCATCAGTCCGATAGCCTCCCCACATAGGCCGTTGCCGGGCGCCATTGAGGAGATCATTCCATGCAAGCCCACATCTGCACCACGTGCGGCACCCAGTACCCGCCGGCAGATTTGCCCCCCAAGGCCTGCCCGATCTGCGAGGACGAACGGCAGTATATGCTACCCACGGGCCAGGGCTGGACGACACTTGAGCGCCTTAGACTGGCCTACATGAACGCTTTCCGCGATGAAGCGGGCGTTCTCGGTATCGGCACGGCTCCCAGCTTCGGCATCGGCCAGCGGGCGCTGCTGGTGCGGACGCCGGCAGGAAATGTGCTGTGGGACTGCATCGCCCTTATTGATGCATCGACAATCGAGCTGATCCGGGGGGTAGGTGGGATTTCGGCCATCGCCATCTCTCACCCCCATTACTACACGACCATGCTGGAATGGAGCGCGGCCTTCGGCGGCGTGCCCATCCATCTGCATGCCGATGACCGCGCATGGATCATGCGGGAGGGGCCGTCCGTGCAACTCTGGGAAGGCGAGACGAAGGAGATTGCGCCGGGCCTTACACTCATCCGCTGCGGCGGGCACTTCGCCGGCGGCACGGTCATGCATTCCGCATTCGGCAAGGGCGCCATCTTCAGCGGGGATATCCTGCAGGTAGTCGCGGACCGCCGCTTCCTCGGATTTATGCGTTCCTACCCCAATTTCGTCCCGCTCGGAGCCGCGGCCGTGCAGCGCATCGCGGGCCGGCTGGCACCCTGGCGCTACGACGCCATCTACGGCGCCTTCTGGGACAAGGTGATTCCACATGGTGGCCAGGAGGCGATGCGCCGATCCGTGGAGCGGCACCTACGCTGGCTCAGCAGCCCTCCTGAATGAGACGCTTGAACACGCCAGAACGGGATTCGGACGTCGGAGTGCGGCGGCCGCATCGATGGCCGCTTAGAGGCTCAAAAGACTGGCATTGCCGCCAGCCGCCGTGGTGTTGGCGCTGATTGAGCGCTCGGCCATTAGCATGTCGAGACGGTAGCAGCCATCCTGCACGGCGATGACTGGCCGAACGGGCCCGTCGGCAGCGGCGACGGCCAGGGCAAAGGTACGCAGGGTCTCAGGGCCGCCCTCGAAAAGAACTGCATCGGAGCCCTGTATACTGTCATCATCCGCGCGGCTGATCCAGGTGGCCAGGACGGGAGGAATATTCCCGGGTAACCACTCCGGGTTCCGGATCCGCGCAAAGTTTCCTGTGGCGAGGCAGGCCGAAACCTGCATCAGCAATCCTTCCTGCGTGGAGGCGAGGCACAGCACTTTGCCACGCGGGCGCAGGCTGTAGCGGTTCAGCTCGCCCACCGGGCCGGGTAACTCTATGTCGAGTCCGGTGCGGGCGGCGGCGGCCTGTTGGTTGCAGCGGTCGGCGAGATCGCTCAGCCGCTGAGCACGCAGCCAATCCTCGAATGGGCGCAGCGCCGGCCGGGGCCTGGCGGTGGGCAGCTCGGAGGCGGCTGGGCAGGATGCCAGTAGGCGGCGCAGATAGAGCGGCCCTCCCGCCTTGGGCCCAGTGCCGGAAAGGCCGTGGCCACCGAAGGGCTGCACTCCCACAACCGCCCCGATCAGGTTCCGGTTGACGTAGATGTTGCCAGCCCGCGAGAGCTCTGTGAGACGTTCGATGGTCTCGTCGACGCGTGTATGTACTCCGAAGGTCAGGCCGTAACCGGTTGCATTGATCTCACTCATCAGCGCCTCCGTCTCCTCGCGCCGGAAGCGAAGTACATGCAGCACGGGACCGAACACCTCATGCTTCAGTTGCGAGATCCGGCCGACCTCGACAATGGTTGGGGCAACGAAGCTACCCTGGCGGCAAGCCTCCGGCAGGGGGAAGGCATGCACCGGGCGGCCCTGCGCACGCATTCTTTCGATATGGCCTTGGATACTGACCCGTGCCTCCTCGGTAATGACGGGCCCGACATCAGTGGAAAGGCGGTCGGGATTGCCGATGGAGAGCTCGGCCAAAGCCCCCTTCAGCATCGACGTAATGCGGTCCGCCACCTCCTCCTGAATGCAAAGTACCCGCAGGGCAGAGCAGCGCTGGCCCGCGCTGTCGAAGGCTGAGGCGAGGACATCTGCCACGACCTGCTCCGGAAGTGCCGAGCTGTCCACCACGAGCGCGTTCTGTCCACCTGTCTCCGCAATCAGAGGAATCGGCTGGCCTACAGGACTCAGGCGCTCTGCGAGCTGGCGCTGAATCACCCGTGCAACCTCCGTGGATCCGGTGAACATGATGCCCTGGGTGCGCGGATCCCCAGCAAGCCGGGCGCCGACTTTGCCATCTCCAGGCAGGAGCTGGAGCACCGCCGGCGGGACGCCGGCTTCACGCAAGAGGCGGACGGCGACGGAGGCGATCAGCGGCACCTCCTCCGCTGGCTTAGCCAACACAGGATTCCCGGCTGCAAGTGCGGCTGCGATCTGGCCGGTGAAAATCGCCAGCGGAAAGTTCCAGGGCGAGATGCACGCCACGGGGCCAAGCGGGCGATGAACGGCATTGTCGAAGCCGCGTGCCTGGCTGGCGTAGTAGCGCAGGAAGTCCACGGCCTCGCGCACCTCGCCGACGGCGTTGGGGATGGACTTGCCCGCCTCTCGCACGATGGGGCCGAGCATTGCGCCCAGGCGCGCTTCCATCAGGTCGGCGGCGTGCTCAAGGATCGCTGCGCGCTCGTCCGGGGCGGTGGCGGCCCAGCCCGGTGCGGCCGCCTGCGCGTGGTCCAGGGCGGAATCCACCAGGTCCTCTGTTGCCTCCACGACATATCCCACCAGATCGCGTCGATCCGCCGGGTTGCGAACCTCTCTGGCAGTACCCTCGACGGCGCCGTCGCCTACGAGGGGGAAGGCGTGTAGCGGTGCGGTGCCGTGCGGGAGCGTGGTGGCGAGCGCGGCCAGACGCTGCTCATTCGTCAGGTCCAGCCCGGCGGAGTTGACCCGCGCGGTGCCGAATAGTGCGCGCGGCTGCGTGATGAGGTCATGTGGGCGCCCCAATGGCGAAAGCCCGCGTGCCTCGGCGACAGGGTCGGCCGCAAGCACCTCAACCGGAATTGCGAGGTCGTTCATGCGGTTGACGAAGGAGGAGTTAGCGCCGTTCTCCAATAGGCGACGGACGAGATAGGCTAGCAATGTCTCATGCGTGCCCACCGGGGCGTAGATCCGACACGGACGGTTCAAGTGGTCGTGGCCGACCACCTCCTCATAGAGCGGCTCGCCCATGCCGTGCAGGCATTGGAACTCGTACTGGCCGGGATGGTAGCGCCCCGGGCCGGCCATTTCGTAGATGGCCGCAACTGTTCTGGCATTATGAGTGGCGAATTGCGGGAAGGCGGCATCAGGCGCGGCCAGAAGCCGTCGTGCGCAGGCAAGATAGGATACATCCGTGTGGACCTTCCGCGTGAAGACCGGGAAGCCTTCCAACCCGTCAACCTGTGCGCGTTTGATCTCGCTGTCCCAGTAAGCGCCCTTCACCAGGCGCACCATGATGCGGCGTCCCGTGCGGCGGGCGAGGTCGATGACGAAGTCGCTCACGAAGGGGGCACGCCGCTGGTAGGCCTGTATAACGAAGCCGACGCCGCTCCAGTTCGCCAGGCGGGTATCGTTGCAGAGTGCTTCCAGTAGGTCGAGTGAAAGCTCCAGCCGCTCAGCTTCTTCCGCGTCGATGTTCAGGCCGATGTCGTAGTGTCGGGCAAGTACGGCAAGGTTCGCGACGCGCGGCAGCAGCTCCGCCATGACCCGCTCGCGCTGCGCACGACTATAGCGCGGGTGCAGGGCGGAGAGCTTGATCGAGATACCGGGGCCGTCCTGAATTCCGCGGCCTCCGGAGGCATTGCCAATGTTGTGGATCGCTTCCTCATAAGAGTGGAGATAGCGGGCGGCGTCATCTGCCGTGGCCGCAGCCTCACCCAGCATGTCATAGGAGTAGCGAAAGCCCTTAGCCTCCATGCCTCGGCTGTTGGACAAGGCCTCTTCGATTGTCTGGCCTGCGACGAACTGCTCGCCCAGCATTCGCATGCCGAGATCAACGCCGAGGCGGATCACTGGCTCGCCGGTGCGTGCGATCAGGCGGGTCAGTGCAGCCCCAAGCCCAGCCTCGCTATTCGTTGCCGTTAGCCGCCCCGTAATCACCAGGCCCCAGGCGGCCGCATTGACGAAGGGGGACGGGGAGCGCCCGAGATGCGCGCTCCAGTCGCCGCCGCCGATCTTGTCGCGGATCAGCGCGTCGCGTGTGGCCGCATCGGGGATGCGCAGCAGCGCCTCGGCGAGGCACATGAGCGCCACGCCCTCCTGGCTAGACAGAGCAAACTCTTGAAGCAGCGCCTCCACTCCGCCCCGCCGGCGCTTGGCACGGACGCCAGTGATAAGCCGGCGAGCGCGTGCAGCCACCCTGGCTTCTACCTCCGGTCCCAGGCTGGCCGCCTCGATCAGCGGCGGAAGGCATTCCTCCTCCGGCCGCCGATAGGCGGCCGTGATCGCGGCACGAAGCGGCGTCTGTGGGCGCACGGCCTTGGCGAAGGCAAGAAAAGGGGCAGGGGCCTCGCCGGACGGGATCTCGGTGTTGATCATCTCCATCCTCCCCATTGGAGCGGCTTCAGGACCGGGCGGATCTTATCTGGGGTGGCCGCGACAGATCGGCAGTAGACGGTGCCGCCTCTGGCCGGATCATGCACCGAAAACCTGCGGGGCCGTGGTCTCGCACTTGGTTCCCGGCCTCATTGCGGCACCGAACGGAAAGCTGTGGGCGGTTCGCGGCGCGGACCGAGCAGGGTTCCGCCCTCGAGCCTTAGGCGGCTGGACGGAAGATGCAGACGCAGCTCATCCGTCACCGGCTTCTGCGGACCCGGGGCCCAGGGAACTAACCTTTCGGCCTGGCGTTGCCGATCCGGTTGGTTGCGGACGCGGTGATGCAGGTTTTCTCGACCAGAACAGATCGGCGTCTGAGGCTGGCTGCGGGCCTTACGGCGGCCCTGCTGCTTCTCTCCGGTGTGACAGCCTTCGCCTACGTCCGATCCGGCGTGCCCTGGAAGGTGGGCCGCCCTGCATCGCAGCCCATTCCTTTCAGTCATGCCGTGCATGCCGTCGGGCTGGGCCTCGACTGCCGCTTCTGTCATGCGGGCGTGGAGCGCGCGGCTTCGGCAGGTATGCCGAGCGCGGAGACTTGCCTCGGCTGCCATGAGCGGGTCTGGAACGTCGCGGCGCAGTTCGTGCCCCTCCGGGCCGCGGTTGCGCGGGGCGTGCCGGTGGAGTGGGCCTCCGTCAGCCGCCTGCCGGACCATGTGCGCTTCGATCACGCGGCCCACTTCCAGGCCGGCGTCGGTTGCGGAACCTGTCACGGGCCCGTCCAGGATATGCCGCGAACGGCGCGGGCGGAAACTCTATCCATGGCTTTCTGCCTTGATTGCCACCGCGACCCGACGGCGCGCTTGAGGGCTCCGCCGCCCGGCGGCAATCCCCACGCGGTCGCGGAGCGGCCCGGCATCCGGCCGCACGGCCTACAGACCCATCGTTATGAGCATTATGGCGTCGAGGTTTCCCCGCTCACCCGTTGCTCGACATGCCACCGATGAACGCGCACCCTCCCATTCGTCGGGGCCCCGACCCCGCGCCCGAGCCGCAGCAGCCGGCTGCCGTCTCGGCCGCACCGCACAGTTCGGTGGAGCGCCGCGACGCCCTTCGCATCATGGGTGCCTCGCTTGCCTTGGCCGCGCTGGGCGGCTGCGACGAGGCGTCCGAGCACGGCCATCCCCTTTATGCCCCGGCCCGCGCCGCCCATGGCGAGCTGGATTCGGCCGAATACGCGACCGTGCTGGAACTGG
This sequence comes from Roseomonas chloroacetimidivorans, assembly GCF_049629625.1. Taxonomy (NCBI): domain Bacteria; kingdom Pseudomonadati; phylum Pseudomonadota; class Alphaproteobacteria; order Acetobacterales; family Roseomonadaceae; genus Roseomonas; species Roseomonas chloroacetimidivorans. The sequence goes on along the minus strand of NZ_JBNBZS010000016.1, from coordinate 114,549 downwards.
ATGGGCTGTCGCGCGGCGTGATCGTCCGTACGCGCGGCGGCCACGCCGTGAAGGTGGAGGGCAATCCCCGCCACCCCTCCAGCTTGGGTGCCACCGATATCTTCGCCGAAGCCAGTGTCCTCTCGCTGCACGACCCACATCGCTCGCGCCGCATTCGGCGGGAGGGCCGTCCCGTGCCGGCAGCGGCACTGGATGCCAGCCTGGCGGCCGCCCGCGCCGAACTGGCGCCGAGCGGTGGTCAGGGCCTGCGGATCCTGACCGGCCCCGTCTCCTCTCCGACGCTGGCGCGGGTGCTCGGCGAGTTGCTGGCCACCTTCCCCGGAGCCCGCTGGCACCAACACGATCCGCTGGCCGGAGATGCTGCTCTTGAAGGGGCAATGCGCGCTTTCGGGCGGCCGCTCACTGTCGTGCCGGATCTCTCTCGCGCCCGGGTGGTGCTCTGTCTCGGCGCCGACCCGCTGGGCGACATGCCGGGCCATCTTCGCCACGCGCGTGACTGGATTACGGCCCGCGCGGCGGGGCGCGGGGCGCAGCTTATCGTCGCGGAGGCCGGGCCGAGCATCACGGGCGCCCGGGCGGACCGCCGCATCCCCCTTCATCCCGCCGAGGCGGAGTCTTTCGCACGCGCCGTGGCGGCCGCGCTGGGCGTGGGGAGGCTGATGGCTCCGGGCGGGCATGAGAAGGCGAAAGAGATCGCCGCGGCGCTGGCCGGGGCTGGGTCCGGGGGAATGGTCATCGCCGGGCGGGGCGAGGGGGCCGCGGTCCACGCGCTCGCCCATGCGATGAACGCGCAGCTTCGCAGCACCGTGGTCCGTCAAATTCCCCCGCCGCTTGCTCGGCCCGAGCCGATGGCTGCCTCTCTCGCCGGGCTGGTGGCGGAAATGGAGGCGGGCGCGGTGACGCATCTGCTCATCCTCGGGGCTAACCCGACCTATGATGCCCCCGCCGCGCTTCGCTTCGATGCCGCGCTGCGTCGCGTGCCTTTCACGCTGCATCTTGGCTACCGGCAGGATGAAACGGCCCGGCTTTGCACCTGGCATGTGCCGCTTTCGCATCCGCTGGAGTCCTGGGGCGACTCACGCGGCTTCGACGGCACTCCCGCTATACGCCAGCCCGTCTCTGCGCCCCTGGTCGAGGAGGCGCGCGCGGAGACCGAGCTTCTCACACTGCTGCTCGGCACCCCCGCGACCGCCCGAGCGGCGGTGGAGGCAAGCTGGCGCGCCGCCTGGACCGGACGTGATTTCGAGGCGGCCTGGGCGGAGGCGCTGGAGGCTGGCGTGGCTGGTGATGCGTCCGCTGCGCTCGACATTCCTCTACGGGAGGGCTGGGACCAAGTCTCGTCCCCCCTGCCGGACGGTCTTGCCGCGATCTTTGTGCCTGATCCCGGCACACGCGGCGGTGCCGAGGCGCATGAAGCCTGGCTCCAGGAAATGCCACGGCCACTGACCAAGATCACCTGGGGCAATGCCGCATTGATGGCTCCTGCCACTCTGGCGGAACTGGGCCTTGCGCCTGGGGACGAGGTGGAACTGAGCCTGGAGGGACGCAGTCTCCTTGCCCCCTGCTGGCCGGTTCCGGGCCATGCCCCCGGCTGCGTCACGCTGCCGCTCGGCGGGGGGCGCCGCGCCGGCGGGCCGGTGGGGGAAGGGAGGGGCTTCGACGCCTATTCCCTCCGGCCCGCCGACGGTGCCTGGGTCGTCCCTGGTCTCTCACTACGCTCCACCGGCCGGAATACCCCGCCGGTCACCACGGACTCCCATCACAGCCTCAATCCCACGGAGGCGATCCGTATCGTCGCGCCCGGCGGCACCCTGCCGCAGCCGGAGCGCGACGCCTCCCTGTATGGGGACTGGCCCTATCCGGGCCATGCCTGGGGGATGGCGATCGACATCGACGCTTGCATCGGCTGCAACGCATGCGCCCTGGCCTGTCAGGCGGAAAACAATGTTCCCGTCGTAGGCCCGCTTGCCGTCTCGCAGGGGCGCGAGATGCACTGGCTCCGCGTGGATCGGTACCTCCATGGAGAGGAGGACAATCCAACTGCCAGTTTTCAGCCTGTGCCGTGCATGCATTGCGAGCAGGCACCCTGCGAACCCGTATGCCCCGTCAATGCCACGCTGCACGACCATGAGGGGCTGAACGTGATGGTGTATCCGCGCTGTATCGGCACGCGCAGCTGCTCCAACAACTGCCCCTACAAGGTCCGCCGGTTCAACTGGTCGGACCACCGCCGCCTCCTCGACACTCCGGCTCGCAACCCGGATGTCTCGCTGCGGCCGCGTGGTGTGATGGAGAAATGCACCTACTGTACGCAACGCATCACCGCCGCGCGGAGTAAGGCGGCCACCGAAGGCCGTGCTCTCAGTGACGGAGAGGTGGAGACCGCGTGCCAGCGCGCTTGCCCCACCCGCGCCATCGCCTTCGGCGATCTCAACGATGCCGACAGTGCCGTTTCGCGCGCGAAGCGGAACGGGCGCCATTACGCGCTTCTCGGGGAGCTCGGCACGCGCCCGCGCACCACTTATCTCGCCCGCGTCATGCCAGAGGCAGAGACATGAGCGACGTTACCGCGCCCGTCGCGGAAGCTGCGCTGCGCCCGGGCGCCTGGAGCTTCCGCCTCTCCGCGGCGCTCTGCACGGCGGGGGTGATCGTGCTGGCGATTTCCGTTGCCGCCGTGGTGCTGCAGGGCGTGGGCGTGTGGGGGAACAACATCCCTCATGTGTGGGGCTTCGACCTCATCGCCTATGCCTGGTGGATCGGCATCGCAAACGCCGCAAGCCTCTTCGCGGCCATTCTCGTGCTGCGCCGCCACGGCCTTCGCACCGCCGTGAACCGCTTCGCCGAGGCCGCCGCGCTTGCCGCAATCCTTGCCGCCGCCCTCTACCCGATCCTGCATCTCGGGCGGCCGTGGCTGTCCCTGTGGACCTTTCCCTACCCCTCCTACACCACGCTCTGGCCCCAATTCGGCAGTCCGCTGGTCTGGGATTTCTGGGGCATCATGTCCCACGTCATCGTCACTTCTCTTTTCTGGTATATCGGTCTCATTCCTGACCTGGCGACGATGCGCGACCGCGCCGCTAGGCGCGGCCGCATCCGCCTCGCCCGCGCCTATGGTCTTCTCGCCCTTGGCTGGCGCGGCTCCGTCGCCCACTGGCATCGTCATCAGGCCGCCTATCGCCTGGTCGCGGCCATGGTGCTGCCCCTTCTGCTCTGGGCGCAGACGGTGGTGGCGCTGGAATTCGCCACCACCCTCGTCCCCGCCTGGCACCAGGCGCGGCTGCCGCTGCATGTGGTCGTCACCGGCCTCCCCTCGGGCCTGGGCATCGTTCTCTCTCTGGCGGCCGTACTGCGCTTCGCACTCTCGCTGGAGCGTTTCGTCGATGATGCGGATATGGATCTGCTCGGCCGCCTTCTCGCCTGCGCCGGCCTGGCGGCGGGCCTCGCCTATGCGCATGAGCTGCTGGTCGGCTTCGTCGAGGAAGATGAGACGACCCAGGCTGCCCTCATCGCACGTGTGCTGGGTAAGGGGGCGCCGGCCTATTGGGGCGCGGTCCTCCTCTCGGCCGTCGTGCCTCAACTTCTCTGGCACGACGGGCTGCGCCGGCACACCGCCATCGTGGTCCCGGCCGGCCTGCTCGCCGCATCCGGGGTCTGGTTGGACCGCTGGTCCCTCGTGGTGGACGGCCTTCTTCGCGACCACCTCCCCAGCATGGCCCGCGGTTATACGCCCAGCACCGCCGAATGGGGGCTCCTCGGCGGCACCGTGGCACTCTTTGCCCTTGTCCTGCTTCTCTTCGGCCGCCTCGTGCCGGCCGTTTCCATGTTCGAGACGCGCCATGAGGAGAGTGAGGCCGAAGCCGAGGAGGAAGAGCGATGAGCCACCTGCCTCCCTTCGGCGTCATGGCGGAGTTCGCTGAAGCCGAGGCTATGACCGGAGCGGTCCGTGCCGCCCGCGCCGCCGGCTGGACGCGGATAGAAGCCTATTCCCCCTATCCCGTTCCAGAGGCCGCCGAGGCGCTCGGCGTCAGCGCTGCGCCGATAGGCTATATTGCTGTGGCCGCCGCCGTCATCGGCGCGGCTCTCTCGGCCGGTGCGGCTTGGTACATCTCCGTCCACCTCTACCCCGTGAATGTTGGCGGGCGGCCACCCAATGCCTGGCCGGTTTTCCTGCCCACCACCTATCTCATCCCGATCCTCTGGGCCTGCACGGCGGCGCTGGTCGGCATGCTGGTGCTGAACGGCTTGCCTCGGCTGAATCATCCCGCCTTTCATGCCCGCGGCTTCCACCGGGCCAGCGAAGACCGGTTCTTCCTTTTCCTCTCCGCCGAGGACCCGCTCTACGCATCCGAGCCCGCCAGGCGCTTCTTGCGTGAACTCTCTCCCCTTCGAGTGACGGAGGTGCAGAGCGCGTGAGATGGCTCTTCCTTCTCCTTCTTCTCACAGGCTGCGACGGCTGGCCGGAAAGCCCAAAACCGCCGCCCCCAGCCCCTCCGCCCGATGGTTCCGTCCCGCGTGGCACCGCCGCGCAAGCGCGCGCCCTGGCCTCGCCGGGCCCGCCCGTCGATGCAGCCTTGCTGGCCCAAGGTGCGGACCGGTACGCCATCTTCTGCACCCCCTGCCACGGCGCGCGCGGCCTGGGCGACGGCGTCGTTGTCAAGCGCGGGCACCCGCACATCACGCCACTACCGTCCGATCCCGCGCGCAGCATGGCCGCGATTACCGGGAACCTTGCCGGTGCCCATCCCCATTCCGACCGGCTGGACCCTCACCAGCGCTGGGCTGTCGCCCGGCATGTAGAGGTCCTGATGCGAGGAAGGCCATGACGGCGCTCGCGGAAGCCTGGCTCCTCGCCTTCCTGCTGGCCGCAACGCTCGGGGCAGGGGTGCTGGCGGTGCTTGCAAGCGGCATCCTGCTACAGGAGCGCTGGGTGGAGCCTCTCAGGCCAATCCTCTCCGCCGCAGCGCGGATGATGCCGGCGCTTCCCTTCCTGGCGCTGCCGCTCCTGGCGTTATCGGGCCGGCTTTACCCATGGGCGGACCGCCCCCGGGGGCTGGTCGTGCTTGTCGCCAGTGTGGTGATCCTACTGCTTTGGTCCGTTCTGGGCCGGCAACTCGCGCGCCCGGCGCCGGCCCGCTGGGGGGCAGGGGTGGCGCTGCTCCTGCTGCCTCTCACCGCCGCGATCGGGTTTGAGGACTGGGCGCTCTCCCGCGATCGGGGTTGGGTCGGCAGTCTCAACGGCCTTGCCATGCTGATCGGTGGCGCGGCGGCCGCGCTCGGCATGGCGGTGCTGGTGCATGGAAATCCGGCGGAGCCGGAGGCACGGACCGGGCTGGAGCGGGCGCTGCTGGCACTCGGAATCTTCACACTCTGGCTGCTCTTTGTGCCCTTCGTCACAGTCTGGGCAGCCGACCTGCCGGCAGAGGCCGCCTGGTATCTTCGACGACAGGAAGGCCCCTGGCAGTGGCTGAACCCTGGCCTCGTCGTGTCCGCGCTGGGCGCGGCTCTCGCCCTGGCCGCCGTCCCGCAGTGGTCGGCCTGGCGCATGCGGGCCGTTTGTGCGCTGCTCGTCCTGCAGCACGCCGGCTTGGTGCTGTGGACGGTGCGGCCGGATGCGCCACTGGCACCCGGCGCTACAGGAGGCACGCCGCAGCTGCTTGCGGACGCAATTGTGATCGGCCTCGTCGCACTCCTGCTGTTGCTGATGGCCCGTGTGGTGAGGCGCCGAGGCACCTGACCTGTATGATCGCCCATGATTCGGCAATGCGAGGGCCAGCGCGTGAATCCTGCCGAGGCCGTTCCCTTCTGTGGCCTGCCGCCACTTCCGGGCGCGGCGACCTGGAATTTCGACGCGCTGTTGGTCGGCGTGTTGCTGGTCGCGCTGGGCTGGGGCTGGCGGGCATCGGAGGATCGGCGCCTGTTCCTGTCCGGCTGGGCCGTGCTGGCATTGGCGCTGCTCTCGCCGCTCTGCAGCGTCGCCGTGGCGCTCTTCTCCGCACGGGCGGGGCAGCACCTGTTGGTGATGCTGGTCGCGGCACCGCTGGTCGCGGCGGGGCTGCGCGCCCGCGCCGCGTCTACAGGGGAGCTCACCTTTTCCACGGCCATTTTCGCGATCGCGCTGTGGTTCTGGCACCTTCCCGCACCCTATGCGCTGACCTTCCGGTCGGATGTCGCGTGGTGGGCCATGCACGCCTCTTTGTTCGGTACCGCTGCCTGGCTCTGGCATGGCGCGGTGCGGGCCAGCCGCGTGGAGGCAACCCTGTTCTCCGGTCTGGTGACCGCCGCGCAGATGGGGGGGCTGGGCGCTTTCCTCACCTTTGCGCAGCGCCCGCTTTTCGCGCCGCATGCGCTGACCACCTTACCATGGGGGCTAACGCCGCTGGACGATCAGCAACTCGGCGGGCTGTTGATGTGGGTGCCCGGCGGTGTGGCTTTCGCGGGGCTGGCCCTGCTCCCGCTCTCCCGCGCGCTGCGCCTGGGGAGGGACCGGCTGGAGGCGTGAGGCGGCTTCTTCCTCTTCTTTTCCTGGCGGGCTGCTCGGGCGTGCAGACACCCCTCGATCCCTGGGGCGTGCAGGCGGAGCGCATCGCGGTGCTCAGCCAGGTGCTGTTCTGGGGCGGTGGGGCGGTGTTCGCCATCACTATGGCCTTCCTGGCGCTCGCCCTTTTTGCCCCGGCGCGCCTGCGCCAGGCGATGGGATCGCGCCGCTTCGCCATCGCTGGCGGCATCGTCTTTCCTGTGACGGTGCTGACGGCTTTGCTGGCCTATTCCCTCGGCGTCTCGCGCGCGCTGCTCCAGCCCATGTCCGAGGCGCCGCTGCGGATCGAAATCATCGGGCGCCAGTACTGGTGGGAGGTGCGCTACCCCGATCTTGGCGAGGGTGCCGTCACCGCCAATGCCCTGCACCTGCCGCGTGGACGCGAGGTGGAGCTGCATCTTACCTCCGCCGACGTCATCCACAGCGTCTGGGTGCCCAACCTGCATGGAAAGCTGGATATGATTCCCGGGCGCGTGAACCGCCAGCGCCTGCGCGCTGACCGCACGGGTGAACTGCGCGGGCAGTGCACGGAGTTCTGCGGCATCCAGCACACGCGGATGGCCTTCGATGTCCTCGTGCAGGAACCCGCCGAATTCGAGGCCTGGATCGCACGCCAGCGCGCTCCGGTGCCAGAGCCTCGGACAGCGGAGCACCGCCGCGGCATGGAAGTTTTCGGTGAGGCTGGCTGCGGCGCCTGCCATGCCGTGCGCGGCACGCCCTGGACGGCGCGGATCGCGCCCGACCTTTCCCGCATCGGCTCCCGCGCCACCTTGGCAGCGGGGACGCTGCCAAATACGCGGGGCAACCTCGCGGGTTGGATCGCTGCGCCGCAGGATATCAAGCCGGGCAACGCCATGCCCGCCTATGCGCGTGCGCTGGAGGGTTCCGACCTGCTCGCCCTGACTTCCTGGCTGGAGACGCTGCGTTGAGCGATCTTCCGAACCCGCTTCCGCGCCCGCCAGAGGAGTTGGGCCGCCTGGAGCATGCCTGGGCCTTTCCCCGCGGCATTGCCGTGATCACGGAGATCAACAACAACCTTATCGGCCCGCTTTTTCTTGCCACCGCGCTGATGTTCCTTCTGCTGGCAGGGCTTCTGGGCGTGCTGATCCGGTTGCAACTCGCCTTGCCCGGCCTGAACATCCTGGATGCGGATACCTACAACCAGGTCTTCACCACCCATGGCGTGGTGATGATGTTCCTCTTCGCCGTGCCGGTGGTGGAGGCGGTCGGCATCTCGTTTCTGCCCGCCATGCTCGGCGCAAGGGAAATGCCCACGCCGCGCCTCGGGGCCTATGCCTATTGGATCTACCTGATCGGCGGCACGGCCTTCTTTGCGTCGCTCTTCTTTGGCGCGGCGCCCGACGGCGGCTGGTTCATGTACCCTCCGCTGACCGGAAAGGCCGCATCGCCCGGCGTCAACACCGACATGTATCTCCTGGGCATCGGCTTTATTGAGATCTCCGCGATAGCCGGTGCGATCGAGCTGATCACGGGCATCCTGCGCTGCCGCGCGCCGGGGATGACGCTGGGGCGGATGCCCATCTTCGCCTGGGCGATGCTCGTCTTCGCGGCCATGGTGGTCTTCGCTTTCCCCGCGGTCATCATCGCCTCCACCCTGCTGGAGCTGGAGCGCGCCTTCGACTGGCCCTTCTTCATCCCGGAGCGCGGTGGTGACCCGATGCTCTGGCAACACCTGTTCTGGTTCTTCGGGCACCCGGAGGTCTACATCATCTTTCTGCCCGCCGCGGGCATGGTGTCGATGATTGTGCCGGCCATGGCACGGGCGCCGTTGATCGGCCAGTCGCTGGTGGTACTGGCGCTGGTAGGCACGGCCTTCCTCTCTTTCGGGCTGTGGGTCCATCATATGTACACCACTGGCATCCCGGGGCTGAGCCTGGCCTTCTTCGCCTCTGCGGGCTTCGCGGTCTCGGTGCCGACGGGACTTCAGGTCTTCGCCTGGATTGCGACCTTCGCCTCCGGCAGGAAGGTTCGGATCGCGACGCCAACGCTTTTCATCCTCGGCTTCATCTTCATCTTCTCGCTGGGTGGGCTGACGGGCGTGATGGTTTCCGTCACGCCCTTCGACTGGCAGGCGCATGACACGTATTTCGTCGTGGCCCATCTCCACTACGTGCTGATCGGGGGAATGGTCTTCCCGGTGCTCGCGGCGCTCTACTACTGGGCACCCGCCCTCGGCACGCCGCTTTCCGAACGCCTGGGAAGATGGGTGTTCGGACTGCTCTTCCTGGGCGTGAATCTCACTTTCTTCCCGATGCACATTTCGGGATTCCTGGGCATGCCGCGGCGCATCTACACCTACCCTGCGGGCTATGGGCTGGAGATCTGGAACGCGCTCTCCTCCATCGGCGCGCTGGTGGTGCTGCTGGGCGGGATGCTGCTCCTTGTCGACATCCTGCGGCACTTCCGGGTGCAGCAAGGCGGCGGAAACCACTGGGATGCCGGCACGCTCGAATGGCTGCCGAACATGAATTACGGACCGCGCAGCATTCCGGCGGTGGACAGCCGTTACCCGCTCTGGCGCCACCCCGGTCTGGCAAAGGAGGTGGAGGCGGGCGGCCATTACCTGCCCGGCACCCTTACCGGGCGGCGGGAGGGCTTGGTGGTCAGCCCCGCCGAGGGCATCCCGCAATATGTTGCGGTCCTGCCCGGCCCGAGCTGGGCCCATATCGTCGCGGCCGTCGGAACGGCAGGCTTTTTTCTCGTACTGACCGTGGAATGGCTCGTACCTGCAGGCGCTTTCGCCCTGCTGGCGTTCGGGGCCTTCCTCTATTGGCTCTGGACCGGCACCGACTTTGGCCCCATCGGGGAGGGCCGCGGCGATATCGGTGGCGGGATCGTCCTGCCCACTTACGTGACGGGACCAATGGCTACCTCCTGGTGGGCCATGATCGTGCTGATGCTGGTCATGGGCTCTTGCTACGCCTGCCTCATTGGCAGCTATCTCTTCCTCTGGCTCGTGAACGGGGACGGGATGTGGCCTCCGGCGGGGCTGGGCTCGCCGGTGCTGGGCTGGGGAGGCGCGGCCCTGGTCCTTTATCTGCTGGCAGGTGGCGCGATGATGCTGGCCAGCCGGATGCTGCGGACACGGAACCGTCTGCCATTCTGGGGAATGCCGCTGGCGCTGGTGCTCATGCTCGGGGGCTTCGCTGCGGACCTCGCCGCGCTGCTCGGTTCAGGTTTGGAGCCGGAGCAGCATGCTCATTCCGCGATCTCCTACACGCTGCTGACTTGGCACGGCGCGATCGTGGCGGCCGCGCTCATCATGGTCCTCTACACCCAGGCACGGGCCTGGGCGGGGATGATCGACGGCACGCGGCGCCTGACCTTCGACAATATGATGCTGTTCTGGCTCTACACAGCGGGACAGGGGGCGGTGGGGCTGGTGCTGCTGCACGGCTTCCCGCGGCTGCTGTGACGGTGCGCACCGCCTCCGCTGGGAGGGCGGTGGTCCTGCCCGCCGCAGGCTTCATCATCTGGGCCATGCACTTCGGTGCGATCTACGCCGTGCACGCACTCGCTTGCGAGCGCGCGATGGCGGACTGGCAGCTATTCGGCCTGCCCTGGGTTTCCGTCCTGGTCAGTGGCGCGACGCTGCTGGCCCTGGCCGCGCTAGGCCTGACTTTCTTGCTGCTGCGACAGGGAGGCGGAGTGATAGAGGGTGGCGAGACAGAGCCGCTCTTCACCCAATGGTTTGGCGGAGCCGCCTGCGTCGTCGCCTGCTTCGCCATCTTGTTCGAGGCCCTGCCAGCCCTCGTGCTGCCGGCCTGCCGATAGGCGATCAGCCGCGCGGACGGATGCGTGGCTCCTCCCGCGGACCAGCCTCCTTCGGCCCTAGGGGCAGCCCTGCCGGAACCGCCGGCAGGCGATTGGCCCCGAGCGTCAGGAGGTAGGCGGCGGCGTCCCGCGCTTCTGTATCAGTCAGACCCAAATTGGGCATGGCGTTCCCTGGCAGCATCGCCTGAGGGTCGCGAAGCCAGGCGACGAGATTCTCCGGGGAGTTAGGAAAGCGCCCGGCGAGATATCCTCGCCGTGCCCATTCGTTCAGCGGAGGTGCCGCCCAGGAATTAGCGCCGCGCACGCCTGGGATGACATGGCAGGCGCCGCAGCCAGCCGATCCGATCACCACCCGCCCGCGGTCCGGATTTCCCCCCGTGACGCGAAGGCCCGGCGGCTGTTCACCATCGCATCCCAGAAGAAGCAGAACAAAAGGGAAAAACAAGGCTCGGATGGGAAGCCCCCGTCCCGGCAATGCTGGGCGAACGCCGGAACGCAGGCCCGGTTGCTTATCCAATCTCCGTTTCCGGCGGGGCGTGCGTGCCTTTGGCCACGCCGGCTGGTCGGTCTCTGTGTCGGCCAGGCCGGTGCTGATAACGCACCCCTGGGGCAGGCCCTTGCCGGATCTCCACCGAACCGATCGCAGCAGAGGCGGCCAAGGGGTGTCACAGCCGGATGCCAGTCCTCAAGGTCGAGCTGAGTGCAAATCTCGTGGGAAGGGCTGCCTCGATAGCCGTGGCGGAAACTCGCACCGCGCTTCCGGGGTTGTAGCTGCCTCCGGCGCAGTGGTCCTGCAGGATGCGTACCGAAATCGATTCCCTCGCAAGCGTCATTCGGGAGAGGCGTGCCATCCTGTTCGCGGGCGCGGGACTCTCGATGACCGTTGGCCTGCCATCCTGGCGGCAACTGATCGAACATATGGGGCAGGAGCTCGGTCTCGACCCGGCTTGGTTTCTTAGCGCGGACAGCAGCTATCAGACGCTGGCGGAGTACTACCGGTTGCAGAAAGGCAGCATCGGCCCGCTGCGTAGCTGGATGGACCGAAACTGGAGCGTGTCGGAGGACAGGGTGCGGGCATCTCGTATCCACGAGATCATCGTGCTCCTGGACTTTCCGATCATCTATACCACGAACTACGACGCCAATCTGGAAACTGCGTTCCGTGTTCATGGCCGGGACTATGTTAAGATCGCGAATACACGCGACATCGCGAGCGCCAGTAACAGCAGCACCCAGATCGTCAAGTATCACGGGGACTTCGACGATGACCAGTCATTGGTCATTGCCGAAACCGATTATCTCAACCGGCTGAGCTTCTCCTCTCCTCTTGACATCAAGCTCTGGGCAGATGCGCTGGGCAGGACGCTATTGTTCATCGGCTATAGCATGTCCGACCTGAACATCCGGCTGCTGCTGCACAAGCTCGCCCAGATCTGGCGGGACTCTGGCTATGAGCGGGACCGGCCTGCTCCCTTCGTGTTCATGCCACGCCGCAACGACGTGCAGGAAGCAGTGCTCAGTCAGTGGGGTATCCGCGTCATCACGGGCGATAGCGACGATCCGGAAGCGTCGCTCGCGGGCTTCATGGAGGAGTTGCTGCACCGCGTTCGCGGCGACAAAGAATAGGATCCCTGGCGCGTGCCTAGCGGAGGCGCGCCGCGCCCGCTGGCCTCCTCGGCGGGAAGCCCGGCAGCCCGCGCCTGTTCTCTCATCATGCGCGGCGGCTGGACGAGGTCGGCCAAGCATTCTGCCATGCCTGTGCGGGCCTCATGGTGAGAGGGCCACTCCCGTGACCGGTTATGTCTTCGGCCAGGGCCTGCTCCGCAACCTGTGTCCAGGCGGTGTCGTTGAACGCCCTGCAGCGCGATGCATGGAGGAGGCTCATGGGCCACCGCTACCAGATCCAAGCTACCCGCCGTGGGCTTCTGTTGGGTGCCAGCGCCGCTACCTGCGCCGCTATCCTCCCCGTGGCGGAAGCGGCGGCTCAGAACAGCCCGGCCTCAGTCACGGAATTGATCAAGGACTGGCCGCAGGAGGCGAAGGCTGCTGCGGAGGAGATGCTGCGCAAGTACGGCGCGCCGCAGGAGGTAACCCCCACGCGGCTGCACTGGGAGGCGAACCGCCCGTGGATCCGGAGCGTCGTGCACAAGGCGGGGTTGGAACACGACTTTCCCGCCAAGCACACGGATGTGCTGGAGCAGGCCGTATCCTACCGCGTGCCGCTCAACTTCTTCGAACCGCTTGCGACCTTCAACGGTAGTGTCATACCAGACCGGACGCGGGGAGAGCTGATCGCGCATTGCGATCGGGAGGCAACGAACATCCTGGCATTGAACCTGGCGCACGACATCATCCGCGGCCAGAAGACGGCGGCGCAGGCCCGCGAAGCCATGGCGGCGGGAGTACGAGAAATCCAGGCGGATCGGATCCCGGCCGATGCTCGTGAACTGCGCCTGGGTCCGCCGCAGGGCGATCTCCGGGATCCAGATATACCGGCGGCCAACTCGACCCCAGGGCAGGGTACTGGCACGAGCCCAGCAGTTATACGCTAGCGCCCTCGCCAAGAGGCGGATTTACATTCCGGCGTGATGCGGCCCTGAGGCAATGCGCTTCAGGGCCGCCGGCGCCATACACGCTTCCTTTGCTCCGGCGCTATCCAGCACGAGGCCCCACGCTGACCCCATGCTGCCGCAACAGGCGGCGCCGAGTGCGGCGCCGCCTGTTGCGTTGCTCAGCTGGCCTGCTGGATAGCTGCTTTCACCCGGGGCGGAGTGAACGGTACCGAACGCAGTCGCACCCCGGTCGCATCAAAGACTGCGTTCGAAATGGCGGACGGAATGACCGCCGCGGAAGGCTCACCTGCTCCCCAGGGCTTCTCACCCGGACGGTCGAGAAGCTCGATGGCAATCTCCGGCACTTCCGGGAAGGTGATGACGGGATAGCTGCCCCAGTCCAGGCTTGTTACCATCGAGCGATCCCAGGTCAACTCTTCCTTAAGGGTGCGGCTGATCGTGTGCAGGACATTGCCCTCCACTTGATTCCGCACGCCATCCGGGTTGATCACCTGGCCACAATCATGAACGACGGAGAAGCGCGTCACCCGGATGTCGCCGGTTTCCCGGTTCACCTCGACCTCCGCTACGGCGCCGACATAGGTCCTGTTCAGCTCGTATTTCACATAGCTGACACCGCGGCCTCGGGCGGGTCCGCTGCCCGTGCTGCGCTGCGGCGAAGGGCGGGTCTCCCAGCGTGACAGCACGGCCAGACGACGCAGAAGTTCCAGTCCGCGCTCATCCTTCAGATGCCGCAGGCGGAACTCCAGGGGATCCGCGCCGGCTGCCGCGGCCAGCTCGTCCAGGAAGCACTCATTGGCGAAGGTATTCTGCATCCGCCCAGGCGTGCGGATCCAGGAGGGTTTGAAGAGCGTGTTCTCTAGCCGATGGCAGACCGTATGGATGTTCGGCATGGAGTAGGGCAGGGCCGAGTTCTGGATGATGTTGCCCGGCGCCATCGACTCCTCATGGGGAAGCCCGGCCAACTCCGCCGGCACCAGGGCGACATTGCCGGCAGCACCCTGCGGGACGAAGAACTCGGATTCCCAGGCCACAACATTGCCGTTCGCGTCCAGGGCAGCACGCAGGTCGATCAGGGTAGGTGGGCCCTTCGGATCCCAGCCATGCTCATCCTGCCGCATCCACTGCACGCGCACGGGACGTCCATCGACCGCGCGGGAAAGCAGCGCGGCATCACCCGCGGCGTCCTCATGCCCGTTCCGGCCGTAACAGCCGGATCCTTCGAGGTATATGCAACGGACCTGCTCCTCAGGCATCCGCATCATGGCTGCAAGCTGCTTCCGGAGGTTGTGCGTCATCTGCGACGCGCTCCAGCAGGTCAGCCGCCCGTCCCGGACCTCCGCGACGGCACAAGACGGGCCAAGGGAGCCGTGGGTATGGATGGCGAAGTCATAAGTGGCGGAGAGGCGGCGTGCCGCCCCGCCCATGGCTTCCTTCGTATTGCCGACATTGCTGGTCACATCATCCTTGGCAACACGGGTGTTGCGGACATGCTCCCAAAGCCGGCTCTGCTCCGGCAGCCCTTGCCAGTCCGACCAGCTGGCCTTGATCTCTTGGGCCGCCCGGATCGCACCCCATTCGGTCTCCGCGATCACGCCGAGGAAGTTGCCTTCCCGTACCACCTTCACGAAGCCGGGGATGTTCCGGACCGAGGACTCATCCACCTCCCGTAGCTCGGCCTGCAGCGCCGGTGGTCGGACCACGCGGCCGTGCAGCATGCCCTCGACCTTGAAGTCGTGCATATAGGTAAAGCGACCCGTGGTCTTCTCGGGGATGTCCAGCCGCGGCACGGACTGGCCGACGACCCGGAAGCTGGCCGGGTCCTTGGTGGTGACCTCCTTGTCCACCTTCAGCGAGAAGTTGCGGTCTCCGATCAGCTCCGCATAGCCGATGCCGGGCCCACCCGAGCGCCGCCGCACCGTTCCGTCCTCTACGACCAGCTCCGCCGCCGGAACGCCGAGGCGCTGCGCGGCCGCTTCTACGAGCGCCCGGCGGGCGGTAGCGGCAGCCTGGCGGATCTGCATGCCGCCATTCTGAATTGATAGGCTGCCATAGGTGGGCCCCTGATCGGGTGTCAGGGCCGTGTCGCCCTGGATGAAGGTGATGCGCTCGATTGGTACATCGAGTTCCTCGGCCGCCATCTGGGTCAGGGCGGTCCGTACGCCCGTGCCGAGATCGACCTTGCCGGAGAAGAGCGTGACCTTTCCGTCAGCGCCGATGGCGAGGAAGCCGTCCACGTCGTCGAGCGCGACACTCTTGGCGACAGCAGCGCCGCCAGCCGGGCGGGAAGGGCCCGCAGCGGCTGGCGCTTGCCCGCCCTGCGCCAGGGCGCGTCCCGCGAGCGCAAAGCTGACAATGAGGGATCCGCCTGTCCCGAGGAAGGAGCGGCGTGTGGCAGTGGCCGACATCATGGCTTCGCTCCCCTGATTACAGTGTGCCGGCCGCACGCTTCACGGCCCGGATGATCCGGGCGTGCGTGCCGCAGCGGCATATGTTGTTGGCCAGGGCGTCCCGGATCTGGTCATCCGTGGGCCTGGGAGTCTGCGCGAGAAACGCGGCCGCCTGCATGATCATGCCATTGATGCAGTACCCGCACTGAACCGCCTGTTCGTCCATAAAGGCCTTTTGGACCTGATGCGGGTTCTCGGGCGACCCTAGCCCCTCAAGCGTAACGATCCGCTGGTCCGGGCCGATCGAGGACATCGGCGTGACGCAGGACCGGGCAGCCTCGCCGTCGATATGAACGGTGCAGGTACCACATTGGCCGAGGCCACAGCCGAAACGGGGTCCATGCAGCCCCAGATTGTCCCGCAGGGCATAGAGAAGCGGCATATCAGGATCATCAATGTCAACCGTCGTAGCCCGTCCATTGACGTGTAACGGCACGGAAGTCGGCATGACAGAATCCTCCGGCACCCATGGCCCTGGCTGTCCCAGACCCGGGTGGAACTGCACCACAGAGCGGGTAACGACGAACCTGCCAACCGGTTTTGCAGGCCGGCCTTAGGTGATCATCTGCAACGAGTATGAGCGGCCCACAGGTCTGGAAGGCGGGACCGGCACCGGGGGCGGAACGGTCAGCGGGCGCCTGTCTGCTCCACCTTCGGCGTTTCGTGGCCCTGCGGGCCGCTTCGGAGCAGCGGACCTGCTCTGGAGGGCTCGATCCAAGGTTGCCCGAGACACTCGGAGGTGCAGGTCTTTCCGTTCCTCCAGTTCCGGTCACTCCTCGACAACGTAGCCTGAATCTCGGATCACCGGCTCCCACCGGTTCCGCTCCGTCCGAAGGCGTTCCGCGAACTCCGCCGGGGTGCTGCTGACGGGGTATTGCTCCAGCCGCTGAAGCGCGGCGCGCATCTCCGGCATCGCCCCCACCCGGCCGATTGCGCCATGCAAGGCGGTCACGATCGGCTGCGGCGTGCCTGCCGGCAGAAAGATGCCGTACCATTCCTCGGCCGTCATTTGCGGTAGGCCAAGTTCGCCGAAGCTGGGCACGTCCGGCAGCGTCGGCACACGCTGCGGCATCGTCACGGCCAGTGCCCGCATCCGTCCGGCCCTGTGTTGCTCGGCCCCGGTTCCAAGCACGGCCATATAGGCGGAGATACGCCCGCCATTGAGGTCGGCGAAGGCCATGGCGATTTCGCGATAGGGTACATGCACGAGGTTTAGGCCCAAGGTCTTGGCCATCTGCACGGAGAGAAAGTGTGGCGTGGATCCCGCCGCAGGGCTGGCATAGGGTACTTCGTCCCGGCCCTTGGCCCAATGGATAAACTCGCGGAAGTCGCGCGCGGGGTGATTGGCATCGACCATCCAGACGAAGCCGGTGGAGGACAGCCCCGTAACCGGAATGAAATCACGCTGAGGATCGTAGCGCAGCGTCCGTGTATAGATGAAGGGATAGATCACCATCATCGTCTCGGGCGTCATTAGGAAGGTCGTTCCATCCGAGGGTGCGGCCTTGGCTACCTCGATGCCGATGCGCGCGGCGGCGCCGGGGCGGTTCTCCACAATGACCTGCGGGGCGTAGAGGCCGCGCAGGCGCTCGGCATACAGACGCGCGACCGTGTCCATGACGCCGCCAGCTGAAAAGTTCATGACCAGCCTTGCTGGCCGGCTTAGCGCCTCGGCCGCCGAGGCGCGGCGTGGAAGAGCCGCCGCGCCGCCTATGGCCGCGGCGCCGCCCAGCTCAAGCAGCATTCGACGTGTCACTACATCTGTCATTATCTTTTCCTCCCTGATGTCGAGCGGCTCAGTTGTTCTGGGCGCTTGCTCTTGGTTTCCTCATTCGCTCGGTCTTGGCTGGCCTGAGGCATCCCTGCGCATCGTTCGATCCAGTCCGCCAGCAGTGCTGCGATTTCGTCGCTGTTCCGCTCCAGCATGACCATATGGCCGTTGCCGTGAATGCCAGCCTGCTCCAGCCGCAGATGGTCTGCCGGTACGCCGGCCTGGCGCAGGAAATCGACGACACCATGATCCTCCTGCGCCTTCCAGGACGCCTCCGCGGTGACGACGACGATCGGAATGCCGCTTAGACGCGGAAGCTGCCGCGCCGGCTCCGCCTGCACCATGCAGAGCTTCAGGTCTGCCCCCGGTGCAGCGCGTAGCTCCGGCTGCATGGCGGAAGGATCCGGTGCCGGCGGGTCGAAGGACAGCGGCACTGCGGTCAGTCCCCAGTCAAGCCCGCCGGTCAGTGTTCGGGCAAAGGGCGGACCCAGTGGCTCGATCGCTACGATGGCCTTCACAAATTCGGGCCGGGCGTCTGCGGCGAGCCAGCCAAAAGGCCCGCCCGCCGAATGGGTCAGCAGCACGGCCGGCCCGATCCGGTCCAGCAGCGCCGCGCCACAACGGCGCATGTGCTCATGCACCAGCCTGAGCTCGGCCAGGGAGGCGCCAAGCGGCGCCATGAACTGGTCGAGAACCGGATCCCCTGGTTCCGTCCCGCCAGGCCATTGTGTGTGCAGCCGTGCCTGAGGATAGGAGTCCGGGTACCGTTCTGGAGCGACGAAAAGCTTGAGCAGCGCCTCATAGGTGGGAGGCGGCGTGGCTGGGCCATATATGTCGGCATGGTAGGGCGAGCGCCCCAGGGAGGGGCGGTCCACCACATACACTGCGAAGCCGCGGCGCAGGAAATAGCTCGCCCAGCCGGGCCTGCCATCGGGCGTGGTCAGGTAGTCCGTTCCCTGGCCGCCTCCGCCATGCACGAGCACCAGGGGCAGCGCGTGGCGGCGCTCCGCAGGAAGCTGATACTGGACATACATCTGCCCGGCCGCAGCGGTGCCGTGGGGCAGGGAGGTCCGCGTCACCCCGACCCAGAACCCGCCCTGTTCAGCAATCCGCAGCGGGCCACCACCTTCCGCCATGCCCGTCACTCCGCCCGATAATTGCTCTGGCGAACGATTGGTCCCCACCGGTCGAGCTCGCTTCGGATGCGCTCTGCGAATTCCGCTGGCGAACAGGTGAGGGGACGCTGATCAATGCGAAGCAGCGCCTCTCGCATATCCGGCACAGCAGCTGCTGCCTGAATAGCGGTGCTTAGCGCGCCGACCAGCTCTGGCGACGTTCCGGCGGGAAGAAGTACGCCGTACCATTCCTCGGCCGTAAGCGCGGCGAGGTTCAGGTCGGCGAAGGTGGGCACTTGCGGCACGGCGGCGACGCGCTGCGCTGAACTGACGGCAAGGATGCGGACATAGCCCGAGCGCTGCAACTCCGTCAGGCTGCCGAGCACGCCGCAATACGCGGCGATGCGGCCAGCCTGCAGGTCCGGCAAAGCCCCAGCGGTGCCGCCGCTATAGGAGACGTGTTCGAGGCTGATGCGGAGGGCGAGACCCAGCTGCTCCGCAATGAAATGCGGGGTCGATCCGGCGGCGGGGCTGGCATACGGGATGTCGCCGCGCGTCCGGGCCCAAGCCGCGAAATCCTCCACGTCACGGGCTGGATGCTGGCTGGACACCGCAAAGGCAAAAGCGCTGGCACACAGGCCGCTGACCGGCATCAGGTCGCGTAGCCCGTCATAGCGCAGCGTGCGCGAATAAGTGTGCGGATAGATCGTCAGCATGCTCTCGGGCGTCATCAGCATGGTGGCACCATCTGGCGCGGCGAGCTTAACGGCCTCGACTGCCAGCCGCGCGGCGGCGCCCGGGCGGTTGTCGACAATGACCTGCTGCGCATAGGTACCGCGCAGGCGTTCGGCGTAAAGCCGGGCAATGATGTCCGCAGCGCTGCCGGCAGACCAGCCCGTCACCATGCGCGCGACGCGATCCACCGGGAGCGCTGCGCGCGCCCGGCCCGCGGCCATGTTCCCGGCCAGTAGCGCGCCGGAGCCTAGCGTGCCGCGCCTGGTCATGGCGATGCTCATTATCGTTCCTCCCTTACGTCCTGCCGGCCCCACGGGCCCGGTTCAGAGCCCCCGGAAACCTATCTCTCGCCCCAGATGCGCTCGCGCGATCAGCGTCGCGAAGTCCAGGTATTGGGCGGAGGAGTGCGATCGGTACATCTGCACGTCGCGGAAGTAGCGCTGTAGGCGATTGCCCCTTTTGGTGGCGGAGGAGCTCGCCGCGTGGAACAGCATTTCCACCACGTCGCAGGCCATCCGCCCGGCATGTTGTGCCATGCCGCGCATGCGCAGATTGTCCTCAACGCTGATCGGCGTGCCGTCAGCCGCCCAGCGCTCGCAGAGTTCCATGTAGCGGTCGGCCACGCCGAGCAGCGCCGCTTCAGCCGCATCGACCATACCCAGCGCCATACCTAGAGGCCGTTGCGAGTCCGCATGGTCAACGCGCAGGATGGACGGATCGCTGACCGGACGAGTGGTGTGCAGGATGTTCTCAAACTCGTCGATCGCGGCCCAGGCTGCGCCGACGACAGTGGAAACCAGCGATGCGTGGAAGGGCCCCATCAGCCGACCGAGATACATCGGATTGCCATGGAGCCGTGTGCCCGGCGTGCCCTCCAGCATGTCCTCCGGCCGCGCGAACATGAAATCCTTGGGAATGGTATGATGTTCGGGCACGAAGGCGTCATCGACCCGGATACTGTTCGAGCCGCTGGCCTGCATTCCCAGGGTCTGATCTCCTCCCCAGTCCGGTAGGATTTCGTAGGCGGTACGCGGTACGACGAAGAGCAGGGATGATGGCGGATGGCCTTCCCGCTTCACCAGCGCATGTCCCATGAAATGGGTGGAGAAGGGTGAACCGGAGCAGTAGTTCCAGGTGCCGCTGATGCGGAATCCGCCTTCGGCGGGGGTGGCTGTGCCGAAGGGAACCGCACGGGCCGGGCAGACGAAGAGGCCATCCGGCGCGAAGAGCTCGCGCTGCCCACGTTCAGGCCAGTGTGAGGCCAGCACGAAGGCATGCGAAGCGGCCAGTGTCAGACACCAGCCTACGCCGGGGTGGCCACGGGAGATTTCCACCATCGCCTTGTAGAAGGTACGCATGTCGAACTCGTAGCCGCCAAACCTGCGAGGCTGGGTGATGCGGTAGAAGCCGGCCGCATCAAAGGCGCGGAACAGGTCCTCTCCATACCCTCCGCGCTCATCATTTTCAGCCTGGGCCTCACGCAGCCGGCTGCGCATGGCAGTGGCGCGCGCGATCAGCTCCCGCGGGGTAAGGTGCGGTTCTGGAACGGGAATCTCGGCGGCGGTGGGCCGCAGCGCGGCCGGGACGGCAATGGACATGAAATCCTCCTGGAACCTTCTGATTTCACCAGTGCTGGCATGGCCCAGTGCTTGGAGAGGCGCGGTGCGCCCCCCCCCTGTCCCTGGCTTTGATACGGGGCAGCGTCGCTGTCGGCTCGCCGCAACCATCCCTAAGTCCCGGCGCGCCGTGCCGCGCTAGGGACGACTGCGGGCGTGGCGCACAAACTCGACGAGTTCCCGGTTGAAGCGCGCCGGCTCCTCCCAGAAGGGTGCATGACCGCTGTCGGGATAGAGCGAGAGCCGGGCGCCCGGCACAGTGGCCGCTGTGAAGCGTGCCATGCGCGTGTCGAGGATCCGATCCTTCTCGCCATGTGTGACCAGCACGGGCAGCTGGAGTGTCTTCAGCACCGCTGCATATTCGGCCGGGCGGCCGGCCAGGCCAGCGCGCACGTAGTGCGGCGCCAGCATGTTGAAGGCCAGCATGGTCTGGAAGTCGGCCGGCTCGGGCTGGGTCGCGAAGCACGAGCGCAGGAAGCGGATCGTGCCCTCGATGAAACCGTCAATGCCGGGGGCGAGCATGGCCTGCGGGCCGAGCAGCCCTACATCAGGCCCGAGGAAGGCTGGATCGCCGAGAGCGCTGCTGGCATCCACATAATTGATGCCGGCGAGCGCGCCCGCGCCATAGGCCGTCAGGTAGTCACCCAGGACACGCCCCGCATACGACCAGCCGACGAGTACAGGACGTTGCAGCCCCAGTTCCGTGATCACGCTCCTCACGTCATCGGCCCAGACCTGGCCTGGCTTGTAGAAGGCGTCGCCCTCCGGCTTGGAGCTCATCCCGTGGCCCCGCAGGTCGATCGCGATCATGCGGAACTCCCGGGCGAGCGCCGGATCGCGCAACTGCCGATCCCAGGAGAGGGCTGCCTGGGCGAAACCGTGCAGGAACAGGATAGCCGGGCCTTGAGGGTTGCCGAATTCATACGCCGCCAGCCGCACGCCATCCGGCGAGCGGACGAAGTGTGGCGAATAGGCTGCCCGATCAGCCTTCTCCGGTGGAAGCTGCGCCTGGGCTGCCTGTATGGGCAGGAGTTCGAGACCCATGCCCACCGCTCCCAACCCCATCAGATTGCGCCGGCTCGCGAAACTGCGTTCCATCTCCGTCCTCCCTGCTTCGTCGCCCGGGGCGGTCCGGATGGGCCGCCCCGACACCGATCAGGCTGGCATCTTCGCCTTGAGGGAGGAAGGCGGGACCGTGATCGGCTCCAGCGGCGCGATGATCTCCGCCCGGCGGCTCTCGAACCAGGGCGGCAGCAGTAGTTTCTGGCCCAACTCCCCCGCCGGTTCATCGGCGGTGAACCCGATATCGGAGGTCGCGAACTCGCAGAGAATTCCGCCGGGCGAGCGGCAATAGACGGAGTGGAAGTAGTTCCGATCCTTGGATTCCGAGCAGTCGGTATAGCCCATGCCCACGACCTGCTCGCGGAACTCCATCTGCTCCGCATCGTTCCGCACGGCGAAGGCGACGTGATGCACGGTCCCCTCTCCGAAAGTCCAGCTTCCCTGTGGGACGTCGGGATCGTGGCGGACGATCACGGTGCGGCCCGGCCCGCCCTCCGCAATTTCGAAGCGCTGGTAGCGCTCGTCCTCGGCGGTCTTGCGGAAGCCCACCGCATCCACGAGGAAACGCTCCTGCTCCACCCGGTCCCGCACGGACATGGTCACGGCGTTGAAGCCGCGAACCGAGTCCTTCTCCTCGATCTCCTCGGTGGTCCAGCCGGCGCGGTTATCGCGGTTATCGCCGACCATCTCGAACTCCAGGCCGGAGGGATGCTCGAAGCGGATCACAGGCTGGTCCAGACGCTGCCGTATGCCGTCATTCACGACACCCAGGCGTTCGAGCCGCCGGGCCCAGAAATCCAACGCGTCCTCGGCCACGGAATAGCCGGTTACAGCCACCTGGCCTGTGCCCTTCCGGCCCCGGATCCCCGCTTGCCGATAAGGGAAGGTGGTCATAATGGTGCCGATCTCGGCGTCCCGGTTGCCGTAATACAGGTGGTAGATCGGCGTGGTTCCGTCGAACAGCACGGTCTGCTTCACCATGCGCTGTCCGATGATCCGGGTGAAGAAGTCGATGTCCTCCTGCGCCCGGCCGACGCATGAGGTGACATGGTGAATCCCGGTCACATAGTTCTTGTCCATTGTTTCCTCCGCCATGGCCTTCTGGCCTTGATGCGAAGGCTAGGCAAAAAGTGTCACGCGCGGCCTGCATGAACCGCGCATCTTTCCGTCACGAAACGCTCGTTCTCCCCTCCTGGGTCCTAGCGGGACTGCCGGCGGAAAGAGGCTGGCGTGGTCCCCGTTACCCGCCGGAAGAAGCGGGTGAGGTGCTCCTGGCTTGCGAAGCCGCATTCCAGCGCGATCTCCGCGACGGGCAGGTCGGACCTGGCGAGTAGCCTGCGGGCGGCCTCGATCCGCAGTTGGATCAGATATTGATGCGGCGGCTTCCCCAGAACCTGGCGGAAGCGCCGCGTGAGTTGAACCGGGCCGCAGGAGGTGACCGAGGCGATCTCTGCCAAGGTAAGGGGGCGCTGAAGGTTAGCGCGCATGAAGCCAATTGCCGGCGCGATGTCGCGTGCCGTGGCCTTCGGTGCGGGAGCCGGGACGGCCGGACTGCTGGAGTGATGCCGGACCAGCCGCGCTGCGATGGCAGCCGCCAGATGGTCAACATAGCAGCTGTTCGCCGGATGCTCATCCGCAAGCACATCGCTGACGGCGAGGAGAAGGCGTGTCAACGCTGGGTCCGTATCCCCGAACCGAGGGATGATCTCCAGACCGGCAGGATTGCGAACTCCGCATTCCCCTGCCACGCCGCGCAGAACCTCGTCGGAGAGATAGAGGTGCAGGCTTTGTAGAGGGGCGCGCAGGCGGACGCTGAACTGCGTTCCGCCAGGGATAATATGGGTACCCCCCTGTGGAATGAGGGAGGTGCCACGCCCCTGAGGAAGCTCCCGCTCCACCGGAACAGGACCGTCCATATGCAGCACGAGCAGATGATCCGGCACGCTCGGGCAGTCGTGCTCATAGGGCTGCTCACGTTGCGTTGAGGCGTGCAGCGATCGCCAGCCCTGGGTATGGCTAGATATCTGTTCGGTCACCCCGGCGCGCGAAAGCATGCCATGCGCCAGGCTGGAGGCATAGGGCTGCGTTGCTGCCATCATTGTTTGTGCCCGCCGTGCTGTCGCGATGATGGCGTGATATATTACACAACGCCAGCGCATTGATCCGGCGGCCCGCGCCATGCCCCCGGCCCGGACGGAGCCACGCGGAGGAGCTCCCGCGGGCCGGGAACAAGATCCGGTGCCCGCGCGAGGACTAGTGCCGAGAAAGGCGCAGTGGCGGTTCTCCTGGCCCGCCTGGTCTGGGAACGGCCTCCCCGGCGAGTACGGTCCTGGACCGTCGGCTCCGCGCCGCAGGGGCCAGATCAGGCGCCCGGGCGTGCCCCAGGTGTCATCCGACTGAGACGCCATCTCACCCGGAGATCAGGGGCACGGCGCGGGGTGCATGGCTGCCGCATCATGGCTGACCGGCCCGCGCCAGCAGGTCCTGTAGACGGTCCTGCTGGTAGAGCAGCTCGGCTACAAGCGGCGCGTGCTCCACCCGTCGGCCGTTCTGCACCTCCATCTCCAGCAAACCGTTCGGGCAGTAGCGGTCGTCGGCCCAGCCGGGATGGCTCAGTACGGGATAGAGACAAACCCCCTCTAGTGGAACCCCGTCGCGCATCGCCTCCCAGACCTCCATGCAAACATGGCGCAGCCAGGCTGCGCGCAGTTCGCCTTCGATACTTGTTTCGGCCAGGAAGATGGGGCGGCGATAGCGCGCATGGACATCGGCCAGCAGCCGGCGCAGAGGGCGCGCGCGCGGGTCGAAGGGGGAGAGGGTAGGGCCCTCGCACAGCCATTGCGCGCCCGCGAGCTGTGGCCGGGCGCAGAGCCACTGGTTATTCCAGTAATAGTTCACGCCCACTACGTCGAGCAGATCGGGTTTCCCCCCCAGTTCCGGGGCCAGCTTTCCGGTCAGCATTTCCCAGGCCTGGAACTGGGCCTCGAGATGGGCCCTGGCGGGCCCAGGATCGGCGCCGGAGGGGGACGCGATATGAATTACCGGTTCCGCGGTCATGATCCGCGCTCCAGGCGCCGCCTCGCGGATGGACTGGATGGAGGCGATGGCCGCGCGTACGAGCTGACGCTTTAATTCGCCCCCGCGGCCGCGAACCATGGGATTCATCAGCGCCATGTCGCCTCCCGCCCAGGCGAGATACGAGATCTCGTTGATGGGGCAAACCATTGGCGGGCGGCCGGTCTCCTCCAGGTGCAGACGGCTGAATGCCGCGGCATAGCGGGCGAGGCGTTCGACGAAAGCGGCCGAGAACACGTCCAGCCCATCCGGCCAGCCATAATGGCAGAGATCCCACAGGACCTGCATGCCCTCGGCCTCCGCTGCGCGCAGCATTGGAAGCGCAGAGGACCAATCATAGTCGCCGGCCGCGGCAGCCTCGATCAGATGCCAGCGCAGGCCGTCCCGCACTGTTCGAATGCGATGCGAGGCAAGTTGGCCATAGTCAGACCGAGCTAGCCGATCGTGCCCGGTGGCGGCGATGAGGTCGAGACGCCGCCCGTCAGCACGCCGATGGGTAGAGCACTCAAATCCGCCGAGGAAGAAGCTCTGGAATAGGGTGGGGCGGAACGCTGGAAGAGAGCGGGGAAGCTGGGTCGCCGCAGGCGCGATGGCTTTCGACTGACCGACAGCTCCGGTCACGGAAGCCAGCGCCGCAGTCCCCCCGGCCAGGAGCTGGCGCCTCAGGCGGTTCGTGGACATCGTTCCGTCGCGTCCTCCTCTGCTTTCCGAATGGAAAGCTCAGGCGGCGCGCGCGTTGCAGGGCGAGGCTGATTTAATCAAAACCCCAGGAACAGCACTCGAGATCCGGAACGAGCCGTAGATGTGGCCGGACGAGAATGCGAGACGACGCTGCTGCCCAAGCCTCTGACAGATCCCTTCTCGGCATCCAACTTCTGTTAAGACCTTCCCCGGTACTGTGCTTCTCGCGAACCCAAAAAGGAGTCGCGTGATGCGGAGAACACCCGACCGGAGCGCCCGCGCTTCGGGCCCTGCCGGCGATCAAGAGCATGGCGAAGGCCGTGACCTGAACGGCTCACGTCCTCGCTCGGAGCCGCTAGTCGCGCAGCCCTCGCCAGGTCGCAACCGTGATCTGCTGACCTGGGCCCTGATCTCGCTAGACCAAAATAGCACTTCCCCGCACTGCATGGGGAGCGACCCGACAGTCCTCTCCTGGCTCTCCGTGGTCGTGCAGGGGACACAGCGTATTCCGTCGGACGCGGAGCGCGAAGTGATCATCGCGGCCATGGTCCACACCGTGCCCGCAGGCCACCACAAGCTCAGGGCGCAACACGAATCATCCTGTACGCGCCGTCGTCAGGATTCTTATTCCCGCACGCCACGTGGCCGACATAGGTCCGAGTTGGGGCCTCGGGGCCTCGAAATACGCCGCCTCCGGGCAGAGCGAGCGCTAGCTCCAGAATGATCGATGCGGGCCAAGCCACCAAAGGCGGAGCTTCAGAGAAGCGAGCGCCGATATCGAAGCGGGATCAAGCCATGAAGCCGATACCGAACAATGTAGTTGCTTTCACCGGGGACAACCTGAACGACATCCTCGCCGTGCAAAGTGCCCGTTTCATGGAAGTGCTCCGGCCCTTTGGATATGTTGGTCACGTGCTTGATCTTCGGGCCCCGGATACCAGCCAGCGACTCACCGAGCTCGTGATCGAAGGCATTGCTTTCGCCTGGGGTTATGCCGGCGTCGGAGCCCGCCTGGGATCCGGCAATCAGAACTTCTGGGCATCCATCAAGGTTCCGTTCGTCTCCGTCCTGGCCGATCCGCCGTTCTGGATGGCCCGGAACCATCAAGTGCCCTCGAGCTGGGTTGTAAACGGATATGTTTACAAAGATTGGCTCACCTTTCAGAAGAAATACATTCGCTCGCCGCAAATCTCGAGCCTGCTGCCCATGGGCGTGCTGCCCAATCCGGACCGAGCATCCATACCCTGGGAGCGTCGCCCGGTCGCCATGGCCTACGTCAAAACGGGAAGCGACCCACAAAAGTTGGTGGCAGCATGGGAGCGTCTGCCAGCGCGCCTGAACAAGGCGCTGCGGGAGGCGGCAAGGATCCTGACCGATCAACCCACGGGCGACCTGGTCACCGTTGCCACGGCGACCTTCCGGGCCGTTGGCCTGCACATTGAGGAGAGCCGAGCGATGCTGTTCGGTATGCTCAACGAGCTTGACCTGTACATTCGAGCGGTCCGTGCGACGAGAGTTGCCCGTGCGCTGCTTCCATTGCCGGTCGAAATCTATGGAGGCGGATGGGACTACCTGTGTCAGGAGACCGAGGGCGCGCGAGCGGTGTTCCGGCCCGCATTCCACGCCTCCAAGCTGGATGTGCTCTTTGCGAGGTCCCGGTGGTTGGTGAACTCAACCCCCAACTTTTCGACAGGAGCTCACGAGCGCGTCTTGCGAGGGTTCGCCGCGGGTTGCGCGGTCGCGTCCGATCTCAACGACTATGCTCGCTCTAATCTCTCCCGCCTGCCTGCCTTCTGCGGCTTCGAGTGGAACAGTCCGGGGCTAACGGACCAGATAGCGGAGGCGCTCGCGTGTAAATCTCTTGATCAGAGTGCACTCGACCAGGGCACCCAGTTCGTCGAGCAGCATTTCAGCCCACTCGCCTTCATGCGTTCTGTCGCGGAGCTCGCCGATGCGGCAAGGGCAAATGAGGCTTTCGCTGAATTCAGTCCTGAGGCTGCCCAATGAGCCAAAGCGCATTTACCGCGTCCGAGTCAGGGAAGCCCGATTACCCAACCCTGAACTACGACAGCTGGGCGAGATCCGTCTCGCGGGACAATCTTTGGGGCCAAGTCCGCAGAACTGTCGGGGGTAAGCCCGTTTCGCCCTCTGACATTGCGGCAATCGTCAGCAAGATCGACGAAGCACTTAGCCTCGAAAGGCACGACGTGCTCATTGACTTTGCATGCGGCAATGGCGCGCTGGCAAGTCACCTCTTTAGCAGGGTGGGCGGCTATCTCGGATCGGACATTTCACCCTACCTCATCGGTATAGCGAAGGAAAGGTTTGCAGACGCCCGGAACGGCATCAACTTCCGGGTGTCTGGGGCCGCGGATCATGTCTTGTCAGAATCCGACCCTGACCATTTCACCAAGGCGCTCTGCTACGGGTCCTTTGCTTACCTCAGCGACGACGAGGCCTGGTGCTTGCTCGACGGAGTTTACCGCCGCTTCCCCAGGATCTCTCGCCTCTTCGTCGGGAACCTTCCTGATCGGGACAGGGCTTGCAGCTTCTACGGCGAGCAGATGCCGTCCGCCGCTGAGATGGCGGATCCCTCATCCCGCATCGGCATCTGGCGGAGCAGGTCAGACATCACGTACCTGGCTGAGCAGGCAGGATGGTCCGTCTCGCTTTCCACCATGCCAACGCCCTTCTTCGCGGCCCATTACAGATTCGATGCCCTTTTTACACGCTTGCCTCCCGGCCCGGGCAGCGCGACAGCCCGGGGGTGCTAGTGGTGAAGCAGCAGCAAATAGCTGGGCGCTCTGCCGCTTCTAGCCGGGCGAGGCTCTTTGATCGGCCGCGGTCCACGTCGAACCTCGTGCCTCCTGATCGGGATATCCTACTCGCCCACCTGGAAATGCTCTTCGAACCGGACGGCGAAGCTCGCCTGGTGCGTCTTATGGAGCGTCGCTTCGCGGAGTTCCACGAGGTTCCCCACTGCGTGGCCTATTCGAACGGGTTCTGGGCCCTCGTCTCCTGCGTCCGCGCCTGCGCAATACCAGGGCGGAGTGAGATCGTCCTGCCCTCCCTGACCTATCGCCGCATGGCCGACGTGGCGGCGTGGGCCGGCTTGAAGCCGCGCTTCTGCGAGGTGGACGAAGCGACCCTCGCAGCTACGCCCGCGACAGTGCAGCCGTGCCTGACCAGCGAATCTGCCCTAATTCTGGGAGTGCATCCAATCGTCGGGGTCTGCGACGTCGCTGGCCTGATGGAGCTTGGCGGCCGGAAGGGGATCCCGGTTCTGTTCGACGCTGTCGAGTCAGCGTTCGAGGTGATTCCGGAAGGGCGCGTAGGCCAGTTTGGCGAGGCGGAGGTCTTCTCCCTTCATGCAAGTAAGCTCATCAACGGATTTGAGGGTGGATTTGTAACAACCCTATGTGCCGATCTGGCTTCCAGGCTCCGCCGGATTCGTGACCATGGAACCAGCGCAGGCGGTCCTGGCTTTGGTCTCAACGCTAGGCTCAGTGGGCTTCATGCCGCGGCCGCGCTTGCCTCCCTCGACGGCGTCGAGAACCAATTGCAGCACAACCGAGAAATCTATGGGAGTTATGTCTCGCTTTTTAAGGACATCCGTGGAATTCGGGTTGTTCCGTTCGGAGGAGCTCAGCGGACATCGTTCAAGAATGTCCTGGTCGAGCTTGACCTTAGTGAATGGCCGCTATCCCGAGACGAGACGGTCCGGATTCTGAACGACCAGGGTGCGCTGGCGCGCGCCTATTACGCTCCCCCTCTACATCAAAAGCGAATGACTTATCCTCACGTGCCGGCGGTCCTTACGACGACGGATGCGCTTGCGCAGCGATACATTCTCATGCCCTGCGGGCATCATGTCTCTCCAGGTGACGTAGCACTTCTCGCCCGGTTCCTGGCCCATCTGGCTGGCGGAAGAAGCATTCATGCTGCCTTGAATGCTGCTGCCATGGTCGCCGAAGCATGAGTCAGTTGCAAAAGACCATGAACATCCTCCGGCCTGGAAAGAAGCCGGCGTTCTCTCGGCCGCTGGGTGGAGGACGCCCATGGTTCCCATCCAAGAGCGCGCTCCATGACGCCTGTACGGCGATTCTAGACCGTCAATGGTACACCAATCAGGGGCCGCTGGCGCAGGAACTCGAGCGACGCATCGAGGGGATGCTCGGTGTGCAGCACGCCATATGCGTCACCAGCGCATCGATCGGACTCTTGATGGCTGCCGAGGTGCACGCACAGCCCGGCAGCGGAATCGTGATCTCCGCCGCAGCTAGGCCAGCCGCCTACGAGTCGCTCTCCTGGACCAACCGAACGGCTGTTTGCTGTGACATCGATCCCGACACCCTGATCCCGAACCGGTCCCAGCTGTGGGCCAGAACTCCGCGGAGTGTGGAAACAGTCCGAGGAGTGCTGGCGGCGAGACCCTGGGGGATGCCCGGTGACACGCAAGGAATGATGGCCGAAGCCGCTCGCCTGCGCGTGCCGATATGGTTCGATTCTTCCGACTGCTTCGGCGTCACGTTGCCCAATGGAAGGCCCGTAGGAAGCGCGGGATCCTGCGAGGTATTTTCCTTCGGCCGGAACCGGATGATCACTGCCACTGAGGGTGGCTGCATCACGACGAACGACGATGATCTAGCGGACCGGCTGCGTAACATCCGCTCAAGCTATGGCGCCGGCCGCCAGGTCGCCGTCCATCGAACGGCGAATGGCCGGATGTCGGAGCTACAAGCCGCTGTCGCACTTCTGTCACTGGACGACTGGGGGGCGAACCGGTCGCATGCTGCGGAAATTCGTGCTGCTTACACGTCGGGCCTAAGCGGGATCGGTGTAATCAGGCAGTTAGACACAGACGCCGGGAGGCCTGGGCAGAGCTATCACCATATCATCCGCCTGGAAGACCCGGAGGGCAGAATCTCCGCGCCGACGCTTCTTCGCGGGTTGAGGGCCGAGAACATCGTGGCGAGGCGGATCTTGGACCCGGAAAGGGTGCTGGAGCGCGAACCTCGATCTGAGGAAGCACCGTTACCGGGGGCGCGCGCGGCTGCTGCGTCGGCCATTGCCCTTCCGGTCGGTACAGGAGTTCGGGTTGAGGATGCTAAGCGTGTCTGTGATGTGATCCATCAGCTGCTCAGCAAAACGCCGGATCCTCTCACCCAGGCGGAGGAGGCTTGATAGATGCGCCTCGGGATCATGCAACCCTACTTCTTTCCGCACGCTGGCCACTTTGGCTTGATTGCATCAGTTGACGAGTGGGTTGTCTTTGACGTCACGCAATATACTCCGAAGGCTTGGTTGAATAGGAACAGGGTTCTTCATCCCCGTGGCGGACTGAATTGGATCACTGTTCCGCTAAGCAACTCGTCAATCTCGATTTCCATCAAAGACGCCCAGATCCTGGACCCGTCGGCAGCAAGGGCCTCGATCTTGGGCAAGCTTACTCACTACAAGCCCCATGTCAGGAAGGCCCGATACGATACGGCTTGCGGGCTCGTCGAGGCCGCATTCGCGGATACCCTGGACAAGTCTCTGGTACGCCTTAACACTCGCGGACTGGAGGAAGCCTGCAAGGTACTGCAGTTTCCGTTCCGTCACCGCGTTTGCTCGTCACTGTACTTGGACTTGCCGGATCGGCCGGGACCCGGCGGCTGGGCTCCCGCGCTTTGTTCGCAGCTCGGCGCGACCTCCTATGTTAATCCGGCTGGAGGAAGAGCGCTCTTTGATCCCGGGGCCTTCCAGGCGATCGGCGTGGAACTTCTCTTCGCCGAAACGACGTTATGGAACTATTCCACGGGTCCATATGTCGGACAAAAGGGTCTAAGTATTCTGGATCTGCTTCTATGGGCGGATAGGTCGGAGGTGGCAGACAGGATTTGTAGCGGCACCGCTCTAACTTCGGCCCTGACTTAAGGCCTGTCTATCTCCAGGGGGCCGGCGACCCGGGGCCAGTACGGATATCATCGCAGCTGGGGCCATTACGCCACCTCGGGCGCCATCAGGCTTTCGCCGGGCTGGAGGCGGCTGAAGCGCACAGGCTTCCAGTCGAGCGCGATCTCCTGTTCGTGCAGGGTCGCACTGGTGAAGCGTAGCCCACCTTCCATCGGCGCAGTCGCGGGAAAATCGTCGCGGAAATGCGCGCCACGGCTTTCCCGTCGTGCTTGTGCCGCGGCGACGATCACGCGGCTGACAAGGATAAGGCTCTTCAGGTTCAGCCAGTCATGCCAAGTCAGGTTGAAGGCAGTACCACCGGTCACTCCCGTGCGGTCCACGGCCTCCTCCAGGCTCCGCAGCTCCGTGGCCGCCTCAGAAAGGCGTTGGGCGTCACGCAGAATGCCGGCCTTGTTCCACATGAGATCGTGTAACGTGTCGCGCAGCGGTGTCAGTCGACCGGCTGGTCGGCCAAACGGGGCAAGGAGTCCTTCGCGCGCCGCCTCCAGCTCTGGTCTGCCGGGTTCGATGAAGTGCCCCTCGCGCGGCGCCCACTCGCCGATTGAGTCCCCGGCGATACCACCGAACACTGTCGAGTTCGCAACGCCATTACCGCCAAGCCGGTTAGCTCCGTGAACGCCGCCGGTATCTTCCCCCGCCGCGAAGAGGCCTGGCAGGTCCGTGGAGCCGTCCACGGCAAATTCGACCCCGCCCATCATGTAATGTGCGGTCGGTACCACTTCGACCAGGCCTTCGGCCAGATCAAAGCCGCAGTCACCGCAGCGATCCACCATGCCCTTGAACATCTGTCGGACTTTGTCCGGGCCAAGATGGCTCATCTGAATCCAGACGCCGCCATTCGGTGTGGTGTTGCCGGCCAGCATCTCGCGGTACACGGAGCGACTGACGATGTCGCGCGTCGCTCGCTCGTTACGACCGTCATATTTGTGCATGAAGCGCTGACCGTCGCCGCCCAACAGGTAGCCGCCGGCGCCGCGGAGACCTTCCTCCAAGACCGTCCCGGTCATACGCGTTTCCGCGCCGGCGAGCAGGCCGGTAGGATGGAACTGAACCATCTCCATGTCACGAAGGGCAAGGCCGGCCTGCAGTGCCATCGCCATTCCGTCACAGGACTTGTCACCAGAGGGAGTGTGATAGCGGTACATTGTTGGCCCTCCGCCAGTGCCGAGCAGCACGGCGCGTGCCTGAACGAAGACCAGCTCGCCGCTGCGCATGTCCACAAGCAATACGCCGGAGAGGCGGGATCCATCGGCGCTGCGAATGAGAGCGGACGCACGATGCTCTTCCAACCGGCGCACACCTCGCGCCCAGACCTGCTCGGCAAGCCGATTGACGATATCTATCCCGGTCAGGTCGCCCTTGTGAACGGTGCGGTCGAAGGTCTGCCCGGCAAAGGCCTTCTGGTGCACTGTGCCGTCGGGATTGCGATCGAAGAAGCAACCCCACTCATTCTCCAGCTCACGGATCCGGCGCTGCGCGCCCGTCACCAGGGTCCAGGCGAGATCCTGGTCATTGAGCCACTTGCCGCCCTCAAGCGTGTCCATGAAGTGGCGCTCCGCGGAATCACCTTGGGCGAGCGCAACGTTATAACCACCCTGGACCATGCGGGTGCACCCGCATTTTCCGAGCAGCCCCTTGACGGCAATGGTGACCTCCAGGTCCGGTGCCGTACGCTTTGCATGCAGCGCGGCCAGCAGACCGGCTCCGCCGGAGCCGAGGATCAGCACATCGGTGCGCATCCGGCGGATGCCGGGGAGGGATCCCGTTGTCATCACGCCGCCCCGAGCCGTTCAAGCACAGCGCGCTGCCGCTCCGCTACCTTGCGGCCGATATCGGCGTAGAGACTGCCGCCATGGCTATCCATCGCGACGAGGAGCGGGCCAAAATCCCGGATGCGGAACTGCCAAAGACTTTCGGGGTTCAGATCGTCGAGGTCGACATCCTCGATCTGCTCGATCCAGGTCGTCTCCAGCGCCGCCGTGCCGCCGATGATGGCGAGGTAGCAGCCCCCGAGTTCAGCAAAGGCATCGAGGGAGCCCTGCCGCAACCCGCCCTTTCCGATGATGACCCGTACGCGCTCCCGCTCCATAAGTGGCCGCGTGAAGCGCTCCATGCGGTCAGAGGTGGTGGTGCCGATGCAGACCGGTGCGTAGCCCGCCGGGAAATCGGCTGAGGGCTCCACCTTGCGAACATTGGGTGCCGTGTGGATCACCGCATGGCCCCGCAGATCCAACCGGGTGCGGCGCCCACGGTCAAACATGTGGATTTGAGTGGCGTCACGAATGCCGAAGAGCGTCTGCTGCAGTACCACCCGGTCGCCGACCCGCAGGGTCCGGACCTCGGCCTCGGATACCGGCATGTTGAGCACGTGGTCAGACATGACTGTTTTTCCTCGCGCTCAGAAGCCGATTGAGATGCCGGCTGGCGTGAAAGTGGCGCTGGCGCGACGCGCGCTATGGCACTGGATGTTCACGGCCACTGGGTTCATGGTGATGTGCGTCGCAGCAGTCTCGACATGCACCGCGAAGGCTGTTGCATCGCCGCCCAGGCCCTGCGGCCCGATGCCGAGGCCGTTCACAGCCTCCGAGAGCTCCTTCTCGAGCTTTGCGCCTTCGGGGTCCCGGCAGCGGCTACCGAGCGGTCGGGTGGCGGCGACCTTGGCAAGGTGCATGCACAGGTCGCTCGTGCCGCCCACGCCGACCCCGACTATGGTGGGCGGGCAGACCTTGCCGCCCGCTTGCACCACCCGTTCCACCACAAAGCGCTTCACAGCGGCGATGCCGTCGGCCGGAACCAGCATTTGCAGGAAACTGCCATTCTCACTGCCCGAACCCTTCGGGATCATCTCGATCCGTAGGGTACGGTCGTCATCAGTGAAATCGATGTTGATCACGGGAACACGGTCCCCGCAGGAACTGTGCTCGTTCTTTCGGGTGATAGGATGCACAACCGAGGAGCGCAGCGGGTGCTCGCGCGTCGCCCGTTCTACGCCGCGGGTAATCGCGTCCTTAAGCCCCCAGCCGTCAAGCGTCACTTGGCGGCCAATTTCCACATTGTAGATCGGGATGCCTGTGTCCTGGCAAAGCAGGTTCTCTGTCCGCTCGGCGACACCGATATTTTCTACCATGGTCGCGAGCACGGCCTGGGCGGTCGCATCCGTCTCCGCCTCCCCGAGGCGCACAAAACCAGCCTTGACGTCGTCTGGCAGGACCTTGAGGGCGCGGATGTAGAGGAGCTTGGCGGCCTCCTCGATCGCACGAGGATCGACCTTCAGGGGCTCTGCCGCGGTCGTGTGCATGACGTTCATTGCTTCCTCCTTTGAGCGCTTGGGCCAGGGGTCACCAGACCAGGGACAGACCGGAAACCATCACCAGGACGAGAAGGACGAGACGGAAGCGTTCCGCCGTGGCGGCCTTGTAGAGCCAAAGCCCCAGGACGGTGCCGAGCAGAAGAGCGGGCGCAAGCGGCAGCAGCAGCCGCATCGTGCCGGTGCTGAAGAAGCCGGCGGCCGCGAGGGAGGCGGCCGAGCAGGCATGCATGGCGACGATATAGGGTTGATAGACGCCCCGCGCGGTGTCCTTGGGCCAGCCCCGCAGGTCACACCACAGAGTAGGCAGCACGCCGGAAAAGCCGCCGATGCCGCCGAGCACCCCGCCAAGTAGCCCGACCGCCGCATCGGCCCGGCGTCCGCCGGTGGTCACGGCGAGCGGTGCGCGCCGGAGTGCCATCCGTAGCAGCATCCATCCACCATAGAGTATCATCAGAAGCCCGACCCCGAGGGTGAGCAGACGCGCATCCACCCAGAGCAGCACCAAGGTGCCGAGAGGCACGCCCAGCGCGCCGCCGATCAGGAAGGGCACCAGCATCCGCCAGGCGATAATGCGGCGCAGGGGCACCAGGGTGAGCATCTGGATGGCGAGCCCGCCGGCCACCACCAGCGGAGCCGCCTCTTGCGGGGGTAGGAGGTGGTACCAGACCGCGCTCGCGACCAGCGCGAAGGCGAAGCCTGCCAGTCCGGCCGCCAGCGCGGCCAGGAAGCCGCCGAGCATCAGGAAGAGCAGGTCAGAAGGCATGGAGCAGGAACAGCAGGCCAATGGCGAAGCCGAAGGCGGCCGTGGCAGCCACCAGTGTCTTTTGAACGGGGCGCCAGCCCAGGAACTCAAGCGCCAGCACGCGCAGCCCGCCGAAGAGGTGCAGGGCCAGCAGCACAGTCAATCCGAACTCGCCCGCCCTGGTCCAGGGATTGTGCGCCCAGCGCAGGAAGTCGTCGAAGCGCGCGGCGCCCTCGATGGCGCGCGACAGCGCCCAAAAATGCAGCGGCAGGAACAGGGCGAGCCCAAGGCCGGAAAAGCGGTGCACCAGGAAGGCGACATAGGTGGGGTGCGAACGGCCGCGAAGATCCATCATGCGTAGAGCCCCCAGGCGGCGCGGATGCCGAAGGCCGCTGTGACGAGGCCGATGGCAAGCCAGAGAAGATCGAAGCCGCGTCCGTGCCAGCCAAGTGTCTCGGCCGCGATCGTGCGCATTCCGATCGCCCCGTGTAGGCCCGCAGCCAGCGCGAAAATTGCGTAGAATACGAGCCAGGCGAGATTGGCCTGGATACGTTCGATGATTTCTGCAGCCGTCAACCCACCACGAACGGCATAGATGATGGTGACGAGGTGCACGAGCACGGCGACGGCCAGCACCATCGCTGTCGCGCGCTGCACGATCCAGAGATGGAGCTGCCGCTGCGATGCTCGTGCCGTCCGCGTGGGTGCGGCAGGGTCGCGCATCAGCAAATCGGACTGGCTATCCATGGGCACGCCCCAGCAACTGGTCCCAGAACAGGGTACGCTTCAGCCCCGCGATTGAGGCGGACGGATCCAGCGCCTTCGGGCAGCGCTCAGTGCAGCTCTGCTGTGAGTGGCAGGAGTGACAGCCTGCATCCCCCGCCACCATGTCCAGCCTTTCCTTGCGCGCGCCGTCGCGCTCGTCATTCACCAGCGTCCAGGCCCGATTGAGCGCGGCAGGACCGAGATATTCAGGATTCCAGCGCACCACGTCGCAGCTCGCGTAGCAGACGCCGCAGCCGATACACTCGATGCCCGCATCCGCCGCGCGCCGGCGCTTCGACTCGGGTGGAACGACATGGAAGTCCTCCGGCACGGCGCCGTCGGGCGCGTCTTTCGGAACGAACTGTCCGCCAGCGCGCGCCCATTTGTCGAAGAACGGCGCCATGTCAGCCGCGAGGTCACGAAGGATCGGCAGGTTAACCAGCGGAAGAAGTTCCAGCCGCCCGTCTCTTGAGACAACTTTCCGGACATGGGTGCGGCAGGTCCAGCGTGCCTTGCCGTTCACCACCATGGCGCAGGAGCCGCACATCCCGACCCGGCACGCGAAGCGGTAGGCCAGGGTGGGATCCAGCTCCCGCTGGATATAGGTGACGACGTCGAGGACGGTTTGGTTATCCCTGGCCGGAACGCTGTAGTTCACCAGGCTTCCCTCGGTGCCGCCGCGCCAGACAGAAGCCTGAATCTCGCCCGATCCGTGGTCGCTCGGAGCCATGCTGCCTTGTTCCTCCCGCTCACGTCGTGTTCTTGCCGTGACCTTGCGCGAATCATCTATATGATACAAGAGAAGATATACATGAATGTGCGGCTGGTTACCGACCGAGGGCAGGGAGGAGGATTAGATGGGGCAGGCACAATTGCGGCGCGGCGCGGACGCTTTGCTGCGCGCGCTCAACACGGCTGGCGTCGGGACGGTGTTCTCCCTTTCTGGCAACCACATCATGGCCGTCTATGATGCGGTGCTGGACCACGACATCCGGCTGCTGCATTTCCGGCAGGAAGCCGCCACTGTCCATGCCGCCGATGCCTGGGCGCGGCTGACGGACGGGGTGGGAGTGGCGCTGGTCACTGGCGGGCAGGGCCATGCCAATGCGGTCAGCGCCCTTTGCACTGCCGCGGCAGCGGAGACGCCGCTGGTGCTACTCTCCGGCCATGCCGGGCTAGGCGAGTTGGGTCTCGGCGCGTTCCAGGAAATGCCGCAGGTGGAACTCGCGGCGCCTCTTACCAAGGCGTCCTGGGTGGCAGGTTCGGCTGCCACCCTGCCGCAGGAACTCGCGCGCGCCTTCAGGATCGCCCGAAGCGGCCGCCCGGGGCCGGTGCATCTCAGCCTTCCCTCCGACTTGCTGGAGGGGGCGGTTGAGGCGGACGCCGTCGCATGGCCGGAGAAGGAGGCCTTCGCCGCAGTTCCGCTGCCGCTCGGCGCTGATGCGGCCCGCCGCGTGCTGGCGGCAGCCGCCGGCGCGAAGCGCCCGATCATTCTCTTGCCCCCTGCGCTCTGCACCACGCGTGGGCGTGCGACCGCTGCGGCGCTGGAGGCCGCGACCGGCATTCCCGTTATCGGTATGGAGAGTCCGCGCGGAGTGAACGACCCGAGCCTCGGCGCCTTCGCCGAGATGCTGGCGCAGGCAGATCTGCTGGTCCTGCTGGGCAAACCGTTCGACTTCACGCTCCGCTTCGGCCGGTCGCCAACGGTGGCAGCCAGTTGCCGCTGGATCGTTGTCGATCCCGATACCACCCTGATCGCCCGCGCGGCGCGCGGGCTGGGCGGCCGTCTCGTCTTTTCGGCCATTGCTGGGCCCGTTGAAGCTGTGTCCATCCTGACGCAGGAGGCCCAGCGGAGCTCGCCTGACGGCCTCTCCAGCGCCCACGAGGCCTGGCGCTCGGAGATGAGGGAAGCCGTCGCCTATCGACCTGCAGCCTGGAGCGCGGCTGGTGCGGGGCAGCCCATGTCCTCGGCCGCTATGTGCGGGGCCCTGCAGCACTGGCTGGCGCGCCATGACAGCAGCGTATTCATCAGCGATGGCGGGGAGATCGGGCAGTGGGCCCAGGCCCTGCTGCGGGCGCCACATCGCGTCATCAACGGAGTCGCCGGCGCGATCGGCCCCTCAATCCCTTTCTGCATCGGCGCGAAATGCGCCTTCCCCGACAGCCCGGTTCTGGCAGTGTTGGGCGACGGAACCTTCGGTTTCCACATGGCGGAGTTCGACACCGCCGTCCGCTACGGACTGCCCTTCGTTGCCGTGATAGGCAATGACAGCCGATGGAACGCCGAATACCAGATCCAGGCGCGCGAATACGGCCCGGAGCGCTCTGTCGGATGTACGCTGTCGCCAGATACGCGCTACGACCTCGTCGTCGCCGCGCTGGGCGGCCATGGCGAATTCGTGACCGAGGCGGAAGCGCTTCCCGCGGCGTTGGAACGCGCCTTCGCCAGCGGCCGTCCTGCATGTGTGAACGTGCGAACCGACGGAAGTGCAGCGCCGGTGATCCGCCGGCATTGATGGGCAAGCAGAGAGGAAACGCGGCGGCTTTCATGGAG
Organism: Roseomonas chloroacetimidivorans; assembly: GCF_049629625.1. Classification (NCBI taxonomy): domain Bacteria; kingdom Pseudomonadati; phylum Pseudomonadota; class Alphaproteobacteria; order Acetobacterales; family Roseomonadaceae; genus Roseomonas; species Roseomonas chloroacetimidivorans. The sequence continues at coordinate 75,812 of NZ_JBNBZS010000016.1, read as the reverse complement.
CAGGAAATCGGGCAGGCCGGGGATGCTAGCCAGACGAAGCCCCCTCCAGCCCAGCCCCTTTACGCTCAGGTCACCGCGATGCTGACCCGCCGCTTGGCGGAGGGCAAGTGGTCGCCCGGTATGCTCCTTCCGACCGAACCGGAGCTGGCGCTGGAACTCGGCGTGTCGCCGGGTACGGTACGGAGAGCGATGGCGCTGCTTGAGCGGCGGCGCCTGATCGAGCGGCGGCGCGGCCGTGGCACGGTGGTCACGCAACAGACCACGGCCCGCTCGCTCTTCCACTTTTTCCGGGTCGTGGACGCCTCAGGGCGCAAGCTGGAACCGACCAGCAGCGTCGTCCTTCAGCAGGAAATTGGGCCCGCCAGGCCGGAGGAGCGAGAGCGCCTGCAGCTTGAGGAGGATGCGCCGGTGCACCGTCTCACACGGCTGCGCGCGCTCGAGGGCCGCGCCGCAATCCTGGAGCATCTCTGTCTGCCGGCAGCCCTCTTTCCGCAGTTCTCCCTGCCGATACAGCGCGCGCTGCAGGATGAACTCTACGTCCTCTACCAGAAACGCTTCGGCATCACCGTGACCCACGCCACCGAAAGGCTGAGCGCCGTCGCGGCCGGTAGCCTGGAGGCGGAACTGCTTGCGCTGGCGCCCGGCACGCCGCTTCAGCGGGTCGACCGCATTGCCATCGACCTGCAGGACCGGCCCGTGGAGTGGCGGATTTCGCTTCTCGATACGCGGCGCTATTTCTACGCGGTCGAGCTGGATTGACCGGCACCCGCCGCGATCGCGTCGATCTGCTCCATGAGTGCATCGGGCACCTCGATCCCCTCGGCCATGGCGCGTGCCATAAGGCCGCCCCGGCGCGCACCCGGCAGCCGCACCCCCGAGTCCTGCAGCATCACGGCGACGATCGTCTCCATGCGTGCCGCGAAGGTGTCGGCACCCGCCAGCGCTCCCGGATCGATGGCCATAAGCACCTGACCGAGCCGCGGCCGATTACCTTCGTCCCGGAAAAAGCTGTCCGCCTCGAAACCAAATTGAGAGCCGGTGAGGGCGCAGCAGAGCAACTCCACGATCAGCGCGAGCAGGGCGCCCTTGGTGCCACCGATGGCCAGCATCGCGCCCCCGAGCGCCGCCTTCGGATCCGTCGTCGGCGCGCCGGAGGAGTCCAGGGCCCATCCCTCGGGAATGGAGCGCCCTTCCTTCGCCGCCACCATGATCTTGCCGCGGGCAACCTCGGAAAGCGCCAGATCAATGACCAGCGGGTCCGCATCACGCCGTGGGAAGGCGGCGGCGACCGGGTTGGTGCCGAGTAGTGCGACCTTGCCGCCGGGCACCGGCATGGCGGAGGGAGAATTGGTGAAGGCCAGCGCGACGAGGCCCTCGCGCGCCAGGCGTTCGACCGGAAGGCCCATCGCGCCCGAGTGATGGCTATTGGCGATGCCAATGAAGGCGATGCCGAAATCGCGCGCCCGCCGCGCCGCTTCCTGCACCGCCAGGTCCACGGCCGGGAAGGCCAGACCGTCGCGGGCGTCTACCAGTGCCGCGCCGCCGCGCTCGCCCACCACAGCGGGGATTGCCGCCCCGTCGGCCCGGCCGTTTCGCAGCATCGATGCATATTGCGGCACACGCGAAAGTCCGTGCCCGGACTGACCCTGCATCTCGGCGCCGACGAGGCTACGGGCGGTACTGATGGCCATCGCTGCGCCCGCCCCGGCGGCCGTCAGTGCGGCCCGCACGCGCTCCTCGGCCTGCTTTGGATCAAGCCGACTCATTGCAGCGCCTCCAGCACTCGGACCGCGATCATGGATGAAACGCGCACATTGCTCTCCGTCGTTACGCCCGCAATGTGCGGTGTCAGGATCAGGTTGGGAACGCCCACGAGCGGTGATCCGGGGCGCAGGGGCTCCTCGGCGAAAACATCGAGCGCCGCGCCGCCCAACCGGCCGGCGCGCAGCACCTCCGCAAGGGCCGCCTCGTCCACTATGCCACCGCGAGCCGTGTTGACCAGCACCGCATCCGGCCGCATCCGCGCCAGCCTCTCCGCCGAAATGAGGTTCCGGGTGTGCTCGTTCAGCGGAACATGCAACGAGACGGCATCGGCCGCCCCGATCAGCGCGTCCAGATCCGTCCGTCCGACGCCATGGGTCGTCCAGGCCGGGTGATCCGCGGGCAGTGCCGGATCGAAGGCAGCCACGCGCATACCGAGTGCGACGGCACGCCGCGCCACACGCTGCCCAATATCGCCGAAGCCGATGAGGCCGAGCAGGCGGCCGCCCAGCTCCCGGCCGGCGGACAGGCGCCCGCGCGGCCATTGTCCAGCGGCCACCTCACCGGTCGAGAGAAAGGCGCCACGGAGCAACGCCCCAATAGCGATGATGACGTATTCGGCCACCGAGTCCGCATTTGCCCCGGTGGCCGGGATAACCTTGATGTCGCGCGCATGACAGGCTGCGACATCAATATTGTCCAACCCCACGCCCAGCCTCCCGATGACGCGCAAAGCCGGCGCCCTTTCGAGGAGCGTCCGGTCGACCTGCGTGAGATTGCGCACGATCAGCGCGCGCGGGCCGTTCACCAGCCCGAGCAAATCGGCGCGCCGGTTCACCAGCTGAGGATCATAAAGGGTCGGATGGGCGGCGCGCAGCTGCGCCACCGCATCCTCGTCCATGAACTCAGCTATCAGGATTGTGCTCAAGGGCGGCTACTCCGGGCGGATGCCGGTATCGGCCACGAGCCTAGCCCAGCGGTCGGTCTCGGTCTGAACAAAGCTGATGGATTTCCGTGAATCCCACCCCGTGATCTCAAAGCCGCCGTCCTCGATGGTCTTTCGCACAGCCGGATTCCGCAGCCCCACCAGCGTGTCGTGCTCGATCTTGGCCCTTATTGGCTCGGGAACGCCGCTATTGGTCATGAGAGCGGTCCAGTTGGTCATCTCGAGATCAGGCATGCCGGCCTCCCGGACGGTAGGGATGTCGGGCACCAGCGGATGGCGCGACGAACTGGTGACCGCGAGACCACGCAGCCGGTCACCGCGTAGCTGCGCCAGGCATTCCGGCAGGTTAGAAATGATGAGGTCGAGGTTGCCGGCAACGAGGTCCGTCACCGAGGGTGCCCCGCCACGATAGGGCACGTGGATGAGCCGAGGGCCGACACCGGTGGCCCGCCGGAACAGCTCCAGCCCAAGATGCGGCGGCGACCCGGTGCCGGAGGACCCGCCGTTCAGCTCCCGCTTCCGTGCCAGATCGGCAAGATCTCGCAAGGTTCGGGCAGGGCTGTTGGCATTCACGCACACCACCAGCGGCAGTGATCCAAGCACGGATATGGTCGTGAAGTCGTGTTTGAAGTCGTAGGTCGCGTTCGGGAAAAGCGAGACATTCACCGCATGGGTGAGGGTGATCGCGAGGAGCGTGTAACCGTCGGGGGCGGAGCGGGCCGCAGCTTCCGCCCCGATCATCGCATTTCCGCCGGCACGATTGTCGATGACGACCGGCTTTCCCCAGATATCACCCAGGTATTTTGCCACCTGCCGCGCCATAATGTCGGTCAGTCCCCCCGGCGGAAAGGGCACGATGTACCGCACCGAGCGGTCGGGATAATCGGATGCTTTCTGCGCCCAGGCGCTTCCGCCCGTGAGCAGTGCGGCACCTGTACCGAGCAAGGCGCGACGGCCCGGAGCAAGGATGGTCATGCTGCGCTTCCTCCCTGGGGCAGGCTGCCAGCCGGCTTAAGGACAGCACCTGCCTGGTGATGCGGCGCCCCGGGTCTTCCCGATGCCGCCGACGACTTTCCTGGACAATGCTTTGTTCTCATTGACGCTGCCGGGGCAGGGGCCACGGCAAGCGAGGCCGGCACGGCACAGCGCTGCCACCCGGCGCACCGCCTCGGGGAGAAGGCGCGCCGGGGCGATAGACGGCAGAAGCGTCAGGCGCTCTCGTAGAGGCGGGTCATCACGAACTCGCGGTGGCCCAGAAGCTCGGCGGCGGTGAGTTCTCCATTGGCGGTCCGCACGATGCAGTCGAGCAGCATCTCACCCGCATCGTCCATATTCATCTCCTTCTGGAGAATACCCGTCACGTCCACATCGATATGCTCCGACATGGTGCGCTGGGTTCGTGGATTGGCGGTGATCTTGATAACCGGCAAAATCGGGTTGCCGATCACGTTGCCCTGCCCGGTGGGAAAGGTGTGGACGGCATAGCCGGCCGCCGCGCAAAGCGTCACCATCTCCGCCGCCGCCGAGGAGCTGTCCATGAACCAGAGCCCCGGATGCGTCGGCGTCTCCGCCTTATCGAGCACGCCATCCACCTTGCACTTCTTGCCGATCTTCTGGATGTTGCCGAGGGCCTTCTCCTCGATGGTGGTCAAGCCACCCTCGATGTTGCCCTTGGTAGGCTGGCTCTCGGAGAGGTCGCTCGTCTTATTGGCCTCGATCACCCTCTGGTACCGGTCGAACATGGCGATGAATTGCCGGCGGACGTCCGGGCTGGCGCAGCGCTCGGCCACCAGGTGTTCTCCACCGGTGATTTCGCTGGTTTCGCCGAAGACGAGCGTGTTGCCATTGCTCCAGAGCTTGTCGAAGGCATTGCCCACCGTCGGGCAGGAAGCAAGGCCCGAGGTGGTGTCGCTCTCGCCGCACTTAGTGGAGACCCAGAGTTCCTGTAACGGCGCTTCCTTGCGGCGCAGCTTGGAGGCGTGCTTGACCATCGTGTAGGCGGCACGGGAGGCTCGGGCGATGGTGTTGATATCGCCGTTCTGCTCGATAGCAAAGCCTTCGACTGGCTTGCCCGACTTAGCGATGCCCTCGACGATCTTGCCGGTCCAGCCCGGCTCGATCCCGATCACCACCACACCGGCCACATTCGGGTTGGTGCCGACGCCGATCAACGTGCGGAAATGCAGTTCCAGGTCAGCGCCGAACTGCAGCCGGCCATAGGAGTGCGGCAGGGCCATCGCGCCCTTGATGTTATTCGCTACGGCTTCACAGGCCGCGTTGGACAGATCGTCGACGGGCAGGATGATGACATGATTACGGACGCCGTAGCGGCCATTCTCGCGCTCATAGCCCTCGAAGGTTGTGTTTGCCAGTTGCATGACCATGGTGGCGTTCCTTCCCCTACCAGCGCTTCGTCTTGGCATTGTGGACGTGCAGGTGCTCGCCTGGAGCGACCGGCGCCACGACCCGGCCGATGTCGACGCCGTATTTGATGATGGTGTCGCCCTCGTTGAGGGCGCGGATGGCGAGCTTGTGCCCGATGGGGATGTCCGACTTCGCGTCGAACTCCATCATCCTGTCCTGATCCATGATCCAGCCGGTGAGCTTCTGGCCGGCCTTTAGGCCTTCCACGACGACGACGCCGACGGAGTCCCCTTCGTCATGAACGACGAAATGGATTGTCATCGGACTTCCTCCCAGTTGCTTCCTGCCGCAAACGATAGCCGCACTGGCGTTCATGTCAACTATATGATATAGGTCATATGTATGAATTTCGAGCCATCCCTCTGGCGGAGCATCCATGCAGCCCTTGAGGCCTCCCTGGCCGCCGGGGAGTATCCGCCGGGCACACCGCTTCCATCAGAGGCGAAGCTCGCCGCACGCTTCGGCGTGGCTATCGGCACCGTCCGGCGGGCCGTCGACGAACTCGTCGCTTCCCGGACGCTGATCCGGAAGCAGGGCCGCGGGACGTTTGTCCCCGACCATGGCCCGGACCGCACGCTGTTCCACTTCTTCCACATCGTGGGTGAGGATGATCACCGCGAGCATCCGGCAACCGAACTGCTGTCCTTTCAGTCCGGTCAGCCTTGTCCGGAATGGGCAGCGGCCCGGCTCGGGATTGAGCCCGGATCGATGATGCTGCGGGTGCAAAATCTTCAACGTCTGCAGGGGCGACCTGTAATGCTGGACGAACTCTGGCTGCCCGAAGCGCTGTTTCCAGGCTTGGACCAGGCCAGCTTTGCCAAGCGCACCGGCACGATCTACGGCCTGTATCAGCAGCGATATGGCTACTCCGTCGTTCGCGCCGATGAACGGCTCCGGGCCGCTGCCGCACCGGAAGAGGTCGCGGCGCTGCTGAGCGTCGAAGCGGGCATGCCCATGCTACGGATCCAGCGTGTGGCCTTCGCCATCGGAGACCGGCCCTTGGAACTGCGTCAGTCCTGGGTGGATACGCGGGACCACGTCTATTTCAGCAGGCTCTCCTAACCGGCGGAGGAGGAGGATTAGAGCCGTTGCCGCAGCGGCAACTCCAGCGCGCCACAGACAGACTTGTACGCAGCGCTATTCCCCTGTTGGGGGCGCCAGGAGCCGGCGTCTGTGGTGCTCCAGAAGACGCTGAGCGGGGCACTCTGGACTGTGCGTGGGCCAGCTACCGGGCTCAGCACTTTCCCATTCCGTCAGTCCACAGCCGGAGGGCAAGTTACCGCTGGCTGGCAGAGCAAGATCGTCCAGCAATGCTTCGATCCGTCCAAAATCTGAATCGGAAGCCTGAACAAGAATGAGCCCGTGGTCCCCGTGGAAGTCCGGAGCGCCGCGACGGGCAACGGGTAAGGTCGAGGCCAGGAGGCCTATGAGCAGTCCGATGCAGCCTCCGGCGAGCAGCATCGTGGCAAGTCCGCTCTCCATCATCGGAGCGCCAGCTGGATTGAGCGGCCCGGAGGAGATCAGCGTCCCGCAGGCCGCACCGAGCAGCGCGCCCAGAACTGATCCGGTTATGGCTGCGCTGGCCTCGCCGGGACAGAAGCGAACATCACACGGCGGCACCCCCGCGGCCTCTAGGGCAAGCAGAACCGACATGGCCTTCTGGTAATTGCAGGCGCGGCAAAGAATCCGGGTCGTCATCTCGGAACTCCCAGGCACCTTCTGGACGATGCGAAGATCCTGCAAGGAGCGCGCGTAACGGGCTTGCTGGGAACCCTGAACTGTCCACCGATACGGCCAACAGGCGGGCATTCTCGCCATTCTATCGAGCTGCCGGATCATTAAAACGGCGCCGGGCCGTGCCTGCTGTCTTACCCCTCGGAAATCAGATGGCAGACGGACCTCAGGCAGCCGGCGTGATGCCCTCGTTGAGAGGCAATGGCGCGAAAAGCGTTCCTGGATTCATCGTCTCCTCCTGCGTGTGCGAGGCTTGTCCCTCTTATGGCGGTGATTAGGGCGCAGTGTCTTAGCGGGTTCAAGCAGAAAGACATCGCCAAACGCACGGGCCGCCCCAGCCATGCGGCCGGGCGGCGCCCGTCAGCAGTGCGCCGGTCGCGTCCGCCGCCGGTTCGGTGAGCATGTGATACCTGCGTCCATCGTCGTCGTCCGGAGCAATCCCTCCGACGGCCAGCCCAGAATAGATTATCACCTCGGCGCTAAACTTGGCGTGACCTGAGGTGTTAGTAGCCCCGACCGTCCGGCCATGATCTGGCCTCGGAGGCACATCCGGGCCGGTAAGCACCTGGCAGAAGGAGTGTTGAGCGCCATGCACACCATGGAGATGATCCGCACCCATCCGCACGTCCGCGGCAACACGAACGACGCGCTGATTCGGTGCATCGAAGAATGCTACGACTGTGCTCAGACTTGCACCTCGTGCGCTGATGCCTGCCTCGGGAAGGAGATGCTTAAGGAACTTACCCAGTGCATCCGGCTCAACCTCGACTGCGCCGACGTCTGCGCGGCGACTGGCGCCGTGGCCTCTCGCCGGACTGGCTCAAACGAGGAGGTGATCCGCCAGATGCTGACGGCATGCGAGATGGCGTGCCGCCTTTGCGGTGAGGAATGCGGGCGCCACGCCGGCATGCATGACCATTGCCGGATTTGCGCCGAGGCATGTCAGCGTTGCCGGCAGGCTTGCGCCGACGCCCTGCGCAGCATTACGGCGCACTGACAGTATCGTTGAGGGCCGGCACCCCAGGCCCCTTTGCCTGGGGTGCCTCCTTGTTGATCTCGCACATATCGCACGTCGCCTGAGGAACCCATGGGAACGAGGAACAGGTGGCCGAGCCCATTGCTCGCAGCGGTTATTGCCTCCCTTGGCCTTATGGCGGCCGGCTTCTGGGGGGCGGAAGCTCGACAAAGCCCAGCCGGAGGCGCGACCGCCGGTCCGCCGCCCGCTCAGCCAGGCCGGACGGCGGTCCCCCGCCGAGGCGCGGCCGGCCGCGGTCAGGGGGCCTCCACCCCCTCTGAGATCCCGGCCCGCGGATGGTGGGATATTATGCGCCGCACCTTGGCGCAGGCTTCGGAGGACCGCCTGCTCACCGAGGCGGCCGGTATCACCTTCTATGCGCTCCTGGCCCTTTTTCCGGCTGTGACGGCGCTTGTATCGCTCTACGGCCTTTTCGCGGATCCGGAGGACATCAGCAGGCACCTTGCGGCGCTGTCCGGGCTCGTCCCGGGTGGCGGCATGCAGATCATTGAGGAGCAGGTACGCCGCGTGGCGGAGCAGGGCACGGCCAAGCTCGGCTTTGGCCTGGCGGCCAGCCTGGCAGTCTCCCTCTGGAGCGCGAATGCGGCGACCAAGGCCATCTTCGACACGCTGAATATCGTCTACGAGGAGAAGGAGGAACGCAGCTTCATCAGGCGCACCGCAATCTCGCTCGCTTTCACCCTGGGGGCAATTCTGTTCGTGCTTCTGGCGATTGGCGCCGTGGTGGCAGTTCCGGTCGTGCTGAAGTTTGTGGGTCTGGGTCCGACAGCAGATCTTCTTCTACAGGTACTGCGCTGGCCGCTGCTGCTTGTGGCCGTCGGCATCCTGCTCGCGGTCCTGTTCCGCTACGCACCGAGCCGCGATAAGGCCAAGTGGCGCTGGGTTAGCTGGGGCGGCGCCTTCGCCGCGATCTCGTGGCTGATCGCCTCTGCGGCTTTCTCCTTCTACGTGGCTAATTTTGGCAAATACAACGAGACCTACGGGTCGCTCGGCGCAGTAATCGGCTTTATGACGTGGATATGGCTTTCAACGGCGGTCGTGTTGACCGGAGCGGAACTGGATGCCGAAATGGAGCGGCAAACCGAAAGGGACACCACCGAGGGGCCGGAGCAGCCCATGGGTAGTCGCGGCGCCACCATGGCTGACACAGTGGCCTCCGGAGACCGGTAAGGAGGGCGCTCCGATAACCGCCATGAGCCTCAAGCGGGGGCAGCGCATCAGGGGGCCGCACGGGATCCTATGGAAGGTCTGTTCAAGACCTCGGCAGCCCGAGTCCAAAGGCGTTCATCACCGCTGCGTCGTGCGTGCTCCTGGAAGACCTTGCCAAAGCCCGCGCGCTAACATTGTCGGCGGCTTCGCCCGGACTGCCTCCGTCCCCACCTAATTCGGTGCGAGGCAGCGCTCCCTACTCCATGCCATTCTCTGGCGGCACCAGCACGGTGATGGCCTGGCGCAGAACCCGGAAACGGGCGGGCGTCTGCGTCGTGAGCTCACCATCGGTGTTTACCGGCCTTGGGCGGCGTGTGCGGAGCTCGCCCTCCCGAAAGGTGCCGGTGCGCACCTCGTGCCAGACGCCATGCCGGCCGGACCGGAAGGCCGGGTAGACGAGGGCGAGCTTCCAAAGGCTCTCGAATTCGAGGCTGTAGAGATTGAGCAGGCCATCGTCGATCTCAGCCTCCTCATCGATCGTCATGCCTCCGCCATAGTAACGCCCGTTGCCCACGGCAATCTGCAACGTGCGTACCCGATGGACCTGCCCCTCATGCCGGATCTCGGCGGAAAAGGGCCGCATGCGCCAGAGTGCGCGGCAGGTGGCGACTGCGTAGCCGAGTTTGCCCCAGCGCTGCTTCAGATCGCGTGTCAGCTCGCGAGTCACGTCGACGCTAAGGCCGATACTGGCGACGTTGAAGAAGGGATGACCATTAACCTCGCCGAGGTCGATGGGCCGAGCCTTTCCATCCACGATCACCTGGGCGGCAGCCTCCAGTTCCAGCGGAATACCAAGCGTGCGGGCCAGATCGTTCGCGGTGCCCAGTGGCAGGATGCCGAGCGGCAGCCCGGCCTTGATGAGCGCCGGGGCGGCGGCATTCAGCGTACCGTCGCCGCCGCCCAGCACGATCATGTCGACGGAGTCCGCCGATCGGCAGATAGCGGTGCGCAGGGCCTGCGGATCCAGGCATTCTTCACGCGAGAGTTGCAGGCCGCGGCGCTCAAGGGCCTCCGCCGCCGCATCGGCAGCATCCAGGCCCTGTCGGCTCTTGGTATTCACGATGAACAGGGCACGGCGGTGTAGTGGCGCGGCGGGTAAGGTGCTCGCCCCGCGGCCATCAGGATCAGGAGTTCGATCCTGCGGTACTAGCGTCATCCGTGCCTGTCTCCTGAGGCCCATCCGGCAGTTGGAAGGACCGGAAGGGCAAGCCTGGTTGCTCTCTGTCGGTACGGCGGTCTACGGCCCGCCCCGGCGCCGTCCCGGGAGGCTCCACCTCGCCCTTTTGCTGTAACCAGAGAGCGCCCGCCCAGCACAGAATGGCCCATGCAGATCCGATGCACCATCCGGCCAGCACGTCGCTCGGGTAGTGCACTCCCAGGTAAAGTCGGCTCAGCCCGACCATGATCGTCAGGAAGAGAGCGACGGCCATGAAGTAGACCTTCACCTTCCGCTCTGCAGCCACGCGGGTGAACAAGGCTCCAACCGTGAGGAAGGTGACGGCCGACATGGTCGCGTGTGCGCTGGGAAAGCTGGCCGTGAACACGCGCGCGGCGTGTGAAATTTCTGGCCTGGGCCGGTCGAACACGAATTTCAGCAAGGTGCTGACAACCACGCCGCCGAGCACGGCGACGACCATCAGCACGGCCGCGCCATGCTTTCTGATCAGAATGAGGTAGCCAACGACACCCGCCAGCACGAAGCCGAGAAAGACGAAGCTGCCAAGAGCTGTTACGTCGCGGCCCACTTCCTCCAGCCAAGGGGGACCGATCGGATCGGCTGCATCGCCTGTCGCACGGAATATCTTGAGAATGGCGGTGTCGAAGTCAGAAAGATCGCCATCGACGACCTCCTCAGCCAGCAGGCCGAAGCTGAGGATCAGGATTGCGACCGTCAGCAGGGCGAGCGGCAGACCCAGCCCGTCCCGGCCCAGGCGCTTGATGAGCGGCAAGCAAAGCCGGAACAGGCGAACAGGCCAATGCCGAACATCCTGCATGCCCGGCCTGCCCCGGTGCAGGTTTTGGAAGAGAGAGGCGCCGTGCCGGACGCGCATGGCCAATCCTTTTCCGCTGTCCCGCCCGGTGCTTCCAGGCGCCCCGCGAGCATGGCCTCCCTGGCAGGGCGGTGCGGCACGGTACCGTTGAGGACCCCACGCGAAACGTAGCGGCCAAGGGGGATGTTTCGTCGCGCTGTGCCCTTTCGCCCTCGCCGGAAGGAATAGCTGCGGGAGCCCGCCTGCGGGTGATCTGGGCCGTGGAGGGCGACGAGGAGGGCCGGAGCAACGGGAGGGAACCGGGATAGCGGCCCTGGCGTTGGACATCCGTCACCTGTGACAAACCGAGGTCGATGATGGTGGGAGATCACAACCGCTTCGAGTTGCTCGCCCGCCTCGGCTACGCCGCCCGGGGCGCGGTCAGCTTGCTCATCGGCCTTATGGCCCTTCTCGCTGCAACCGGGCATGGCGGAGGGGCTACAGGTTCCAAGGGGGCCCTTCAGACACTCCTGACCCAGCCTCTCGGGAAGGGCCTGCTCGCAGCCGTGGCGCTCGGCCTCTTTGGCTTCGCCCTGTGGCGCATCGTCCAGTCGCTGCTCGATGCTGACCGTCGGGGCACAAGCTGGCGTGCTCTTGCCGCACGTGCAGGGCAGCTGGTCTCGGCCGCGGTCTACGTTAGCCTCGGGGTGTTTGCCGTCAGCCTCATCTTCGGATCGGCTTCGGGCGGTGGAGAGGAGCAGGCGACGCGCGACTGGACTGCCTGGCTGCTGAGACAGCATTTCGGCAGATGGCTGGTCGGCGCGGTCGGGCTTGGGGTGCTTGGGGCGGGCCTCGGCATGGCCGGGAAGGCATGGTCAGCCTCCTTCCGGCGGCATCTTGAGTGCGGACCCGACACGGCCTCCTGGGTGGTGCCCTTTGGCCGCGCCGGCTACGCGGCGAGGGCTATCGTCTTCTTTATTATAGGCGGCTTCCTCATCGTGGCGGCCTATCAGTCAGATCCGAGTGAGGCGCGCGGCCTGGGCGGCGCGCTGCTCGCCCTCCGGCAGCAGCCCTTCGGGCAGGCGCTCTTCGGAGCGGTTGCGCTCGGTCTTGCCGCCTTCGGGGCCTTCGAATTCGCAGAGGCAAGATACCGGCGTATCGCGGCACCAACTGAGGGGCAGGTGATCGAGGAGGCGAGATCCCGCCTCGCCTGATCTGCCTGGGCGAGCGAGCCCAGGCATTCCAGCCAATGGCAATGGCCTTGTGGCACGCCGGCGGGGCGGGTAGCGCACCGGGCCGATCATGAACCGACCCGGACCCGCCCGCCTCTGAAGCTCGGCGTGCGTCCGGCTTTGGCTGTCCTGGTCACGCCTCCAGAAAGCTCCGCAGCACCCGCCCCTGAGTTGACTTGCGCAGCTTGCCGAGCGCCTTCGCCTCGATCTGGCGGATGCGCTCGCGGGTCACGCCAAAGGTCCGGCCCACCTCCTCAAGCGTGTGCTCCCCGCCAGCCCCCACACCGAAGCGCATCCGCAGGATGCGCTCTTCGCGGGGCGTCAGGCCCGACAGCATCCGCCCGGCCGCGTCGCGCAGGGTGGTGCGCGCGACGGCGTCGAAGGGCAGCACCGCATCCCGATCCTCGATCAGATCTCCGAGCTGGGCGTCGCCCTCTTCGCCGATCGGCGTCTCAAGGCTGACCGGCTCCTTGGCGAGCCGCTGCGCCGATGTGACCTTTTCGACGCTCATGCCAAGCTTCTCCGCCAGCTCCTGCGGCGTCGGTTCACGGCCGGCGGTTTGGGCGATGCGGCGGCTCGCACGCGCGATCTTGCTGGCCGTCTCTCCCATATGCACCGGTACGCGAATGGTCCGGCCCTGCTCGGCGATGGCGCGCGTGATGGACTGCCGGATCCACCAAGTGGCGTAGGTCAGGAATTTGAAGCCGCGGCGCCAGTCGAACTTATCCACGGCCCGCATCAGGCCGATATTGCCCTCCTGGATCAGGTCCCCAAACTGGAGACCACGATTGAGGTATTTCCGGGCGATATGAACGACTAGGCGTAGATTGGCGCGGGTGAGTTCGTCCTTGGCGCGCCGCATCTCCCGCTCACCGCCCATGATCTCGGCATAGACCGGCCGGAACTGGGCTGCCGGCAGGCCGGTCTCAGCCTCCAGCCGCAGGAGTTCCGCGCGGACCTCCATCAGCCCGGCGCGAAGTGTATCCAGCGCTGCCGCGCCTCCGCGGGCGGCTTGCAGGATGCGGCCAACCCCATCCTCCCCGCCGTCCCAGAGCCGCAGGAAAGAGTCGCGGCTCACGCGGGCCCCCTCGGCCAGGCGCAACGCTCGTCCATCCAGCACCGTCAGCTTCCGGTGCGCCGCCCTGACCTGACCGACCAGCTCCTCGACCAGGGCCGGACGTAGATGGAGATCGCGGATCAGGCTGGCCAACTCGCCCCGTTCGGTGGCCCGGGCCTTGTCGGCCTCGGCCGGAAGCCCCCGCAGTCGCTCGTGGCCGGACAGCAGGGCATCGAACAGGGCTAGCACCTCGGGCTTGAGCCGCTCGTCCAGGGTGGAGGTAGCGCCCTCGGACGCCTCATCCTCCGCATCGGCGGCCGGCATCTCGGCTGCGGCCGCTTCCAGCTCGATCATCTCGCGCAACGGCCTCTGCCCGGCCAGCAGCGCGTCGCGCCAATTGGCCAGTGTGCCGAAGGTCATCGGGCACTCGCACAGCCCGACCAGCATCCTGTCACGGCCCGCCTCGATACGCTGGGCGACCGCAACCTCCTCCTCGCGGGAGAGTAGCGGCGCGTCGCCCATCTCGCGCAGGAAGATGCGCACGGGGTCCTCGGTACGGCCGAGAACCGCCTCCGTTCTGGGCGCGTTGCCGCTCGGCCGGCCGCCTTCGGCATCCGCCTCGGCCTCATGCATTTCATGCGGCTCGTCCGCCTCGGCTGCCTCCGGCTCGTCCGTGTCCGCCGCCGTCTCGGCCACCGGCAGGGTCTCGCCCTCCGCCGACCAGGGCAAGTCAGGCAACTCCGCCGCGGCTTCAGTCCTGGCGGGGGCTTCCTCAGCCCCCTGCGGCCGCCACTCAGCCGGCAAAACATCCTTCGTTGCGTCGTGACCAACGACGCTGAAACCAGCCATCCCGTCCATGTTCAGATCTACTCACATTCCTGCCCAGCCGCGGGTTGCGCCCTTTCCGACCCGGCGACCGGTCTGCCCCTTCCGACATGTTGGTGCTGCTCAACGCCACCCCGGGAGGAGGGCCGCCAGAGCAGACGAAGCCTCCAATCGGGCTAGGCGGAACCCAGGACGCGCCAGCACCGCAATGGATGCTCATATGGGGATTACAATGGCGTATGAATACGGCCCGATCTGCATGGCTGCACCCCGGAGCCGAAGGCGCGAGAGGTTCCAGTCCACGGGGCGGGCTCCCGGGAGGGGAGGGAAACCGGCCGCCGCTGCGGCCAAGCGAGAGGGGCGTGTTCCGGGCCCGCGATTGAACAAGCACCGGGAAGTTGACCGTATCTGACGCTCCGCAATCTGCCTCTCCAGGGGAGGGCAGATCCGGGGCGCCAGTTGGTTAACCGCCGCGGAGCTATCGAACCGGCCGAGCGCAGCCGCGTTTCCTTGGGTCCGGCGGTGGCCGGCGGCACCCGCAATGGAGATTTCATGACCAACACCTCGCTCCCAGCCAAGCCGAATGCCGCCCAACTCGCATCCCCCTCCTACCGGCTGGCGGTGCTGGATCCTGATTTCCTGCTGGGTACCTCGATGCGGGGCGTCCGCTTCTTGCTGGAATTCGCCAAGGCCGACGAGGTGCTGCGCGCCTGGCAGGTGCGCTCCACGATCGTCGTATTCGGCAGTGCGCGTGTACGCGAGGATGGTGCCGGTCGACATCCATTCTGGTACGCTGAAGCACGGGCCTTCGGACGCATTGCATCGGAGCGCGGTGGAGCGTTCAGGGACGGGGAGGGTATCCGGGACAATGTCATCGCGACTGGCGGCGGTCCCGGCATCATGGAGGCTGCCAATCGCGGGGCGCAGGATGCGGGGGCGCCCTCAATCGGCTTTAACATCATGCTACCGCACGAGCAGGAGCCGAACGCCTATACAACCCCCGAACTGACCTTCCGCTTCCACTACTTTGCCATGCGGAAAATGCATCTGGCCATGCGTGCCAATGCCCTGGTGGTGTTCCCTGGCGGCTTTGGCACTCTGGACGAGCTGTTCGAACTGCTGACCTTGCGCCAGACCCGGAAGGCACCAGAGATTCCCATTGTCATGGTGGACGAGGGCTACTGGCGTTCTGTGATAAACCTAAACGCCCTGAGCGAGGCAGGCATGATTTCGCCCGAGGATCTGGCGCTGTTTCGCTTCGCCGAGGATGCCGAAGCAGCTTGGAGCTGTCTGGTCGAGCAAGGACTGGAACAGGTGTCCGCCCCGGTCAGCGCTAAACCTAAGGACATCTAAGCGGATGGTGCCTCCGTCTCCTGGCCACGTCCAAGATAGCTCGATCCGGCAGAATAGCGGAGCGCCGGACCGGGGAAGCGGGGCAAGGACGCGGGTCCGGACGAGTTCCCTACAAGTTTCCCGGATCAGATCCGGCTTAGATCAGGACGGGTCCGCTGAAGCAGGGCTTCTTCCAGCGCACAAATCTTCCGGCCGGAGGCGATCGGGCAGGAGGTGAGACGCGCACGAGCAGAGTTCATGTTCTGCAATCTGCATGTAGGCTCGGCGCGAAGCAGCCTCAGGATGACCTCACCGTCACCGAGTAAGCTGCCGCTGCACATGTTCGTGACCAACGTGCCATGATGCAGGCCTGCTTTCTACCACTGAAGCAACTCGTGCGGGTCGGTGTACGGCCATGGATTGCTAGTGCGCTGATCATCGCCGCTGGGCGCGGGCGCCGTCCTCATAGCGCTGCCCGGCGCGGCGGTACTTGTGCAGAAGACTGACCGAACGCCACGAACGACGCTGCGCTTCACGCGTTGAGAGCGGACGGTCAGTCCCATTCACCGGGACGTCCGTCATGCTGAGGTTGATCAAGGAAGTTCGCGGGCGAGGGCGGACGGCGCGCGCCAGGCCTGGCCCTCCAGGTTCGGTCTCGAAGGAGGCCGGGCAGGGTCAAGGCGCATGCATGACCGGCCCCATGCCGGACGTTGGAGCACGGGCGCGAAGGTGAGGATCAGATGAGCGACGCGGACGGAAAGACCATGCAGGTGCAGGTGGCCAATGCGCGACCAGAGGACGTCGGCAAGGGTGTGGCCCGCGTCAGCCGCAAGGTCATGCAGTCCCTGGGCATCCAGCAGGGCGACGCGCTGGAGATCATTGGACAGCGCCATACGGCCGCGCTGGCCATCCTCTCCTATCCAGAGGATGAGGATCTGGAGATCGTCCGGCTGGACGGGCTGCAGCGCGCCAATGCAGGCGTGACCGCCGGGGAGCGCATCGACATCCGGCCTGCGCAGGCGAAGACCGCCGGACGCGTAACCTTTGCGCCGGCCCAGAAGAACCTACGCCTGTCTGGATCCGGCGAGGCTCTTCGCCGTACCTTCCTGGGCCGTCCGCTGATGACGGGCGATGTCGTTTCCACCTCGGTCTACCAGCGCTCCGGGGCTCCGGACGGCCTTCGAGAGGAGGTCTTCCGGAGTTTCTACCAGCAACAGGCCTATGCCCTTCAGGAAATCCGCCTCCTGGTGGTCGGCACCTCCCCCAAGGGCATCGTGCGTGTGGGCCCGGAGACGGAAGTCGAGCTTCTGCCCGAATATGTGGAGCCGAAAGAGACACGGCGGGCCGATGTCACCTATGACGATATCGGCGGCATGGGCGATGCGGTGGAGCAGGTCCGGGAGATGGTGGAATTGCCCCTGCGCCATCCCGAGCTGTTTCAGCGCCTTGGCATCGATCCGCCCAAGGGCGTGATCCTTCACGGGCCACCCGGTACGGGCAAGACATTGCTGGCCAAGGCCGTGGCCAATGAATCCGAGGCCTCTTTCTTCAGCATCGCCGGCCCTGAGATCATGGGGAGCCATTACGGCGAGTCCGAGCAGCGCTTGCGCGACATTTTCCAGGAGGCCGGGAAGCGGGCACCCTCGATCATCTTCATCGACGAGATCGATAGCATAGCACCGAAGCGCGAGGATGCCCGCGGCGAAGTGGAGCGCCGGGTTGTCGCGCAGCTTCTCACGCTGCTGGATGGGCTGGAGCCACGGCAGAACGTCGTGGTGATCGCCGCGACCAATCGCATCGATGCCATCGACGAGGCGCTACGGCGCCCAGGTCGCTTCGACCGTGAGATCATCATCGGCGTCCCCGATCAGGCCGGGCGCAGGCAGGTCCTCGCCATCCATACGCGCGGCATGCCGCTGGGTGAGGATGTCGATCTCGACGCGCTCGCGCGCTCGACCTACGGCTTTGTGGGGGCGGATCTCTCCGCACTCGCGCGCGAGGCAGCGATGGACGCCGTCCGGCGCATTCTGCCGAAAGTCAACCTGCGCGAGGGCATTCCGCCCGAGATCCTGGCCGGCCTTCAGGTCTGCCGGGCCGATTTTGAGAATGCGCTGAAGCGGATCCAGCCTTCCGCCCTGCGCGAGATCATGATTCAGGTGCCGAATGTCACCTGGGAAGATATCGGCGGCGTCCAGGCCGCGAGGGAACAGCTGCGTGAAGGCATCGAGCTTCCGCTGAGGCATCCCGATGCCTTCCGGCGGCTCGGGATCCGTCCGGCAAAAGGGTTCCTGCTCTACGGGCCGCCGGGCACCGGTAAGACATTGATGGCAAAGGCGGTTGCGCGGGAGGCCAATGCCAATTTCATTGCCACAAAGTCCTCCGACCTCCTTTCAAAATGGTACGGCGAATCCGAGCAGCAGGTGAGCCGCCTCTTCGCCCGGGCGCGGCAGGTCGCGCCCACCGTGATCTTCATCGACGAATTTGATAGCCTGGTTCCCGCACGCGGCGGTGGCCTTGGCGAGCCGGCCGTGACGGAGCGGGTGGTTAACACCATCCTGGCGGAAATGGACGGGCTTGAGGAGCTTCAGGGTGTAGTCGTCATTGGGGCCACGAACCGGCCGAACCTGCTGGATCCGGCGCTTCTGCGCCCCGGCCGGTTCGATGAACTGGTCTATGTGCCAGTCCCCGATGAAGCCGGCCGGTTTCACATCCTCCGCATCCAGACGAAGGGGATGCCGCTGGCCGATGA
Source organism: Roseomonas chloroacetimidivorans (assembly GCF_049629625.1). Taxonomy (NCBI): domain Bacteria; kingdom Pseudomonadati; phylum Pseudomonadota; class Alphaproteobacteria; order Acetobacterales; family Roseomonadaceae; genus Roseomonas; species Roseomonas chloroacetimidivorans. The sequence goes on along the minus strand of NZ_JBNBZS010000016.1, from coordinate 57,537 downwards.
TGTGGATCTGGCCGAAGTCGCCCGGCGCACCCCAGGCCACACCGGCGCTGATCTCGGTGACATTGTGCGCCGCGCGGGCTTGCTGGCGCTACGCGAAAATCTCGGGACCGAGGTGATTGGCCGGGAGATGTTCGAGAAGGCCCTCGCCGACGGGCGCGCCTCGGTCACGCCGGAGATGGAGCGTGAATACGAGGAGCTGCGCAATCAACTGCGCCAGCAGGGGCCAACGCAACGCCGGCGGATCGGCTTTGATCTCGGCGGGGCTGAGGCCTGAACCGCGGCGCGCGCCAGAAGTGTCGCGCGCCGCCAGTCGCGAACAGACTTTTAAGTTCGAAGCTGTCACGCAAGGCGCTGCACATGCGCCTGCCCCTTAGGCACGGCATCCTGTAGTACCCTGAGCAGATGCTCGTGGTGGGTCAGCAGGATCACCTGCGCCGTCCCGCTGAGATGCAGGAGCGCCCGGAAGGCTGCCGCAGCGCGCGCGTCGTCGAAGCTTTGAAGGATATCATCGCCGATAAAGGGAAGCACCGTGCCGTTCGCCGCATGGTCCTCGATGGCGACGAGCCGCAATGCCAGGAAAAGCTGGTCCCGCGTACCCTCGGAAAGCTGGTCGACACCCGTCTCCTCCTCCGGAAAATCGCGGGAGCGGAGTGTCAGACGCGCCGTGCCGCGCTCATCCTCCTGTGAGGACACGCCCGTATAGGCCTCATTCGTCAGCATCGCGAAGGCCGTGCTGATCCGGCGCAGCAGCGCGTCGTCCGTACCCTCCTGCACAGCGCCCAGCGCCGCCTCGAGCAGCCCCGCCGCCACCTGCATCAGCAATGCGTCGTCCAGCGTCTGGCCGATCAGGCTGGCCGCCGCCGCCTCGCCGGAGGCGGCCTGCACGGCCATGTCGTCATCCGCGATCCGACGCAGCTCGAGCTGAAGCGCCGTCACCTCGGCCACTTTTGCCTGGGCCTGCACGGCGTGCCGCTGCTGCGCAGCGCGTGCCTCTTCCACCGCGGCTTCCAGGTCCTCCGGATGGGCTTCTGCTTCCGCCCGCAGGGCATCCAGCGACAGGCCATCCCCCGTGTCCAGAAGCTCAGCCTCCGTCGTGGCGCGCAACGCCTCCTGCCGGGCCCGCTCGGCCCCGAGGGCAATGCGTTCCTCTGCCTGCTCCACCGTGGCGGCGCCGGTGGCAGCCACCGCGGCCTGCAAACCGGCCTGCGCCTCCGCCAGCGTGGTCTCGTGCTGCCGAAGCGAAACCAGCTCCTTCTCCCGCTGGCCGAGCAGGGTGGAGCGGCGCTCGGCCAGGGCAGCCTCGGCACGCTGCCGGCGGCTCAACTCCCGCAGGCCCGCCAAGGCATCTGGGCCCGCGGGCACGCCCAGCGCCTCGCAGAGCGAGGCGTAGCCGGACCGGAACCGGTCCAGAGTGTTTCGCCAGCCCGCAGCCTGTGCCTCGAGCCCGGTTGCCTCCCGCAGGGCCTCAGCTAGGCGCTCATAGGCGTCCAGCCTGTCCTCCAGCACGGCCGGGGGCGTATCGGCGGGCTCGTCGAGCCGTTCGAGCGCCGCTGCCCAATCGGCGGCCCAGCGCGCCTGTCGCCCGGCGGCCTCGGCCTGCTCCTGCTCGATGCCCCGAAGGGCCTCGCGCGCGGCTTCCAAGGCGGCCTCGCTGGCGCGCCTGTCGCTCTCCACCGCACGCTGTCGCCGCAGACGCTCCTCAGCCCGGTCGAGCAAAAGCGGTAGATCGGCTGAAGCGGGCTCAGCCAGGGCCTGGGCCAGCCGCGCCGCCGCGCTGTCCTGCCAAGCCTGTAACTCTTCGAGCGTCGCTTTGGCCACGGCCAGTGCTTGCTGCGCGGCCAGCCCAGCCTCCCGTGCCGAAAGGGCCCGCTGCACCTCGGCCAGCCCTGCCTCCTCCTCCAACCCGATTGGCCGGATGGCATTGGCCCAGGCCATTCCCGCCTCCGCCAGCATCCGGCGCGCCGCGTCCCGCGCCGCCCGTGCCGCTGCGAGTTCTGCGCCCCGCTCGACCAGCACCCGGACCAGCCGCTCTGCCTGCGTGGTCCTTTCCGCATCCATCCACCGGGCATCGGCCAGCCTGTCGGCAGCAGTGACGGCATCGGCATAGGCCAGAGGCAGGGGCCGTTCGCCGCCATAGGCCCGCTCCGCGTTCGGTTCCGGTGTGGCGCCGGTCAGGCGGAGGAAAATGAGGTTCCAGCCCGCCTCGCGCCGGGCCCGCGCTTCTGCCAGCGCCTCGCGCGATGGCGGGGTGCCACTGGCCTCCAGGGCCGCTTGTTCGCGCCGGGCCGCGGCAAGCGCCGCTTCCGCGCGCTGGCTCTCCTCCGTCTGCCGTTCCAGGGCAAGGCGCGCGGCGTCGCGAGCGCCCACCAGGCGCTCCAGAGCAGCCAGGTCTGCGGGCGCAGATGCCGCCAACACCGCGGGATCACGAAGCGCTGCAGGCAGCCGGGCCAGAGCCGTAGAAAGGCGCGCCTCGGCTTCCAGAACGCCCCGCCGGGCGGCGGCCAGGTTGCGAGCAGGATCGCCCCCACGCCGGATCTCCGCGAGCAGCTCCTCAAGCCGTTGCGCATCGCCGGGCGGGGCGAGGGCAGCGAGCGCCGCCTCTTCTTCACCCAGCCGGGCCCGCTGCTCGGCCAGTCGGCGCGGTAGGCTAAGAAACGTGGCGTCCTGCGCGGCTCTCTCGGCGATCAGCCGGCGCAGCTGTGCAAGCAGGGCAGGGGGCGGCACCAGATCAACGGGATTGGCCGCATCCGGGCGGCCGAGGGCCGTGAGTTGCGCCGCGATGCGCTCCCGCGCAGCAGCTATTGCGGCCTCCGTTTCCGGTAGGCCGGCTGAGGCCTGGGCGGCAAGGGCCGCCATGCCCGTCAGGACTTCGACCTCCTCGATGCGGTCCAGAAGGGCGTCATCCGTGGCAATGGCCGCGATTTCGGAGTCCAGCCGGGCCAGAACGGCACGTGAGGTGTCCAGGCTATGTGCCGCGCGGGCCAGTGTGGCGCGAGCTTCCGGCAGACGGTCAGCCAAGTATGCGGGAAGCCTCGGCGCCTCGGGATGGCCCTCAAGCCAGGATGTCGCGGCCGCGTGGCGGGCCAGCAACGGCCGCACCCGGCGGATGCGCTCAAGCCGGCGAAGCTGCTCCCCCGCCTCCACCGCTGCGCGATTGCTGGCATCGCGCGCCGCCTCGGCCTCGCGCAACGTCGCCTCCCGTGCGCTCCATTCCTGCGGCCGGACGAGGCTTTGGTTCTTCTTCCGCCGGCTGTCCGACCAGCGCTCCAGGGCAAGGTAGAATGGCCGAGTGGCGGTCTTGCGGAGCGGCGCCAGCTTGTCGCGCTCTTCCTCCAGGCTGCGCCGCAGCGCGGATGCCTCGCGCAGCCCGCCCGCAGCCGCCAGCAACGCATCGGCCAGGACGCCGCCAGATTGCAGCAATTCCCGCCCGCCCTGGCGCAGTCGCTCCGTGTCCAGCGCAAAAAGCTGGGAGAGCAGCCTGCCATCCGCCCGGCCGAGCAGCCGGTCCAGCCAGGCCTGCTCCAGCGGCGCATCGTCCTCGCCCGACAGCGTGTTCTTGATGCCCTTGCGCCGCGTGAAGCTGATCGGCGTGCCGTCTGGCGCCAGGCCCGTGGCTGAAAGCTGCATGCCGGCATAGCCATGGCGGAAGCCCATGGGCGTCTGCCCGCCGATGCCGAAAAGCAACTCACCGAAGGCATGGCGCAGCACGGATTTGCCGGCGCCATTGGGGGCGAGGATGAGATTGATGCGCCCCGACTCCGGATTGAAGGAGAGGCTGGTGTCCGCGAAGGGGCCGTAGCGCTTCAGGGTCAGGCCGGTCAGGCGCAAGGCGCGGCGCCTCAGCTCTGGGCCAGGCGGGCCAGCAACAGGTCACGGGCCCGCTGCAGCAGCTCCGGAGAAAGATGACCCTCGGCTGCCCTCACTGCCGCGTGATCGGGGCCGAGCGCTTGCCGCAGCCCGCCCGCGCCGCGGTCCAGCAAGGCGGCGGCGTAGCTCTTCGCCGCGGCGGCCGGACCCGCCGCAGCTTCCGGCTGCTCTGTCAGTGTCTCGATCATGCGCACCAGCCGCCCCACCGCATCGTCCCGCGCCCGAAGCGAATCAAGGTCCAGCATCGGGCGGGTAGCGAGGCGTACGTCCTCCAGCCAGAAGGCGTCGGCCTCCGCGACCTCCAGCCCGGCGGCGAGGAGTTTCTGGCGCAGCGCGGCAGGATCGCGTGCCAGGGCAAGATGAGCGGGGCAGGGACCTTCCAGCCGAAGGCGCATGGCCAGGAGCCGCCCGTCCGCGGCATCCATTGCGGCTCCGATGGCGCGACGGCAACGCTCCAGCACCGCTTCCTCGTCGGCAGCGCCATCGCAGTCCACGATCACGCGGTTCCAGCGCACCACGTCCAGCGGACGGTGCTCGACGCTCGCCACCCGGCCATGCCGCACGGTGACAAGGCTGGCGCCCTTCGCCCCACCCTCGTTGACATGGCGGCCCTGAAGGTTGCCGGGAAACACGATCCAGGGGTCCCGCAGCACCTCCTCGCGCGCGTGGATATGGCCGAGCGCCCAGTAGTCATAGCCATGAGAGGCCAGTTGCTCGACCGTGCAGGGGGCATAGGAAGCATGGCCCGGCCGCCCGGTAGCGGCCGTGTGCAGCAGGCCGATGTTGAAGCGGTTCGGCGCCGGCCTGGGATAGGCCTGGGCAAGGTTCTGCTGGACGTCGCGTGTCTCGAAACTCTGGCCGTGCAGGATGACGCCAAGCTCTGGCCAGTCCACCGTATCCGGTCGGTCAGCGCGCAACAGCGTCGCGCCATCAGGAAGGCGGAGGGAGCGGGTCAGCACGCTTTCGGCGTCGTGGTTGCCGCGGATCGCCACGACCCGGATGCCCGCGCGGGTGAGACGCGCCAGCGCGGCAACCAGCGCCTGGCCCGTACGGAAATCGGGCCAGTCCCCGTCATAGAGGTCGCCTGCAACGACAACGAAGTCGACCTTTTGAGCGATGGCAAGGTCGATCAGGTTGCCCAGCGCGTCGCGCGTGGCCTGCCGAATGCGCGCGGCCGGGGCATCCGCGCCCAGGCCACGCAGAGGGCTGTCCAGATGCAGGTCGGCGGCGTGCAGGAAGCGAAAGCTGTTCAAGATAGGCCCATTCTACCCCCTCAGCGCCGGACGATCCAGGTGGGCGGCCAGGATGCCTCCCCGCGGCCACCGGGGAGCAATCCCCGGGGAAGAGCCTACGCGCCGGCATAGACCCGTTCGCCACGTATTAGGGTGACCCATCAACGTTTCTGCACCTGTCCAGGCGGCGCCGGCTTCGGCGGCACGGCGATCCAGGCCCGCCGAAAGGCAGGGTGCCCATTACGCGCGCAGCGCGGCCCCGATACGTGGGGCGGTGGCGGCCGGGGTGGAGTCGATCGGGAAATGCAGCGCAGCGGCGACGAAGCCGGCGATCGCGGTCGCCGTCCAGACCAGGCCGTAGGACCCCGTGAGATCGAAGACGATGCCGCCGGACCAGGAGCCGAGAAACGAGCCGATCTGGTGGCTGAGGAAGCATAGCCCGAAAAGCGTGCCCAGATGCCGCGTACCAAACACCTTGGCCACCAGCCCGCCTGTAAGCGGGACCGTGCCGAGCCACATCAACCCCATCAGCGCCGCGAAGGCGAAGAGCCATAACTCGTTTTTCGGTGCGAGAAGGAAGGCGAGGATCACCACGCCGCGAAGGAGGTAAAGCCAGCCGAGCACCTGCTGCTGCGGGAATCGCCCGCCGAGCCAACCGCAGGCCCAACTGCCGATCATGTTGAAAAGGCCGATCAGGGCCAGCGCCATGGCACCCGCGCCGGGCGGCATGGCGCAGAGCGTCAGGTAAGCCGGCAGATGCGTCGCGATGAAGGCAAGCTGAAACCCGCAGGTGGAGAACCCAAGGGTGAGGAGGCAGTATCCGCGGTTACGCAGTGCCTGCGCCACGGCCTCACGGACCGGCACGGACGGCTCCTCCTCAGCAGCGGCCCGGGCCGAGCCGCCGAGTAGTAAGCCGACAGGTGCCACAGCGAGCAGGCATGCCGCGAGGGCAAAGAGGGAAGCTGCGGTGCCGGAAAGCTGGGCGATACCTTGGGCAAAGGGGACGAGCAGCGCCTGCCCGAGCGAGCCGCCCGCGCTGGCCAGGCCCATGGCCATGCTGCGCCGCTCAGGCGGCACAGCGCGACCGAGCGCAGCCATCACGACGCCGAAAGTGGTGCAGCTGACACCGATCCCGACGAGCAGGCCCATGCCGAACACCAGCGCCGTGCCCGTGGAGGCGAGGGCGGTGACGCACAGGCCGCATGCAAAAAAGGCAGCGCCGATCGCAACGACAGGGGCAGGCCCGTAACGGTCCGCCGCCGCGCCCGCGAAGGGCTGGGCGACGCCCCAGACCAGGTTGTGCATCGCGATAGCGAAGGCGATCAGCCCCAGGGAATGGCCGTATTCCGTTGCCAGAGGGCCCAGGTAAAGGCCGAAGCTCTGTCGTGCTCCCATGGCCGCGCTCACGATGGCACCGCCTGCGACCACCGAGAGCAGGGCGTTCCGGTGCGGGCCCGACATCATGGCCGTGCTTCCTGCAACAACTCGCGCAGAAGCTCGGCGATACGCGGGTCCGTGCTGCGGCCGGCGTTGAAGCGGAAATGCCGGCTTGGCTGCCGTCCGGGTCGAAAAAGTGTGCCGTCGGCCAGCACCATGCCGCGGTCGCGAGCGGCAATCACCAAGCCCCCAGGGGCACCAGGAGGTGCCTCGGCCCAGATAAAGAGCCCATCTTCCCCACCGGAGATCGTGAATCCGAGTTGCCGCAAGCGCTCCATCACCAGACTGCGCGCCGCGGAAAGACGTGCGCGCAGCGTCTCCACATGGCGGCGGTACTGACCGGACGAGAGCATTTCCAGCATGAGCAGCTCTTCCATCCCGGATCCGGTGAGAGCGGTGGTGATCTTGGTCCGCAGCAGCGCCTGCGTGCGCTCAGGCGAAGCGGCGAGAAAGCCGATCCGCGTTCCCTGGCCGATCAACTTGGTAAAGCTCGCGACGTGGACCACGGAGGCGCCGCCGTCGAGCTGCATGAGGCGGACCGGCTCGCCCGCGTGCAGGTCGCCATAGACATCGTCCTCGACGAGCAGCAGGTGGTAGCGCTCGGCGATCCGGAGCAGGCGATGAAGGCTGGCCGGAGACGCAGTCCAACCCGTGGGGTTGTGCAGCACGGGCTGAAGAAAGAAGGCTTTCGGCGCTCCGGTGCGGCAGGCGGCCTCCACAGCATCCAGACAGGGGCCTTCGGGCAGGCGCGGCACCGGAACCATGCGCACACCCCGCTGGGCCAGCATCGGAAACAGCATGAAATAGCCCGGGTCCTCCACCAGCACCGTGTCGCCAGGGGAGAGGAAGGTCTGCACCACCAGCTGCAGGGCCTGGGACCCACCTGCCGTCATCAGCACGCATTCCGGCGGCAGGGTGATGCCGCGCATGGCAAGGCGCTGGCACACATGCTGGCGGATCGCGGCCCCGCCCTGTGGCGGTGCCACACGCGGCAGATGGGCGGGCAAGTGACGATGGAAGCGGGAGAGAACGCCGCCTTGCCAGGATCCTTCGGTCCAGGCCTCGGGTAGCACGCCGCTGCCGGGACAGAGGACATCCTCCCGCGATTCCAGCATGGCCATGGCGACGCCCTCCGGCACGGTGGGGTCGGGTTGTGGGAGGCGCGCCGGCGGGGGCAGGGTGGCGGGGCGGATCACATAGACGCCGGAACCGGCGCGGGAGACGGCCAGCCCCATGGCAGCGAGGCGCGCATAGGCTTCGAGCACGCTGTGCACGCTGATACCGGTGCGCCGGGCCAGCGTGCGGATGGAGGGAAGCTTCGTGCCCTGGGTGAGGCTGCCTGACCGGATCAACACAGCGAGTCGTTCAGCAATCTGGTCGGCCAGTGGAAGTGGCGCCTGGCGGTCGATCTCAATGCTCAGGCGTGCATTTCCGCCGAGAATAAGGCGCAGGACGGGCGTGGCCGAGGTGGCTGGAACGGGGCTCTGAACCATCGGCGACGCCTCCCTGCGATACGTGCCGGAAGAAGCATCGGGCCGTGGCCCGGGTGGAGCAAGGCGAGGCGTGGCGGCGTACCGCACAACTGTATCGGCGGCATGACGGCACAGTACGCGCCTGCTGGTGAGCCCAGACTCCGCTCGCCTCAGTCCCGGCTCCCACGACTGTGCTGGCGACCAGGCGATGCAGTTTTGCCTGTACGGGGCTCACTGTGCTCTGCCGGGCTGCCAGGGTAGTGCGCATTGTCCCGGCATGTCGGAACGCTCTACCGGGTTCGCCGTGCCCGTCGTCACGGCGTTTATCCTCCGGCGTCTACGTCAAGCCGCCGCTGCGTGCTGCCTCCGCCTGCGCCGTCTGCTGCAACGGCGCCGCCAACGCCGCTACCTTATTGAGATGGATGCGCGCATGCTGCGCGACATCGGAGCAGACCGGGGCGAGGTCTGGCGCGAGGCACGCAAGTGGTGGTGGCAGGTCTAGCGACACTGAGGCCAAGCGGCTTTGACATTCAACGACGGCTTGCCGTGGCCGGAACGGTTTGGCCCGCGGCACGGGAGGGCGGTGTATCCATGGGCCTGACCGTCACGGCGCAGAACCTGTAGCGGCCTCATCCCTCCGCGGTGATGCCAAGCCGGCGAATCAGACCGTTCCAGCGGGCTCGTTCGCTGGCGACGAAGCTGGCGAAGGCCCGAGGTTCGGAGGCGACAACCTCGAAACCAGCATTTTCCAGCACGCCCCGCACGCGCGGCTCGGCGAGCGCGGCGCGCGCCTCCTCAGCCAATCGCTGGGCGACCGTCGGCGGTGTCGCGGCCGGTGCCACCAACCCGATCCAGGCATAGCTCGACGCGTCCGGCAGCCCCGCCTCAGCGAGGGTCGGCACGGAAGGCAGGCGTGGCAGACGGGCGTTCGCGGTCACGGCCAGGGCGCGGACCTTGCCCTCGTTCACCTGGGGCAAGATGCCGGCGGCGATGATGATCATGGCCTGAATGCGCCCCGCCACAAGATCGAGCGTCGCCTCCGGGAAGCCCCGATAGGGCACGTGCAACAGGTCGATGCCGAGCCGCGCCTTGATCTCCTCCATCGCCAGATGCCCGGCCGAGCCGGGCCCAACCGACCCGAAGGTCAATGCGGCCGGATTGGCCTTCGCATGCGTGACCAGCCCCGCGAGGTCCTGTGCAGGCACGGAGGGGTGCACCACCAGCAACTGCGCGCCCTGCACAAGCTGCGAGAGATAGGCGAGATCGGTGGCGGGGTCGTAGGGGAGGTGGCGATAGAGCGCCGGCGCCGTGACAAGCGGGCCGTTGATGCTCACCCCGATCGTATGCCCGTCTCGCGCCTTGGCGACGGCATCGGTGCCGACATTGCCCCCGGCCCCGGCACGGTTGTCAACGACGAAGGGTTGACCGAAGACCTCGGAAAAGCGTGGCACCAGTGCACGCGCGGCGGTATCGGGCGTGCTTCCCGGCGGAAAGGGCACGACCATGCGCACGGGGCGCGTCGGCCAGCTCTCCTCCGCGGCCTGCACAGCCGGCGCAACCGCCGCGGCAGCGACGCCGGCCAGCAGGGAACGCCGGCCCAGAGCCAGCGGGTCGTGACGGTCCATCCTGTTCTCCTCCCTCCCCGGGATCTCGCCCGGTCCCATTTAAGTTCCGGCAAAGCCTCAGCCGAGAAAGACGCCCCTCTCGGCCAGGCTCCGCTGCAGGGAGAGGATAGCCACATCCCGGCTATTTCCGCTGCCCCGGGCGGCCATAGCCGCCGCGGTGCCGGCGGCCTCGCCCATCACCAGGCAGGCGCCGGAAACGCGCGCAGCAGACTGTCCCATATGCGTCATACCGGCGCAGCGGCCCGCGACAAGCACATTGTCCAGCCCCTGGGGCAGCAGCATGCGATAGGGCAGGTGGTTAAAGCCCCGGGACGCCGGGATGTCCTGCCATTTGAACAGCACATCCCCCGCCACATGCGCTTCAATGGGCCAGCCATTCACGCCGATTGAATCATCGAAGCTGGCGCAATCCAGCACGTCTTCCTCGGTCATCATGGCGTCGCAGAGAACCCGGCGGGTCTCGCGTAGCCCGAGCTGCGGCGGAATGTCGACGATGTAGGAGTCACGGAAGGCCGGAACGCGCGCGCGGAGGAAGGCGAAGCTGTCGCGGATCTGACGGCGGCCCTCGATCTCACCATAGCTCAGCTGGGCCGCATCCGTGCCATCCACCGCGCTGCCATCGGGGTTGGTGACCTGGGTAACGTTCGCACGCCACTCGATGGAGTTCTTCTGCGGGCGGATGATCGGCGTTTTGCGCGGAAAGCGCATGCCCTCTTCCCGCTCGGCCGCAGCCATGAGGGCAGGGATGCCTTCCCAGGCCCGCGCCTCGGCCGCACCCGGTGCCACAGCATTGAGCCGAAACATGGTCGAGGGGTAGAGCATTCCACCCTGGCCATCCCCCAGCTCCCAGGGCGCTCCAGCCCAGACAGCCAGGTCGGCATCACCGGACGCGTCGATAAAGACGCGCCCCAGCACGGCACGCCGTCCCGACCGCGTCTCGACCAGCAGCGCCGAAACCTTCCGCTCATCGCTCATCACCACGCCAGCGGCCACGGCATGAAACAGGATGTGGGCGCCTGAAGCCGCGACGAGATCGTCGGCAGCGATCTTGAAGGAAGCGGTATCATAGGCCTGTGCCCAGGTCTTGCCGAACACGTCATGCGGCGCCCGTAGCCCGCCCAGACGGTCGATACGGCCCAGCAGGTCGTCGGTGACGCCATGCACAACCTGCTGAATCTCCCCATGCACATTCGCATGCAGGCCGCAGAAATTGGTCACCCCGGCCGCCGTTCCCATGCCGCCGAAGAAGCCATAGCGTTCGATCACGAGGGTCGAGGCCCCCGCCCGGGCCGCTGCCGTGGCTGCCGCGATACCGGCCATACCCCCGCCAAGCACGACCACGTCGTACTCTCCGAACACCTCGGTTTCCCGGCTCGGCTCGGTCAGCACGCGCGCACTTGTCATCAGCTCACCTTCCCCTTGGTACCGGGACCGCTGCCCGCCCGTTCGAATATGCGACGTCAATCAAGCTCAGCCGGGTCCGTCAGCCTTGCATCCTGGGCCGCGGCGCGGCGGGTTCGCGCTTGTATCTCCAGCCGTTTGCCGCCCTTGTTCAGGCGTTGCCGCGATCCTCGCGGAACAAGTGTAGCGCTTCCTGGATCGGCCGGTCGGAGAAGGAGAACAACACGCTGTCCTCTGCCGCCTCATGCCGGACCTTCTTCCAGGAAGGCACGACGAAAATATCGCGCTTGCCCCAATCCACGGCGAAGTCGTCGCCAATGAAGCTGCGGCCGCGCCCCTCGATTGGCACGAAGACGGTCGCATCCGTCGAGCGGTAAGCGGAAGAGGAGAAGCCTTTGGGCAGAAGCTGAATGAAACTGCCCATGGTCGCCATGGCATGGCCGCCGGTGACAGGGTTGGTATAGCGCATCTTCAACCCGTGGCAGGGATCCCAGGCTTCAGCGCGGCGCATGCGCTCCAGCGCCTCCCGCGTTCGGCTGTAAGGGTAATTGAAGACAGGAGAGCTGGCACCCGTTGCTCTGTGATCCACCGGCAGAAGGTTGGCGCCGAAGCGCGCATCGCTATCCCCGACAGGACGAGAGATCGGTTGCTCATCTTCGCCCAGGTGCTCGGCGAAGGAGGCGTCAAGAAATTGCACCAAGGGAATGTCGAGCCCGTCGAGCCAGAAGATGGGCCGATCACTCTCATTGCCATGGTCATGCCAGGTCATGGGGGGCGTGATGATGAAGTCGCCCTCTTCCATGATCGTGCGTTCGCCGTCTACGGCGGTGTAGGCGCCGCTTCCCTCGAGTACGAAGCGCAAGGCCGTTTGGGTGTGGCGGTGCGCCGGGGCGACCTCGCCAGGCAGCACGAGTTGCACGCCGGCATAGAGATCCGTTGTGATGCGGGACTGCCCGCGCAACCCGGGATTCTCGAGCACAAGCACGCGGCGCTCGGCTTCCTTTGCCGTGATCAGGCCGCCGGCTTCCATCATGGCCGCGCGGATCTTGTCGAAGCGCCAGCTCGCCGGCCGGCAGGGGCTCCGCGGCTCCGGCGTAACCAGCTCCGCCAGCGAGAGCCAGAGCGGAGTCATGTTCTGGTGGCCAATCCGCTCGTAGAAAGCCTTGCGTGCCGCTTCCCGGTCCGTCTGGTCCTGGATGTCGGATGCCATTGCTTCCTCCTGCTCTTAAATTGACCGTATACGGAGTACCTGTATATCGTCAATTCACGCATACCGGCTGTGGGCGCCATGGCTCGGCGTGAACGAAACAGGTCTCCCATTTCCCGGCGCCCGTAGGGCCCGGACGCTATCGCAGGGTCCATGCCTGCGCCAGGGAAAGGGGCCGGGGAGGATAACCATGCGTCAGGAAAGGCCCATTCTCGTCGCCGGGGGCGGCATCGGCGGGCTGGCAGCCGCTCTGGGCCTGGCTCGTGCCGGCTTCGAGGTGGTGGTGCTGGAGCGCGCACCTGTGTTGGCGGAAATCGGAGCCGGAATCCAACTCGGCCCCAACGCCTTCGAGGCCTTCGATCATCTGGGGATCGGCGACACGGCGCGCGCCATGGCGGTCTATGTGGACCGGCTGCGCCTGATGGACGCCCTGACCGCCGAAGATATCGCGAGCATCGACCTGACCGAACCTTTTCGTCGCCGCTTCGGCAATCCCTATGCCGTGGTGCACCGGGGCGACCTGCACGGCGTCTTTGTACGCGCATGCCAGTCGCAGCCGCGCATCACGCTTCGCACGGGCTGCATGGTCGTGGGCTATGAGCAGGATGGCGCGACCGTGACGGCACAGCTGCGCTCTGGCGAGTCCATCAAGGGCTCCATATTGATTGGGGCGGACGGACTCTGGTCGCGCATCCGGCAGCGGGTGGTCGGCGATGGTCCACCGCGCGTGACCGGCCATACCACCTACCGCTCCGTCATTCCGACTGAGCAAATGCCGGAGGATCTACGGTGGAACGCGGCGACCCTATGGGCCGGCCCGAAATGCCACATCGTCCACTACCCGCTTTCAGGCTGGAAGCAGTTCAACCTGGTCGTCACCTACCACAATGACGCGCCAGAGCCCGTCGCCGGCCAGCCGGTGGAGGAGGAGGAGGTGATGGCCGGCTTCCGCCACGTCCATCCGCGGGCGCAGAGCATCATCCGCCACGGGCGCGACTGGAAGCTCTGGGTGCTGTGCGACCGTGACCCTGTGGAGCGCTGGGTGGATGGCCGAGTGGCGCTGCTGGGCGATGCGGCGCATCCCACGCTGCAATATCTGGCCCAGGGTGCCTGCATGGCGATGGAGGACGGAGTTTGCCTTGCCCAGGAGATGGCGGCCCGATCCGACGCCGAGGCAGCCCTGGAAGCCTATTGCCGGCGCCGGCTACTGCGCACTGCGCGGGTGCAGATTCAATCGCGCGCTGTGGGCGACCACATCTACCATCCTGCCGGCGCTCATGCCGCGCTGCGGAACAGCATCATGTCTGCGAAGTCGCAGGAGCAATGGTACGACGCGGTGAACTGGCTCTACGGCGAGACGGGACTGGGCAGGGCGCCCGGGCCGGTCGCGATGGCGGCCGGCACCTGATTCCGATCTAGGCGGCAGGCCTCAGCGCGCGGAGCCCAACACTTTCGCGCGCAGGTCATCAACAAATGACACAAACCAGCGGGTGTACTCGGCGGCTTCCTGCGTGCTTCCACCCACTGTCTCCAGCGACATGTCCGCCAGGCGGTTTCGCACGGAAGGGGTGTACGCCGCGCGGTCATAGGCCGCATTGACCTGCGAGATGATTCCAGGCGGGGTGCCGCCGGGGGCCCAGAGGATAATGCCCATGTTGAAGGTGAGGTCAGGAAAGCCAGCCTCCGCGATGGTGGGCACGTCAGGCACCTGCGGCAGGCGTTCCGGCGACATCACGGCCAGCGCCTTCAGCTTACCGGCCTGGACATGCGGCAATAGCAGCGCCGTGGGCTGCACGAGATAGGCAATGCGGCCCGCCAGCAGGTCCGAGGTGTAGTCGCCGCGGTAGGGAACATGCACGGCTTCAAAGCCCATGCGCTGAGCCAGGCGCGCGCCGATCAGGTGGAACACGGTCCCCACGCCGAAGGAGGCATAGTTGAGTTCGCCCGCCCGCTGCTTTCCAACCTGCGCAAGCTCCGCCAGGGTGTTCACGCCGAGCGACGGAGTGGCCACCACCATCCAGTGGTCACGGGTGGCGCGGGATACCGGCGTGAAATCCTTGAAGGGGTCGAGCGGTTGTCGGTCCGCGAGTAAGAAAGCATGGACCACCGCATCCGCCCCTCCAAGAAAGAGGGTGTGCCCATCCGCCGGGGAGCGCGCCGCGGCCTCGGCCGCTATAATTCCGCCCGCCCCCGGGCGGTTCTCCACCACCACCGGCTGGCCAAGTGCCTCGGCCATCGGATCGGCTGCTGCCCGGGCCGTCAGGTCAATCGTGCCGATGCCGGGCGCAACGCCGACGATGATCCGCACTGGGCGGGTCGCATAACTCCGCTGCCCCTGGGCGCGGATCGCTGCCGGATGCAGGACTGCCGGCGCGGCCAGTGCCCCGAGGATCATCCTCCTTCGCATGGATGTTTTCTCTCCCGAGCTTGGTATTCGTTAATCGGCCGTATCCTAAGGGAGAGATGGCCAGGCGCAAACAAGGCCGGAACGATGGAGCTTCCTACGCCGATCGGCGGTGACATAGCCGAGGGCGCGGCAATGCCCCCGGCTCCGTCCGCTTCTCAGGCGTCAGCGCGGATGTTGTTCGCCCTTACCACCTGGCCCCAGCGGGCGTGGTCACGATGCAGGATGGCGTGCAGCTGCTCTGCCGTGCCGCCTCCCGGCTCGTCGCCTTGGCTGGTGATCCGCTCGCGCACCGTCGGATCCTGCACCGCTTGGTTGATGGCGGCGTTCGCACGCTGGACGACCTCGGCGGGCAGGCCGGGCGGGCCGAACAGGCCGATCCAGGCGTTGAAGACGAAATCCTTCAGCCCCAGCTCCGTTGCGGTCGGGATGTCGGGGAAGGCGGGAATCCGCTCCTGGCCCGTCGTAAGCATGGGGCGGATTTGGTTGGCCCGGATAAAGGGCGCCATGACCGAGGCGCCGTCGAACATTGCGCTGAAGCGGTTGACGATGAAATCCTGCAGGGCGGGACCGCTACCGCGATAGGGAACATGCTCCATCGGCGGATTTCCGATGCTGTTCTTGAACAGCTCCATCGCGACATGGGTGAGGCTGCCCGCGCTGCCGGAGCCATAGTTGATGCCCCTGCCGCTATTAGCCTCCCGCGCCCAGGCCGCGAACTCCATCGGTGACTTCGCGGGCACGGAGGGGTGGACGCAGAGAATCAGCGAGGACTGCAACATCATCCCGATGGCTGTCAGCCGCAGCGGGTCGATGGTCATGCCCTGGAAGGTGTGCGGGTTGATGGTCAGCGGGTTGGCATTCCCGACCAGCAGGGTGTAGCCGTCCGGCCGGGCGCGCAGCACGTAATCCGTGCCGAGATTTCCACCAGCGCCGCCGCGGTTATCGATCACCACTGGCTGCCCCAGAGCGGAGGAGAGCCCTTGCTGGAGAATGCGTGCCGCGAAATCGGTTTGGCCGCCCGGCGGGAAGCCCACCACCAAGGTGACCGGTCGGTTTGGCCAAGCCTGCTGGGCGCGGGCGACGAAGGGGCTGGCAAGCGTGACGCCGAGTGCCCCCGCCATTGCCCCGCGCCGGGAGACCAGCAGGCCTCCGTTCCTTTCGAATGTCATCTCTTGGATCTCCCAGAACTGTTGTCGCTGCTACGACGCTCCAGCCGGTGCCGGGCCCTCTTGGACTTCGCGGCATGATCGGCCCCGGAACGGACGTCTCGTCTTCAAGCCAGCACCCGGCCAGTTTAGTTCAACGCTCCATCGCGGAAGGCACGCACGGCGCGCATCACCCCGCGCAACTCAGCCAGGCCTTTCAGGCGACCGATGCAGGAATAGCCGGGGTTTACGGCCTTCCCGATGTCATCAATCAGCAAATGGCCGTGGTCGGGCCGCATGGGAATGACTGCATCCTCGCGTCCTTCGGACCGGCGCCGGTCCTCCTCCCGCATCAGCGCGGCGACGACCGCAACCATGTCAGTGTTCCCGTCCAGATGGTCCGCCTCATGAAAAGAGCCGTCATCCTCGATCGTCACGTTCCGCAGATGCGCGAAGTGAATGCGTGGTCCGAATTCGGCCGCCATGGCTGGTAGATCGTTATCCGGGTTGCTGCCGAAGGCGCCGGTGCAAAGGGTAAGGCCGTTGGCCGGATCCGGCACGGCTTCAAGCAGCGCACGCGCATCGGCAGCCGTGGACATCACGCGGGGCAAGCCGAAAATCGGGAAGGCCGGATCATCCGGGTGGATGCAGAGCCGCGCTCCTTCCTCAACAGCAACGGGCGCTATCTCACGCACAAACTCGATGAGGTTGGCGCGCACGCCATCAGTGCCAACAGCCCGGTAGAGGTCGAGCATGCGCTGGAGGCCCGCACGGTCATAGACAAACTCCCGCGCCGGCAGCCAGTCGATCAGCACGCGCTCCAGCCTGCTGATCTCGCTTTCTGACATGCCCCGGAAGCGCGCCTCGGCCGCGGCGCGCCGCACGGGCGGATGGTCGGCCTCCGCGCCCGGGCGGCGCAGCACGAAGAGGTCGTAGGCAGCGAAATCCGTCCAGTCAAAGCGGAGCGCCGTGCCACCATGCGGCAGCGGCCAGTTCAGGTCCGTCCGCGTCCAGTCCGTCACCGCCATGAAGTTGTAGCAGATGGTCCTCACGCCTGCCCGGGCCACGGCGCGGACGGACCGTTTGTAGTCGTCGATCCGCGCGCGGAAGTTGCCCGTGCGTGTCTTGATGTCCTCGGACACGGCGATGCTTTCGACCACCGACCAGGTCAGCCCGGCTGCCTCGATCATCGCCTTACGCTTCGCCACCTCCTCCTCCGGCCAGGCGCGACCCTGGTTAAGGTGGTGGAGTGCCGTGACTACACCGGCGGCGCCGGTCTGCCGCACATGGGCGAGCGTCACAGGATCGTCCGGGCCGAACCAGCGCCAGGTTTCCAGCATCAGGCGTTCCTCCCGGAGACTGCGGCCAGGGAACGTCGTGCGCGGGCCTCTATGGCCTTCCAGTCCCCCGCTGCCACCTCATCGGCTGGGGCGAGCCAGGAGCCACCCACTGCCACCACATTGGGCAGAGCCAGATAATCGGGCGCCTCCTTCTCCGCGATGCCACCTGTGGGGCAGAACTGCGCCTCCGGGAAAGGCGCGCCAAGTGCCTTAAGAGCGCCAATCCCCCCGATCTGCGCTGCCGGGAAGAGTTTGACGGCGGAGAAGCCGCGCGCCATCGCAGCCATCAGTTCCGACGCCGTGGCAATACCGGGCACGAAAGGAAAACCTGCCTCCGCCGCCGCATCCAACAGCTCCGGCGTCGCTCCGGGAGAGAAGGCGAAGGTAGCGCCGATACGGAGGGCGAGGTCCAGGTCGCGCCGCGTTACCACCGTGCCCAGCCCGACCACGGCCTCCGGCACCTCGGCCATGATCGCCTCAGCTGCCCGCACCCCGGCATCGGTGCGCAAGGTGATCTCCAACAGCGGAAGGCCCCCGGCCACCAGCGCGCGTGCGAGCGGCACCGCTATCGCAGCGTCGCGGATCGTCAGTACCGGCACGATCCGCGCCGCGCGCAGCATCTCGGCCGGGGAGGGGGTAGTGGTCATGAAACCTCCGATGGGCTGTCGATGATGCCGGGCGCCATCGCATCGCGTGGGATGATCGCGCCGGGATAGCGGATCACGACGCCGGCCAGCCGGTGCCCGGCAAGTGCCGCCGCCTCGGGTGGCTTTCCCGCCAAGCGAGCGGCGAGATAGGCAGCGGCGAAGCTGTCTCCGGCCGCGGTGGTATCCACCGGCTTCACCGCTTCAGGCGGTGGGACATCGGTTTGCCGATCACCGCAGAGTACGATGCAGCCGGGCTCGGCCCGCTTCACCACTGCTTCCTGCAACCCGGCCTCGCGCAGCCGCACGACCAACGCCTCGGGCGTGGTCTCGCCTTCCAGCAGGGCGAAGTCCTCCACGCCCGCCAGCACGGTGTGGCTAAGCGCCATGGCCCGATGGAAGGCCCTGCGTGCCTCCTCCGGATCCGGCCAGCCGCGCGGGCGGAAGTTGCTGTCGAAAACGATGCGGGCGCCGGCGGCGCGGGCCGCTTCCAGTGCACCGAAAAGCTGTTCCCGCGCCTCTGGCGGGCGGAACAAGGAAAGCGTGATGCCGGAAAGATAGAGGATCCCGGCCCTCGCCAGCGCCGCCTTGATCAGCGGCGTCTCCGGCAGCTCGAATAGGCGGCGCACCGGCGCGCTGTCTCTCCAGTAGGAGAAACGGCGCTCACCACGCGCATCAGTCTGGATAAGGTAGAGACCGGGCACTGCGTCGGGCACCCGCGCCACATGGCGAGTACCCACCCCCTCCGTCTTCCAGGAAGCTAGCATCTCGTCGCTATGTGGGTCGTCGCCCAGCGCGGTGACATACTCCACCGCAACCCCGAGCCGCGCCAGATAGACAGCGGTGTTCAGCGTATCCCCGCCAAAACCGCGTGCCAGAAGCCCGTCCGGCCGCTCGCGCAACTCGATCATGCACTCGCCCAGGCAGGCGACGTGGTTAGAGTCCCGCCTCATGGCACCGCGTGCCCCACGGTCAATCCGGCGACACCGGCGCCTCGTGACGCACCGCAAGAGCCGCGCACCATCAGGCGTGTTGGAAGGGTCACCTGCTCTGGTGTGCGCTCCGGCTCGGCAATGCGGCGCAGCAGAAGCCGCCCGGCCTCCACGCCGACCTGGCGTGGCAGGGTGGAGACAGTGGTCAGGCCCGGCTCGCACTGCGCGGACTCCGGCAGGTCATCCACGCCGGTTACGGCCATGTCGCGCCCGGCCCGCAGGCCGCGCCGCTCAAGCCCCAGCATCGCACCGAAGGCGACCACATCATTGAAGCACACGACGGCCGTCGGCGGCGTTGCGCCGTCCAGCAGGGCTCCCATGGCTTCGGCCCCGGCTTGGCGCGACACGGGCACCTTGATCATGGGGCCGGTGTCCAGCCCGCGGCGGCGCATTGCGGCGTTGAAGCCCTCGCGCCGATCCCGTGAGACGGAACTTCCGAGATTGTCGCCCAGATAAACGATACGCTGATGGCCGAGATGCAAAAGGTGTTCGACCACCTGCTCCAGGCCAAGGCGGTTGTCGGCCGCGGCGTGGTCGCCCGGCGCTTCATTCCCCACCCGGCGCAGGGCCTGCACGCAGGGCACGCGCCATTCGTGCAGGCGGCGTATCAGTTCGGGCGGCGTGCCCACGGCGGGGCAGAGCACCACGCCATCCACACCCTGCTCGCGCATGCGGCGCAGGAAGCGCTCCTGCCGGCCCAGATCCTCATCCGTGCTGACAAGGAAGGAGACATAGCCGGCCTCATCCATCGCGGCGTCCACCCCCACCGCCATCTCGCCGAAAAAGGGATTGGTGATGTCGGTGACGATCAGACCGATGGTGTGGCTGCGGCTGGCCCGCATCATCGCTGCCCCGCGATGATAGGTGTAACCCAGTTCGTGGACGGCAACGCGCACCCGTTCCCGCGTCTCGGCTGCGACAAGTGGGCTTTCGCGCAGGACGAGAGAGACAGTGGCGCGCGAAACGCCCGCTCGCGCCGCAACCTCGCGCAGGGTCAGCCGGCCGCTCGGGGAGGGGGTGCCGTCCATCCTAGTGCGAATGGCGCGGCAGGCCAGCGGTATGGGCGAGGTCCTGGTAGGGAAGGGCGCTCTCGATGCAAGCGCCATCGGAAAGCTGGCCTACCGTCTGCCGGTAGAGCGCCTGCCAGGGTGTCTGGTTCCGCAGCGTGACGGGCGACAACGCTGCACGGCGGGCGGCGATTTCTTCCTCGCTCGCCAACAGGTCCACGCGGCGCGCGCGCAGGTCCACCCGCACGCGGTCTCCGGTGCGGAGGATCGCAAGATTGCCACCTATGGCGGCCTCCGGCGAGGCATTGAGGATAGAGGGGCTTGCCGAGGTGCCGCTCTGCCGTCCGTCGCCGATGCAGGGGAGGGAGGTGATGCCGCGGCGGATCAGCGCGTCCGGCGGCTGCATGTTCACCACCTCTGCCGAGCCAGGATAGCCGACGGGGCCGCAATTGCGGATGAACAGGATGCAGTACTCGTCGATTGCCAGAGCCGGGTCGTTGATCCGGGCGTGGTAATCCTCCGGCCCCTCGAAGACGATTGCGCGTCCCTCGAAGGCGTCCGGGTCCCGGGGGTTGGAGAGATAGCGGGTACGGAACTCCGGCGAGATGACGCTGGTCTTCATCACCCCTGAGTCGAAAAGATTGCCCCGCAGCACCAGCATGCCAGCCTCGGGCATCAGTGGCGCGGCGAAGGGGCGAATGACGTCGCGGTCCTGTGCCACGGCGCCTTCCAGCTCTTCCGCCACAGTACGGCCCGTGACGCTGCGCGCCCCGCCATGCAGTAGCCCGGCATCCAAAAGTTCCTTCATCACGGCGGGCACGCCGCCCGCGCGGTGGAAGGCTTCGCCAAGATAAGCACCGGCCGGCTGGCAATTCACCAGCATCGGCACCGCATGGCCCACGCGCTGCCAGTCGTCCAGCGACAGCTCCACCCCCGCATGCCGGGCGATGGCAATCAGATGCGGCGGGCAGTTTGTGGAGGCGCCAAGGGCCGAAGCCACCACGATCGCGTTCTCAAAAGCCTCCTTCGTCATCACCGCGCGTGGCGTCAGATCCTCGCGCACCATGTCCACGATACGCAGGCCGGTGCGGAAGGCCATCTGGCCCCGCTCGCGATAAGGCGCGGGGATGGAGGCGCAGGTAGGAAGGCTCATGCCCAGCGCTTCCGCCAGCGAATTCATGGAAAGAGCAGTGCCCATGGTGTTGCAATGGCCAACGCTGGGCGCCGAGGCCGCGGCCATGTCCATGAACTCCTCGTAGCCGATCTCCCCGGTGGCAAGGCGCTGTCGCGCCTCCCAGATGATGGTGCCTGACCCGGCGAGGCGGCCCTTGTGATGCCCGTCCAGCATCGGACCGCCTGAGAGCACGATAGCCGGGATGTTCACGGTCGCGGCCGCCATCAGGCAGGCCGGCGTGGTCTTGTCGCAACCCGTCGTCAGCACGACCCCGTCGAGCGGATAGCCGAACAGCACCTCGACCAAGCCGAGATAGGCCAGGTTGCGATCCAGCGCGGCCGTCGGGCGCTTGCCCGTCTCCTGGATCGGATGAACCGGGAACTCCATTGGGATACCGCCGGCATCCCGGATCCCGGCTTTCACCCGTTCAGCCAGAACCAGATGGTGGCGGTTGCAGGGAGCAAGGTCGCTGCCGGTTTGAGCGATGCCGATGATCGGGCGGCCAGACTGCAACTCGGCTCGGGTCAGGCCGAAATTGAGATAGCGTTCCAGGTAAAGCGCCGTCATGTCCGGGTCATGCGAGTCGTCAAACCACGCCTGGCTGCGCAACTTACCCATGACATTCCCCGCCCAGCGGGCCTTCAAGCCCGTCGTTCCGTGACGCTTCGTATTGGATCGATCCAATGCGCAGAGTCGTAGGACCATTGGCGCGATCTCGTCAATCGCCGATGCCTGCGATCCGAAGGACGTGAACGAACCAGCGGCTGCCGGGCGGCGGCGTTCCGGGCCACCCAGCAGACACCTCAGTAGGTGGCGAAGATACGCTCGATCTCCGCAGGGTCTTGCGTCACTGTAAGCGCCAGCGAGAGGAGGATGCGGGCCTTTTGGGGCGTGAGATTATCGGCTGTCAGAAAGCCGTATTCCTTCAGCTTGCCGGTTGGGAACACGCGGCCGGAACCCGCCCTCGTGGCCTGCATCACCACAGTTCCCTGGGCCACTGCCTCGCGCAGCGGACCCAGATCGCCTGGCCCACAGAAGCCGGGTGCGAAGCCGGCGGAAATGATCCCCCTGGCCCCGGCAGCGAGAAAGGCCCGCACGGCCGTTCCATCCGAACCCGCATAAGCATAGGCGATGTCTACTCGCGGAAGAGCGTCTAACTCTCGCAAGTCGAATTCTGTCTCCGGCGCGGCCCGGCGCAGCGGGCGGCGGTAATAGTTAACGCTGTCGCCGTCTGCCTGTCCCAGCACGCCAAAATCAGGGGTGCGAAAGGTCTGCATCCGGCCGGTGGAGGTCTTCGTCACCTCACGCGCGGCCTGGATCTCGTCATTCAGCACCACCAGCACGCCAAGTCCTCGAGACGCAGGATCGGCGGCCACGCGGATGGCATTCACCAGGTTCAGCCCGGCATCGGTGGAGAGCGAGGAGGAGGGGCGCTGGGCCCCAACAAGCACGACGGGAATGGGTACCTTCACCGCGAGGTGAAGCACGTAGGCCGTTTCCTCCAGTGTCGCGGTCCCGTGCCCAATGACGATGCCGGCGAGATCCGGCTGCTCCGCCACCAAATGATCGCAAAGGCGGACGAGCGCCTTCCAGGTCGGGAAATGGATCTCCGGGCTGGGCACAGCGCTAAAAGGAACGGGCAAAACCTCCGCCACCTCGGCCACTTCCGGAAACCGCGCAACGATCTCGGACGCGTTCAGGATCGGCTTGCCGGACGAGCCGTAATTTGTCGTATCCAGGGGACCCGCGCCCTGGGACGCAATCGTGCCACCCGTTCCGATGAACGCAACCCCAGGCCTCATGCCGCACGCTCCGCCAAGTTTCCGATGATGCCGTGGTATCGGGCCGCATCCTCCTTGGGAAGGGCGCGGCACCTGGCCGTGCCCTCGCTACCAAAGGTCATTTCATAAAGATCGTTATTCACCTACCTGCTCTGGGAATCCTCATCACACGTGGCGCGGCGTCTGAGCCAGAGCGGCAGATGGCGACAGACCGCGGCATAAAACGGGTCGGCCGCGGGGTCATCGTGGTCTTCTCCATGGTGAATGGGACAGCTCACGAAGTTGAGGTTCCGTCCGACATGTCCCTTCTTTGGGTATTGTGGGATGCCATCGTCCTGCCCGGCAACAAGCTCGGCCGCGGTGTTGCCCAATGCGGCGCACGCAAGGTGCAACTGGATAGGAAACCTGCGCGTTTCCGCATTCTTCTGGTGACATCAGTCGGCGCGCGCCAGGTGACCACGGGAGGCCGTCGAACGGAGCCCAGCCGGCGGGGACATCCAGAATGCGTGGTTAGATCTCGACCTACCCCGATGTAGCTACGGCCTCTCTGGCCACGATCCTCCTCCAGGTGCTCAGTGATGCGAGCGATCTGAGGACGAACAAAGGAGATGTCTTCATGCCCGCCTTCGGTGCAGCCTATGCCGGTCCCGAACTCGCGGCGCTGGTGAACTGTGTGGTCGGGCATTTCGGTGGCAGCCGTTCGTCCATCACGGCCGCTGGCACGGCAGCAGCACGCCGGCCGGCCTAGTGCCCGGCCGGAGGTGAATTGCAAGGGGGGCGCGGCCGTGTGGCCTCTCTGCTCGCGTAGGGCGGGGCACGCATCTGGAACGCGCCATGGGCGCGACCTGATCGCGCCCACGGATCCATCATGACCGATTTAGAAAGAGAAGCGGAAAGCGCCCAATGTCCGACACGAGCCAGAACTCAACCCTACCCGAGCTGATCCGGGCCGCCGCCGAGCCACTGCCCGATTTTGACGACCCGGCGTTTGGCACGGCGTTCGACCGCTTCGCAGATCGGCGCGTGGTGTTGCTGGGCGAATGCAGCCACGGCACGTCAGAGTTCTACCGCGCCCGCGCCGCAATCACCCGGCGGCTGATCGAGCGGCACGGCTTCAACATCGTCGCCGTGGAGGCCGACTGGCCGGACGCCGCAGTGGTGGACCGCCATATACGCGGCCGCCCGGCATCACCCGACGCGGAGCCGCCCTTCGCGCGTTTCCCCGCATGGATGTGGCGCAACACGGACGTAGCTTCCTTGATCGGCTGGCTTCGACGCTGGAACGCGGATCGGGCGCCAGAGAACCGGGCGGGCTTCTACGGCCTTGACCTGTACAACCTTTCGGCCTCCATCGAGGCGGTGCTCGGCTATCTCGACCGCGTGGACCCTGAGGCGGCTGCAGTCGCGCGGGAGCGCTATGGCTGCCTGATGCCATGGATGGATGAGCCGCAGACCTATGGCCGTATGGCGCTGTCCCGAGGCTACGCCCCTTGCGAGGAAGGGGCGGTTAAGACGCTGCGCGAACTGCTGGACCGAAGGGTCGAGTATGTCAGCGGCGACGGCGAGGGTTTCCTCGATGCTGAGGCAAGCGCTCGGCTCGTGAAGAACGCCGAGGCTTATTACCGCGCAATGTTCTACAGCGGCGCCAAGAGCTGGAACCTGCGCGACACACATATGTTCGAGACGCTCTGCTCTCTGCTGCAGGCCAAGGGGCCTCAGGCGAAGGCGGTGGTCTGGGCACATAACTCCCATATCGGCGACGCGACCCATACCGATATGGGCCGGGAGCGCGATGAGCTTAACATCGGTCAGCTCTGCCGTGAGCGTTTCGGCGTCCAGGCGGCGCTGATCGGCTTCGGCACCCACACGGGTACCGTCGCCTGCGCCGATGACTGGGATGAGCCGATGGAGGTCAAGCGCGTGAACCCCTCCCGCCCCGACAGCTATGAGCGGCTGGCTCATGATAGCGGAGTTGCTCGCTTCCTGCTCGACCTGCGCGAAGGTGTGCATGACCAACTGCGCCAGGAGTTGATGCGAGACCGGCTGGAGCGCTTCATCGGGGTGATCTACCGGCCGGATACGGAGCGCTGGAGCCATTACACCGAGTGCAGCCTTCCCGGCCAGTTCGATGCCTATGTCTGGTTCGACGAGACCACGGCTGTCACGCCACTGCGCACGGAACAGCAGAACGGCGCCGAGGATACCTACCCGTTCGGCCTCTGATCCCAATCCGGGCAAATGCTGCGCGCCTGCCGCTCGGCACTCATGCGCCAGGCCTGATGAACCCTGCGCTGCGCTGGCCGTTTAGCCTTGCCGGAGGAGCCGGGACAGGGCCGGGCTTCCGAATTCCGACGGAGATGAGGTTCACATGGCTGATGTGAAGGGCCGCAAGGTTGCGATCCTGGCAACGGACGGGGTCGAGCGGGTTGAGCTGACCGAACCGATGAGGGCTTTGCAACAGGCCGGAGCGGAGGTCAGGGTCGTGTCGCTGAAAGGGGGCGAGATCCAGGCCATGGACGGGGACGTAAATCCCTCTGAGAAGATCAGGGTGGATCTGGAGGTTGCTGCAGCGCGGCCCGAGCAGTTCGATGCGCTCGTCCTGCCGGGTGGAACCACCAATCCGGACAAGCTACGGCAGGACGAGAAGGCCGTGGCCTTTGTGAGGGGCTTCGTCGAGGCCGGAAAACCGATCGCCGCCATCTGCCATGGCCCCTGGTCGCTGGTGGAGGCGGGCGCGGTGAAGGGCCGGAAGATGACCTCCTATCCCTCTCTGAAGACCGATCTGCGCAACGCCGGCGCCACCTGGGTAGACGAAAGCTGCGTGGTGGACGGCAATTTTGTGACTTCGCGCAATCCGAAGGATTTGCCGGCCTTCTGCGAAAACATGCTGAAACTCGTCGCGAACGCCGCGCCCTCCCCGAAGGTGGCCTGACCTCGGAACCCCGGCCGGGCGGAGGACTGAAGAAGCTTTACGCCCCGGCCCGGGCCTTCGGTTCCGCCCGGCACTGGCGGCCTGACGAATCCCAGGGGGTAGGGCTTCAGCCCTGAGCCGCCAGCGATCAGCGGGCGCCTACAACCGGTCGCGCAACCAGTCCCGAACATATCCGCCGAGCCCCGCGCCGCGCTCCGCTTCCGGTCCGATTGCGATTGAGGCCGTCATCCCAACCACAAGCGTCACGTCGGGGGGAAGCTCATTGATGGCGATGCGCACGGGAATGCGCTGCGCCAGGCGCACCCAGGTGAAAACTGGGTTTACCGAGGGCAGCCCCCGGTTGCTGGCGACGTCGTTCGGGTCGCTGATGCCGCGCGTGACGCTTTCCACTCGTCCGGCGAAGGGGGTGTTATAGCCCATCAGCCTGATCCGGGCGGGCTCGCCGGGCTTCAGCGCATGCAGCTTGGTTTCCTCGAAATAGCCTTCAATCCAGAAGGAGTCGGAGTCCACAACCGCCACCTGCGGCTGCCCGGCGGAGACATAGGTACCGGCGCGCAGGCGCAGATGGGTCACGTAGCCATTAGCTGGCGCCAGCACGGTGGAACGCGCCAGGTTGAGCTTCGCCACCTCCAGCTCGGCCCGCGCCTGCTCAAGCGTCGAGGCCGCGACATTCGCAGTGTTCTCGGCTCGCTCCCGCGCCTCCTCGGACGCATAGACACGCAGCTGCTGCTGCCGCCTGGCTTCCGATTGGGCGAAGGCGAACTCGTTATGGGCCCTGTCGACCGCCGCCTGCGCCTGGGCGAGCGCCAGTTGGAAGCGGACCGGATCAATCCGGAAGAGCACGTCATCGCGATGCACGAATTGGCCATCCCGGACGGCAACCTCGATCACTGTGCCTGCCACCTCAGGGGCTACATTGACCACCTGCGCCTGGACGCGACCGTCCCGGGTCCAAGGCGCCAGCATGTAGGACTGCCAGAGCATCACCGCCAGCGCAGCGGCGACGCCCACCGCCACAAGGGTGGCCAGGACTCGAAGGGCGGGTCTGATAAAGCGCATAAGGGTTCTACCGGAGCAGGACGAGCAGGGACACGATCGACACGAAAAGCGCCACCTCGAAAAGCGCCGGATGCCAGAGGCGGTGGATCAGGCCGAGGCGTCCCAGGACAAAACGGCAGGCCAGGAAGATCAGCAGACCCAGCAGTCCCTCAACGACGATGGGTGCCAAGTAGACCCCGGCGATACTGACTTCGGACAGCATCACCGCGCCTCCGCGGCCAGCGTAGGGACCGACCCCTGCACCAGCCAGTCATGGCCGCGCACAAAGAAGCGTGTCCGCTCGGCAAGGATGGCGGCAATCTCATGCAGCATGGCCGCGGCGTGGAACACGGTGGCGTTGGCGCCTTCCAAAGCTGCCAGCTCCGTGGCGCCGCGCCGCGCCTCGTCCGCGACGGTATCCGGCGCCTCGCGCAGGCGGCGGAGCGCAGCAAGAAAGCGCGACACGATAGCCGACCCGGCGGGCGGCATATCCGGCCTTGCGGCGATGAGGCGCGCCCGGATCACCGCCCGGCCGATCAGGACCGCGGCGCCGCCATCGCTTACGGCCTCAGCGCGCAGCGCCGGGGCAATGGCAGTCACACGTCGGGACAGTCGCACAAGTTTTTGATGCTGCAGATGCTCCCAGACCAACCAGGGCATTAGTGGCCCGTCCGCAAGACGCTGCACGGCGCGGACCAGGGAGCGCTGCAGCACCCGCGCCTCCGCCACGGGATCTGGCGGCAGCAGGACGCGGAAGGCCAACACGCCGCAGACCCCTCCGATCAGATTGGCGAAGGCGCCATCCAACGCGCCGGCCAGATTATAGGTCATCGGATTGCCAGGTGCGACGGTGGCCATAAAGAAGATCTGGAACGACGTGCCGATCCCCGCCGTTGCTGGGCGCTGACTGAGGAGGATGCCGAAAACCAGGAAGAGCAGGATGCTCAGTAGCAGCAGCGGGAAGCTGTTCATCAGCGGCAGCACGGCATAGCCCACGACCAGACCGGTAGGGATCGCCAGGCACACCCCCTTGAAAAAGCCAATGCTCGCGGCGGCCGCGCTTTCCGTGGTGGCCAGCAGCGCGCACATCGGGCCGAGCAACGCGAGCACGCCGGGCCCAGCGGACCAGCCGCTGATCAGCCAGAAGGCACCGCCGAGAAAGACAGCGAGCGCGGCGCGCGTCCCGTTACGCAGGGCGGTGACAGGATTGGCGTAGACCCGCAGGCGCAGCGCCGGGGTGCGCGGCCGGTCGTCGCGCAGATCCGCCAGCACGTCCAGGATCCGCACCATCTGGCGCAGCATGGCGTCGGCTCTCTCCAGCGCAGTGAGGACGGGAAGGTCGTGGCATTCGGTGGTGGCCTGGGCTGCGTCGGCCTGCGCGGCGCGGACGTCGCGGTGCAGGTCGTCGAAGGGCGCATCGGGGACGAGGGCTGACATCCGGGTAGCGAGATTCGTCAGCCGCTCCCGCATCGCAGGAACACGCGGGTCATGGGCCAGTGCCGGGTCAGCGAGCAGCCGGCCCGTTCGCTGCCCGGCCGTCAGCATGGCGAAGAGCTCCGCGACGGCGAGGCGGATTCCGTCGGCGTGCCGGTTGAAGCCGGTATCCTCGACGGAGACGAATTCAACCATCTGGTCCAGCGCAGTCAGCTCGCCGGCAACCTTGCTGCGCGTGGCGCGCAGTTCGGCCACATCGTCCTGCGCGAGGGCGTGCCGGGTCAGCCCGCCCACGGCCGCAATCAGGCGCGTGACGGCTGCGAAGACCTGCCGGGCCCGTGGCCCGGGATCGGTCAGCAGGAAGACAAGCGCGGTGACGAAGACGCCCAGGCTGACCACCGCGATACGGCTGGTCGCCACATGAAAGACGTTCGCGGGATCCTGCACGGCCGCCAGGCCAACCATCACGATGGTGTAGCCTGAAAGCACCGCGCCGTAGCTGCGGAAATAGCGCAGGAGCGAAGCGAGATAGGTGCAGAAGCCCAGCCAAAGGGCAAAGCTGAGAAGAAAGAGCCAGGGTGCCTGGGCGAACCAGGCAATCATGACAACGGAGACGGCCGCGCCCACTGCCGTGCCAAGCGCGCGATAGAGACTCTTGGACAGCACCGCGCCGCGTGAGGTTCCGGCCACGATCAGGACGGTCATTCCCGCCGAGGAGGGGCTTTCGAGCTGCAGGGCATAGGCGAGGTAGAGCGCCGTGGAAAAGGCGAGGAGCGTCCGGAAGACCTGTGCCCAGCCCATCGGCAGGCTGGGCAGCCCGCGCCGGATCCGGGCCCCCATCGCAGCCAGCGCGCCCCCGGCCGTGCTTCCGGAGGCAGCGGGACCCGTCGCGGGATGGCTGATCCCGACGCCTTGCTGCGTGCTCGTCAAGGACATTTCACCCGGGCACAGTCGAGGCTTGCCGCGCAACGGTCAGCTTTGGGGAACAAGGTCACGGGGCGCCGGCTCATCCGTTTTGCGCGGGGGCGATGGCGCTGCAGCAGCAGATGGCGCGGAGCATGGGATCAGCGCCGTGACAGAACAGAGCTGTTGATCCTGTAAGAGCCGGATTGCACGGAGGCCGTCTCCGACCTCGCCTCATCTGAGCGATCCGCCGACATCCTGCAGGCCCAACGGGCAGGGCGGGCGGATGCTGGCGGACCGAGATACCCGGGCCTGCCGGCGCCACCTGAAGGAGAGATGCCTCCACATCATTGATCGCCTTCCCGACCTCGGTCCGTACAGCCGCATCCATGCCGGGCGACTACGCCAGCGCGAGCGGTAGGAAAAGACCATCGCCAGCGTTTCGCGCCTTCCCGCACTACCACGCCGCTCGATCGGACCGGGCGACAACCGAATCAGATAGGAGACTGAGCACGCAGTGAGGAATTTCTGGCGGAAAAAGTAACACGAATCCGGAAATTGCACATTTATTTTTATATCGTCTAAAATATTGAACTTTCCTAAGTACATCGAATAGGAATTACGACTCTCGCTTGCAATAATTTCAGATTAACCTATGACATGAACCGAGGGCGTCCATCAGACAACTATCTGAAAATATGTGTTTCTATATCGAGAAGAGGTTATACTAATTGCCTACTTACGGAGTTGTAGCCGGGCAGAAGCCCGCTGGCGCGATAGAGCTCAACATCGGCGCGAACTACCAGCAGATCGTCAACAACGCCCCCGCCGGATCGACCTTCTGGTTTGCCCCAGGAATCCACCGCGAGGTGTCAATCCAGCCAAAGGACGGCGATGCGTTCCTGGGTGCTCCGGGAGCCGTGCTGAACGGATCGGAGTTGATCACCTCCTTCACCAAGTCCGGCTCCGCCTGGGTGATCAGCGGCCAGACGCAGGAGGGTGTCCGTAACCTGACGGACCATACCGCCACGGGCGCCCAGCGCGGGGGGTATCCGGAAACGGTCTTCTTCGACGACAAGCCCCTGAAGCCTGTCGATGCGCTGTCGAAGCTGACGGAAGGCTCGTTCTACTTCGACTACAAGGCCGACAAGATCTATCTCGGCAGCGACCCGACCGGCCATAAGGTCGAGACGGGGCAGAGCGCAGTGGCCTTCAACGGTTCCGCGGACAACGTGACGATCAGCGGGCTGACCATCGAAAAGTACAGCACCCCTGCTCAGTATTCTGCCGTCGACGGCGGCAGCGGCGAGGGGTGGACGATCCAGAATAATGAGATCCGCCTGATCTACGGCGTCGGTGCCAATGTCGGTACCAATGGCAAGATCATCGGCAACTACGTCCATGACAATGGTGAGATGGGGCTGGACGGCGGCGGCGCCAACATTGTCGTCCAGGGCAACGAACTGGCCCGCAACGGTTACTGGTCCGGTATCGACATGAGCTGGGAGGGCGGTGGCACCAAATTCACCGAGACGACGAACCTCCTGGTGAAGGGGAACTACTCGCACGATAACGCTGGGAATGGTCTCTGGACCGATATCAACAATTACAACACGACCTATGACGGCAATCTGGTGGTTGGCAACGCCCTCGCCGGCATCAGTCACGAGATCAGCTACGACGCGGTCATCAAGAACAACACCGTCATTGGAAACGGCTACAACAGCATTGGTGGTGGCACTCAGGGCAACCCCGTCTGGCTTTGGGGCGGGCAGATCCAGGTCCATAATTCGCCGAATGTCGAAGTATACGGAAACTATGTCGACTCGACGAATGCCGGGAACGGAATCAGCCTGATCGAGGAAGATCGTGGCTCCGGTGACCGCGGTGCATACCTCATTCGGAATGAGAAGATTCACGACAACATCATCGTGAATGCGTCGGGCAACGGCGGAAACGGCGGGGAGAGCAATATCAACAACGCTGCCTATGTCAGCGGCGGCAGCAGCTGGAATAACAACAAGTTCTACGGCACTGACGGGCATTTCAACTGGGGTGACGCCGCGCATACCTACTCCCAGTTCGAAGCGGCCACGACCGGCACGAACAGCTTTGCTGCGGCCACCTCCGCGCCCGCGAGCCCGAATCTCGACCAGTGGATGTCGGGATCGGGCGCGGCGGATCCCGTGACGAGTCCCGCCGTAACCCCCGCGCCGGCACCCACCCCGACGCCAACTCAGACGCCCGCTCCTACGCCTGCGCCGACCACCACCGCTGGCCCCGATATTCTGGGCAATAATAACAGCAACAGCCTGAATGGCACCTCCAAAGGCGAGAAGATCTCCGGCCTTGGCGGCAACGACACCATCGACGGCAAGGGTGGCAACGACACCATCAGCGGAGGTGCGGGCCATGATAAGATCACCGGAGGAGCCGGAAACGACCTCTTGAGTGGTGGTGCTGGGAATGACCAGTTCATCTTCAAGCAAGGATTCGGCAGCGATAAGATCCAGGACTTCTACGCCGAGGGAAGTGGGACGAATCACGACGTCCTTGTTTTCAGCAGCACTATGTTCAAGGACTTTTCGGACGTTATGGCCCATGCAAAGACGGTTGGTCAGAACACCGTCATCACGCTCGGGTCCGACCAGCTGACCATAGTGGATACGGTTAAGTCCGAGTTCCACGCGGACCATATCTGGTTCGTCTAAAAGCCGCGAGGCGCCGTACTTCGGTGGGGACCGGCCGACTTATGTCGGGCCGGTCCCCAAAGCCGGGAGTAAGCGTCGCGGTCGATCCGAAGTCACACTGGCCTGCGCGACAGAAAAAAAGTTTTCGGCCCAAGGTTTGAGGCTGTCCGTCAGCATTGGGTCAGGCCAGGATTGACACGCAGACAGCACGACGTGCCCCAAGGATGGGATGCCGGAGCAAGATCGACCAACCGCAAGGACCGGTCGGCGGGCGATGGCACCTGGGTCATCCTGGGCAACACGCCGCTGGCATCCTAGGCAGCGGGCAGTCGGACAGTTTTCCTGGCGCTAATGCAGAGGTGCGGATTTCAGGAAGCGCTGACGGTCACCAGAGGTGATGCTGACCTCGAACCGGTCCCCTTCGCGATCGACGACCAGAGGTACGTCCACCCCCGCTGGGCCCAGCGACCAGAGCCCGCGGAAGAAGCTGGCCAGATCGGCGACGGGCTGCTGTCCGACCGCCAGGATAATGTCTCCCCGCCGCAGCCCGCCCCTCGCTGCCGGCCCATTTTTGGTTACCCCCAACAACAGAACATGGCCTTCATCCGAACTGGCGGTCACCCCAAGCCAGGGTCGCGGCGGGCGATCCGGTCGCCCCAGCGTCAATATCTCGTGCAGGATTGGCTTCAGAAGATCGATCGGAACGCTCATATTGAGCATTCTGGTGCGTCCATCGCCCGGATCATGCCCCATCTGCAGCGACCCAATTCCGATGAGAGTTCCCTCCTGACTGATGACGGCGCCGCCGCTCCAACGCGGATGGGCGGGCGCCGTAAAAATCGCCGCGTCCAGCAGGTATTCCCAATAGCCTGCAAATTCCTGGCGGGCGACAATCCGCCCAGCCAGCGAACCCGCCAGCCCTCCCGCCCCGGCGAACACGATCCGGTCGCCGACCGGTGCATGGCTGGCGGCGCCGAGTGCCAGAGGCGGCACGCCGACCCGCCCGAGGGCCTGGACAAGCCCGAAGCCCGTGACCTGGTCGTAGCCGACCACATGGCCCGGCAGGACACGCCCCTCGGCCGTCGTCAGCCAAACCTCCTCCGCCTCCGTGATCAGGTAGCCGATCGTGAGGAAGAGGCCATCCGCGCGGATTAAGACCGCATTCCCGACCCGCTCCGTCCCGAGGGTTCCGGCCGTGAACGCGTCGTCCGGAATTCGGGCGCGCAGGGCTACAATGGCGGATAGCGCCTGATCGAGGTCATAGCCGTAGTCGCTCGGCTTCGGACGTAACGCGGCCGGAACGGCCGGACCTTCGCCGAAATCTGCCATAAGCCGCATCTCCTCGACCGAATCCGTTCTTCATGTCTCACCCGGCGCCGGCCTGCACGACTATCAGGTCAGGACACCCTCCAGCGCCTACCGGCCTGTCAGTCGCGCTTCCGGGCCTGCGTGCGGGCGGGCGCGTTCCCCGGGAGGCGGTACGGCCTTCTCGTCCGCATCCGGGACTTCTGGTTCCGCGGTTGTCTCCAATCAACCAGTCTGACCGTACCACGCTGCGGCTCCCCCCCAAAAGGCGCCGGCGGCGTCCACCAGCATTTTCCGGGAGGTGCAAAAGTCGTGGCGGCTCTGGTTGGCGCGCCTGAGTTCGCCTTGGGGGCAGACAGTCCGGGCCGGCTTCATAAGCGGCTCAACCGCCCCGCTCCGCGATGCCTGCAGACCGCCCACGCCTGTCGTCGCCGCCAGTGCAGCCCGGCGACGGGAGCTGCCAGCGCTCAGACCGCTGTCACGGCGGCGGAAGCGCATGCAAAATCCTGCCTATTCACGAGGGAACATGCAGCATTCTGCATGCCCTCGCCGATCCCGGGATGTTCCGCCCTGGAACCAGAAGCCGGCGAGCAAAGACCGGGTTCGTTCGGGGAGACGTTCACTGCGCGATCGCGCCGTGCCCATCAGGCGTCGTAGACTCGCCGGCCTTCCGGCCGCCGCCGGCCGGACCGGCAGCGGCTTGGCTCGTCGGGCTATCGCGCAGGGGCCCCGCTAAAGGTGGGTCTCATGCTGCCCTTCTCCGGCACTTACGCCCCCTGGGTCAGAATATCGCTGCTGCGTTCGAGATGTATCACTAGGAACGTGGAGGCCGGATGGCTGGCCGTGCTGTCGAGATTGTTCTGCTCGACGACGAGAGCAATCCGGATGCGGCCGTGCAGAACGTTAGCCGCCTGGTCAGCCGGGACCGGGCGGAGGTGCTGGTGGGCACCGGCATTCCGGCGTGGTGATGGCGATGGCCCAGGTTGATGCAGCAGCGAATGGGTGGCACGGCCCTGAACCAGCACCTGATTGACCCTGAGATCTGCATCCGCTGCAATACCTGCAAGGCGACCTGCTCGGCGGGAGCCATCATCCACAACACAACAACTATGTCGTCGGTGCCGGGATCTGCAATCACTGCATGGATTGCGTCGCGCCTTGTCCGACCGGAGCCATCGACAACTGGTTTCATGTCTCCCGGCCCTTCTCGCTGGAGGAGCAGTTTTCTTGGCAGGAGCTGCCGCGGCGCCCGCCTGAGTCAGCGTCCTCCGATGGGGATGCGGAGGATTTGGACCCGGAGGTCGCGGCCCTCTTCGCGGATGCGCATTGAGGCGCAGGCGGCAAGGCCCGTGCTTCGGCCTCCGCCGCCAGGCCGAAGGTGAACCTGTTTAACCGTGCTTCACCCGCCTCGGCCCGGATGACCGGCAATATCCGTGTGACCAGGTCTGGCACCAGCTCGGACGTGCATCACATCATCCTCGATTTCGGAACGCGTCCTTTTCCGGTGCTGGAGGGGCAGAGCATCGGCATTGTGCCACCGGGAATAGATGCAGATGGTCGGCCGCATGCCATGCGGCTGTACTCGATCAGCAGCGCACGGGATGGTGAGAAGCCCGGCGCTAACAACCTGGCCTTGACGATCAAGCGCGTGGCGGAGCCACGTCATGATAGCGGCATCTTCTACGGCCTTGCCTCCAACTACATGTGCGGCCTCAAGGTGGGTGACACGGTGCAGGTGGTCGGCCCGCTTGGCGCGACCTTCCTGATGCCGGACGATCCGGATGCGGACATCGTGATGTTCTGCACGGGAACCGGTTCCGCCCCCTTCCGCGGCTTCACCGAGCGCCGGCGGCGCCTGGGTATCGAGGGGCGCGGCCGGCTGCATCTCTTTTTTCTGTGCCCGTACGCCGGAGGACCTGCCTTACTTCGGCCCGCTGCAAAAGGTGCCCGCCGGCCTACTGCGGCAGGAGCTGGTCTTCAGCCGAGTACCGGGCATGCCGAAGGAGTATGTGCAGGATCGCCTACGCGTCAGGGCCGCCGAGATGGCCGAGCTGTTGCGGCGGCCCCGCACCCATGTCTATGTCTGCGGCCTGCGCGGGCTGGAGGACGGCCTGGACGCTGTGCTGACGGAGATCGCCACGCAGGGTGGTTTCGACTGGCCCACGCTCCGCGCGGAGATGCGGGAGCAGGGTCGCTGGCATGTCGAAACCTACTGAGGGCAGGAAATTTCCCTTCGTCCATGCGCGGCGCGTCAGATGGGGTGAGTCCGATCCCGCCCGGATAGCTTACACGGCGCGCTTTCTGGACTTCGCTATGGATGCGATCGAGGCCTTTCTGCTCGACCGGCTGGGAGCCGGCTTCTACGAACTGAATGTGGACCAGGCGATCGGCACCCCTTTCGTACATGTCGAGATCGACTTCCGCAGCCCGCTGACGCCGCGCGACCTGCTGGAGACGGAGGTGCGCCTCGCCCGACTGGGCGGCGGTTCGCTCACCTTCGCGGTTCGGGGCCGCGTCGGCGAGAGGCTGGCCTTCGAGGGCAAGATGATCTGCGCGACGGCGGATGTCAGCGGCCCGGAGATGCGCCCTATCCGCGTGCCCGAGCGGATCCGGGAGTTGCTACGACCCGATGCGGACTTCGCGGCCAGAGCCGAGCGGACACTGTCGGCCTGAGTCAGGCGCCACAGCCCCGATATTCCGGAGACGTTACAAAACGCAGGCAGCGTGGAGCGTCAGTTGCTGAACCAGCTGGTGGCGCAGCTGCCGGAGGCGCGACTGGCCGAGGCGCGGCATCTTCTGCTGCGTCATTTCGGCCGCCCGGAGGCACGGTCGCGCCTTCAGCGCATCGCGTTAATCGGGCTACGCGGCGCGGGCAAGTCCACCCTCGGGTGCCTGCGGGCCGAAAAGCTGGACATCCGCTTCGTGGAACTTGACCGGAAGGAGGAATGGGAAGGCCGGATGGAGCTGTCCGATCTTTTCGCCGTTCACGGGCAGGAGGGGTTCCGGCGGCCGGAGCGCGCCGCGCTGGAATGGCTGATCCGCGAGGACCAGCCAGCGGTGATAGCGACCGGCGGCGGCATCGTGGCCGATCCCGCCACCTTCAGCCTGCTCCTGATACCTGCACCACCATCTGGCTACGTGCGAGCCCGGAGGAGCATATGCGCCGCGTTATCGAGCAGGGAGACACGCGGCCAATGCGCGACAACAAGCGGGCCATGGATGATCTTCGGGCGATCCTGCGGAGCCGCGAAGCCCTCTACGCCCGGGCGGACTTCACGGTCGATACCTCGGGCTGCACGGTGAACGAGACCTTGCAGGAGCTGCTGGCACTGGAATCCTTGGGAACCGCCGCAGCCCAATAAGGATGGTGGCCGGCGGGCAGGAACCGAACCCGCCACCTTCTCTCACGGCAATGAGGCCTGCACTGTCCCGCCGGATGCGCGCCGTCCGTCGCCGACAAGGGCGAAGGGGGCCCAGTAGTAGGGATGGGCGAATTCGGCCGGCAGGCTTCGCCCAGCCTCCTGCAGCATCAGAAGCTGCGCCCCGCGGATCGCCTCCGCGCTCGACTGCCCGCCCTGTTGCCGCCGCAGCATGTCCGTGACCAGCAATGAGGCCGCCGCGTCGGCGACCGCCCAATGCGTGACGACCAGCCCCCGCGCGCCAGCATAGAAGAAGGCCCGCGCCAGGCCGGACAGGGCCTCACCAGCCCCGGCGCCGGAGCCGCTTGCCCCGCCGGTATTGCAGGCCGACAGGATCACGAGATCGGCGTCCAGCTTGAGAGTCAGGATGTCGCTCGCCTTTAGAAAGGCAGCCTGTGCGTCCTGCGCACTGGCGGGCAGGGACGCCATGATCGCTGGCTCGTCCAGGCAGGTCAGTTCGGTTGGCAGCAGGGCATGGGTGGCCAGGTGAATGACACGGGCCTGATCCAGCGGCTGCCGCCGGATCGCCTGGGCCGTGAAGGCCGCACCAAGCAGGATGGAGCC
Source organism: Roseomonas chloroacetimidivorans (assembly GCF_049629625.1). Taxonomy (NCBI): domain Bacteria; kingdom Pseudomonadati; phylum Pseudomonadota; class Alphaproteobacteria; order Acetobacterales; family Roseomonadaceae; genus Roseomonas; species Roseomonas chloroacetimidivorans. The sequence continues at coordinate 20,521 of NZ_JBNBZS010000016.1, read as the reverse complement.
CGGACCAGCCTTCATCTGCTCCGCCGCGACTGTCACCTCCATCTGGGTGTAGGGAAGCCGGGCGAGGCTCGCCACGAGCAGCGCATCCTGCCCGCAGCGATCGGCAGGAAAGGCGCGGGCGAGCTGGGCCTGGCTGGGCGGCAGCACGTCGCCGAAGCCGAGATATGGCCGAGGGGCGGAAGATCCCGCGGCGGCGGCGCGAAGCGAGGTCACGGTCTGTGGCCCCGGCACATGCACGATCGCCGTGCGGCGGATCAGCCAGGGGGCAGTGCCGAGGGAGGCCGGGTCGGCCGGGCCGGTCAGCAGCATCCCGAAAGGAAGGGTCAGCAGCACGCCATCCGGGGCGACGATCAGCTGCGAGGATCCCTCGAGGCCCTGTTCCAGCCCGTTGAACAGGGCGGCGTAGAGAGAGGCGGCTGCTTCCGTGTCGAAGCGCCCCGGACCGTCCGCGCCCGAACGGGGCGCGGCGCCATCTCGGATGCGGGTGACCAGTGCTGCGATCTCGTCCTCGCCCAGCACGATCCGGCGGGCCAGAACCCGGTCGCGCCGCAGCAGGAAGACATAGCCGTGGTCCGATCCGAGAGTGGTGGTCACCATCGCCTCGCCCGGGCCCAGGACCCGCTGCACCTCCGGGGCATCCACCGCCGCCAGCGCAAGCTGGCGGAAGCCCGGAGCGGCCGCCGCAGCCTCCTGAGCCGCATCATCGCGCTGCTTCTGCACCTCGGCGATCCGCGCATCCTGCGCCGCGGCCTCGGCCCCGGTGGCCGCGTCCCGCGCCGCCAGCAGCGTGCGAAGCTCCCGCTCCGCATCCTGCAACCGGCGCAGCGGCTCGGCCACGCGTGCATCGCCGCCAGACGCACCCAGGCGGGCCGTGGCCTGTTGGACGAAGCGCGCCGTGTTGCTGGGCTGGGCGAGTTGCGCCGCGCCGAACATCTCGCCGGCCAGCCTGCTAGCGTCGTCGGGGTTGGCCGCGGCCTCGGCCGAGAGGGCGTCCAGATAGGGCATTACGGTCGCAACCGGCAGGCTTAGCTGGCGGGCACGCAGGATCCCCGCGCCGTGCCGGAAGGCGGCTAGCGCTTCGGCGCGGTTCCCATCTCGCCAATGGCTGCGGCCCAGCAGAAAGAGGGTCACGGCTTCGGGGCGCTCGCCGGGGGCAGCGCGGGAAAAGCGTGCGCTCGCGCGCTCCAGCAGGGCGGTGGACCGCCCGCCACGGATGCGGCTTTCCGCGCGAAGGGCCCGGCCATCCGTCATGGCGCCGCTGCCGAAGCCGGCCCGCCGCAATACGGCGCGGCTTTCCTCGGCCATGAGCTCGGCCTCCTGGCCCCGCTTCATGCGGGCGAGGACCACGCCCTGCATGCGGCGCACCTCGGCCAAGCCCAGCACGGCGGTCTGGGAGGCCGGGTCCGCGACGACGCCCAGTCCGAGATCCGCCTCGGACCCACCACGCGCCAGCCCGGAAGGCAGCAGGGCGGAATAGGCCGCATCAGCCTGCCGGAGCAGGTCGAGTGCGCCGGGCAGGTCGGCCCGGTTCAGCGTATGCAGGCCGCGGTAATGCAGCAGCCTTGGAAGCGCCGTGCGGTCCGGGGAACGCGCCGTCAGCGGCTCGGCCCGGCGGAACAGCGCCTCAGCTTCCGCCCGACGGCCCTGGGCTGACAGGTTGAGGGCAAGATGGACGAGGGGCGCAACGATGCCAGGGTGATTGGTGCCCAGTGTACGTTCCTGGATGACGAGCGCGGCGCGATAGGCCTCCTCCGCCCCGGCGAAGTTGTCGATCCGGTTCAGGTCGCTGCCCAGCGCCATCAGCGATTCGTACTGTCCGATATCGCTACCGCTGAAGGCGCTGGCCGAGAGCCGGGCGACAGCAAGCTCAAGCGCGGCGGAACGGGCCCCGGTCGCCGCCTGCGCCTCCTGGCCTGTCGCCAGCCGCTCGATCACCGGCATGGTGCTGGACAGCCCGTCCGCCAGCACAGGGCCATCGGGGCCCGCCACGACAAGCGCCACATGCGGCCAGCCGCCAGAGCGTCGGGTGCAGGCGAGCAGCCGTGCCTCCCGTCCGCCGGCAACCGTCGTGCGCTGCGGCGCCTCGCAGGCGAAGCGTTGATCGATCCAGCTTCGCCAAAGGCCCCCGCTCGCCAGCGCGTCGAGCGATCCGGCGCCCGGCCCCAGCTCGATCACCCGCGCGGCGGGTTGGGTCCAGCCGCCGCAGAACACCTCCTGCACCCGCCGGGGAGTGGAGTCCGCGGCCGGAGCCCGGCCCGGCTGCACCAGGCAGGCCTCGCCATGCGCGTCATTCCCTGCGGGCTCGCCACGGACGACGCGTCCCTCGCCCCCGGCCACATAGGCTTCTGGAGGAGGGGCCGTGCAGGCCCCGAGCAGCGCCAGCATGCCGAAGAGGCCGGAGCGTCCCATCATCAGTAATCCTCCTCCGTCACATTCGGCAGCAGGGCGTCCGGATCCCGGGCCGGCGCGGTCAGACGGATCGTGACGAGCTGTGCGAGGGGATTGGTGATCGGCTGCACGACGGTCAGCACCGTGCAGTTGATGGAGCCAAGTACGCACTGATTGAAGCGATAGCGCGTACGAGCTTCCGGCTGCTGGATGCCGCCGGTATCGAGTTGGAGCGAAATATTGCCCAGCCTCGCGGCTTCCGAGCCGTCCAGGGCACCGAGCGTGCCCTGGAGCGATACTTCGCCGCCGGTGCCCGAGACCCCGAGACGCCCTGCATCGAGGGTGCCGGAGGCGGAGCCACCATCCAGCAGCAGGAAGACCGGGGAGGAGCCTGCCTGTAGGTTCAGGCGCACGGTGCCTCCGGGCACCGCGCGCGGCCCGGGCAGGTTGCCGGGACCGCGGACACTGGAAACCTGCGTCGGCTGTATATCCGGCGATGCGCCTGGCCGGTCCGGCTGCAAGGTCAGGAAGCGCTGCTGGAAGGCTTCCGAGACATCCGTGGCCCGTGAATCAAAGACGAGCAGCGGGCGGGCGCTGCCGCGCGGCGAGATCTGGCTGGGTGCTCCGGCGGCGATTCCAGCCGGCGCGCTGAACAGAGCGCGCCCGCCAAGCTGGGCGGTCAACCCGTCGAGTTCGATCACCCCACCGGCAGAGCGGGCCAGAAGCGTTTCCGCCGAGATAGTCGTGCTCCGCAGCGCCAGCCCGGCTTCGGCGACAAGGTTCAATATGTTGCCGGCCGCGACGCGACCGCCCGATACGAGCCCCGTCCCATTCGTTCGGATATCCAGGTCACGCCCGCCTTCCAGGACGCTCCCGGACAGGGCAAAGCCGAGTCCGCTTGTCTGGCGCGCATCCAACCCAGCAGTGATGGTCGTGCCGCCCAAGGCGGCGAAGCCGCCGCTCGAGAGCGTCACATCGCTCCCTGCCATGATCGTCTCATTGGACAGGCCTAGATCACCGCCTGCGGAGAGAGCCACGGCGCCACCCGCCTGCATGGCGGCTCCGGTGGCGGAAAGGCCGCCGCCCGCGGTGACGCTGATCGTCCCATCGGTGGCCAGGAGGGGCGCCCGCGTGAGTGTCAGTCCTCCGGAGGAGGCCGAGAGTGCCAGGTCGCCCGTGCGCGCCACGGCCTGGCTGTCCGTCAGGCTCAATGTTCCGCCAGACGCAAGGACGAGACCCTGTCCGCCGGCGGCGTGACTGCCTGAGAGGTACAGATCCCCTCCGGCGCGCAGGGAACTGGCGGCCCCGGCGGCCATGTGCATGTCGGAGGCTCTGATCGAAGCACCAGCGGTCAGTGTCGATGCTCCGCCAACCGTCAGGGTCTCCCCGTCCAGGATCAGATCCTGGCCAGCAGTCAGCGCAGCATCTTCGCCTGCTTCCATCCTGGCTCCGCTCGCCAGGAGGCCTCCGCCAGCGATGAGCGAGAGCGAACCGCCGGCCGAGATAGGCGCTTGCGTCAGGCTGACGCCGCCTGCCATGGCTGCCAGGGTGACAGAGCCACCGGCCGAGACGGTGGTACCCGTCAGTGCCAATCGACCGCTCGCAACCGCCCCGAGACGCCTGCCAGCTGTGAGGCTGCCCCCCGTCATCGTGAGATCGCCGCCCGCCTGAAGCAGGGCGTCCGTGCCGGAGCCAACCGTCGTGCCGGCCATGGACAGGGTTCCACGAGCCGAGAGGGTCGCGGCGGTGCCGGCGGTGGCGGTCACATCGGAGAGGCCGAGATCGCCGCCTGCGGAGAGAGCCACGCCGCCACCCGCTTGCATGACCGCGCCCGTGGCGGAAAGGCCGCTGCCCGCGGCGAGGCTGATCGCCCCGCCAGAGGCCAGGAGAGGCGCCCGGGTCAGCGTCAGGGCTCCGGAAGAGGCGGAGAGTCTCAGCTCGCCCGCGCTGGTGCTTGCCGGGGTATCGGTCAGCCTCACCGTACCGCCCGCATGCACGGACAGGCCTTGCCCGGCAGAAAGCGCGCCGCCCGAGGCAGAGATATTCGCCGCGGCCCCAAGGGCGAGGCCACCAGCCGCTCCGAAGTTCGAGTTCATCAGGGTCAGCGCGCCCGCGGCGGCACTGGCCGTAACGCTTCCCGCCCCTGATCCCAAACTGCTGTCACTGAGCAGCAGGTCTGTGCCGGCGACCAGGCTGGCTCCTGCCATGCCAGAAGCGGTGAGCCCGCTCGCGGAGAGCGCGCCGCCCGCCTCAATGGACAGCACCCCTGCCGCGGAGGCGGTTCCTGAGGCGGTGAGGTTTCCGCCCAGCACGAGCCGCGCATCGCCTCCGCCCGCCGCGAGCCCTGCCAGTGCGCCGATCTGGTTGGCAGGCAGTCCGCCCCTCCTTGAACGCAGATCGATGCCAGCGCCGGCCGAGGCTGAGAGCGTGCCGCCCAAAAGCGCCGCGCCGTCGGACTGCAGGATGCTGCCCGTCGGGGCAAAGAGCCGGATCGCGTTGCCGGCCTGGATCGTGCCGGCGATCTGGCCAAGGGCAGCCTCGCCCAGCGTATCGGACCCGTTGGCGATGACCGTGACATCCCCTGCAGCCGCGATACGGCCGGAGGTCGCGACATGGTTCATGGCCGTGACCGTCACGGCCCCCGTGCTGGCTTCGATCGTCCCGACGTTCCGGACATCCTGGCCCGAAGCTGACACCACGCTGCCACGGATGACGCCCGAATTGGCCAGCGTGCCGCCAGCCGTTCCCTCGGCGGACCCGCCGAGGATTTCGCCGTTGTTGGTCAGGTCGCCGGAGGCCCGGGCAGCGGCTAGACCGCCCGCCTGGATAAGGCCGTCATTGGCAAGGCCAGCGCCAGATCCGGAGGCCCGGTTGGCGAGGGCAAGCGCATCCGCTGCGCCATGCAGCGCGGCGCCCGACTGGATGGAAAGCCTGGCGCCCGAATCGAGGATGGCGGTTCCGCTGACCGACCGGACAAGGCGTGAGGTCGGCAGGGTGAGATCGGCCCCGTTGCCGGTCCGCAGCGTAGCGTTTCCTCCGGCTACGGCATCCGCCTGCAGAACCAAACTGCGCTCGCTCGAGAGCAGCAGTCGATCCTCGGCGCGAAGGCCGATCGCCCGGCTCTGTCCTTCCACCACCTCGGTCGCCGCGCCGCCGGGCAGGGTCAGGCTGCCATCCGCGGTGCCCTGCATCACCGTGTCCAGTTGGTTCGCGCCGCCCAGAGATATCGTGCTGCCGCGCGCCGCGAGGCTGGGGGCGAGAATGCGGCCCGCGCCCACCTCCGTGATCACCCCTGCCGTCGCGAGTTCGAGGGTGTTGACCCGCACGCCGCCGACCGCCCCTGCTGCATCCGCTGCCGGGTCGCGCAGGGCCAGATCGCCCAGGATGGTTATGCCACCCGAGCCGGCAGTGAGGGTGCCGTCGCCTGCCGCGCCGATACGCAGCAGCGACACTGGATTGACAGTGCCACCCGCGCCGGCGCCGCCGATGGAGGCGAGCTCCGCCGTCGTCAGCGAGAAGCCTGCCGCATCAGCGCCGAGCGTGATGCTGGCCCCGGCCGAGCGTGGAGACAGGCGCACCGTCCCGGCCGGTGCCTGGATCGTCATGGTTCCGCCAGCCGCATCGGCAATGGTAAGGCCATCGGCCACAAGCGTGACGTTCTGCCCCGTGCCCACTGCCAGGCCGGAAGTTGCCGTCTGCCCGGCGCCCACGCCAAGCCCCGTAGCGCGGGCGAGGCTCTCCCCACGTTCCACGGCCAGCAGCCGACCGGCCGCGTTACGGAAGGCGAAGCTGCCATCCACTCGCATATCGCGCAGGGCGCCGATGGCATTGTCCCCGGTAAGATCCACCGAAGCTGAAAGACGGCCGCTGACCGCGCCCACCGAAAGCGGCCCCGCCGCCTGCACCAGGCTTGTCCCCTCGAAGCGCAGCTCGCCCACCTGCGTCAGCGAGATGGGGCCGAGGAGCGAAATCGCACCGCTGGTCACATCGCCGGTGCCGATTGCGGCGCCGGGGAGGGGGCTTAAGCCATCCGCGAACTGGCCGATGACCAGCGCACTTGACTGCGCCCGTTGCAGCTCGGCCTCGGAGAGGTTCAGCGCCCCCGACTGGGTTCCGCCCAGTGCGATGGCCGCCCCATCGCTAGGCGCCAACACCACCGCGCCACCGGGCGCCACCAGCCCGGCATTGATTTCCATATCCGGTGCCCGCAGGCGCAGCGTGCCGCCCGCGAGTTGGGTGGTGCCCGTCTCCTGCACCCCGGCTGACACGAGGCCGGCGATGGTGAGCGGATCGGCGCTGCGGAGATCGAAGACCGCATCTCCGGCTGTGGTCGCGCCGGTGCCGGCGCGGAAGGACACGGTATCGCCCGACCGCGCGGCGAGTGTACCGATCGCATTCTCTCTGCCGGCCAGAGAGACGGCGCCTCGGGCACTGCCCGCCAGTTCCGCGACGGATAAGGCGCCCGCCGTCTGTGTCACGCCGGCCGTTGGCGCCTCGACCCCCGTGCCAGCAAAAAGCTCCAGGCGGGTGGCATGTCCGGTCAGGTCCACATCGCCGCCGAGCTCGATGCCGCCAGCGAGCCGCTCCGCCGCCGTCGCGCCTGCCTCCGTGCGGCCGATGGCAGCGCTGTCGTCGCCCACGCGGGCGGTCACGGCCAGGTCGCCGGAGCGGCCGATCCGCAAGATGCCCGTCGCGATCTGCGCGAGTTCAGTGCCATTCAGCGACAGGACGGCCCCGTTCTCCGCTCCGAGCACGACGCCGCGCCCTGCCGTGCGTGGCGCGATCTCCACGGTGCCGCCCGGGGCGGAGACCGGTGCGTTCAGTGACAGGTCATCAGCGATCAGCGTCACCCGCCCGGAGGTCGGGGCGGCCACACCCGTGCCGCCGACCGTCAGGACACGGCCGGGTGCCAGCCGGATCGTCACGGCGTCACCCTCGATGCCCGTGGGCAGGTTCGCTGCCTGTATTCCCGCATCCAGACCGCGAGACAGAGTAACGCCGCCAAGCATCCCGATCCGGTTGTCCGCGCCGAGCCAAACGGCAGATCCGGCATCCCGGCTGCCCGCCTGTACCTCGGCACCGCCCACGCCCAGCGCGCCAGAGGCCAAGCCGTCCAGGGACGTGAGGGCGATGTTGGTCCGCGCATCCGGGGCGCCGTTCAGGGCGCCGGACTGGACGAGCGAGGCGCCTTCCACCCGAAGCGTGCTGGGCGCGCCGGCCATGCTGTCGAAGGCCAGCGCCTGCTCGCCCTGGACGACGGCGCCGGCCATGGCGCTGCCGATGACCAGCCGCGACGCCTGGATGCGCGCCGCCGTCTCGCCGTCGGTCAGGCTGCCGCCGAGGATCTCGTTGCGCGACAGGGAGAGACTGGTCGCGTCCTGCACCTGAGTGCCCATCTCGACCCGGCGACCGGCGGTGAGTGGCTGCAACCGCACCGTGCCACCCGGCGCCTGAATCGGCGCGCGGATGTCCATGTCGTCCGCTGTCAGGGTGACGGAGCTGCCGCTGACCGCACGGCCAGCAGCGGCTCCAGTCAGCCGCAACCTGCCTGTGGAGGTCAGGGAGAAGTCGCCGGTTGCCGCGCTGTCACGCAGCCGCGCAATGCTGTTCGCGGTGTTGTCCAGTGCGACACTGCTGCCTTGCACCGAGAGTGTGCCGACCTGCAGCGCCGTATTCTGCGTGATGGCACCGGTCGCGGTGACGGTAAGGGAATTCACCGCGCCCGGCAGCGCGATGGTGTAGTTGCCGGTCCGGGTCAGGACCAGATTGCCGCCCGGCGCGCAAGTTGCACAAGCGGCCGGGCCGCCGCTCGTGTCCACGGCCCCGATCACGGGATCCGTTCCGTTCCCGGCCAGGACCACGGTGCCGCCCGGTGACGCAATCCGGACATCCCCGGAGGCGGTCAGCGGGTTGTGGCCCGTGTCCAGCGTGATCATTCGCCCGCCGGTCGCGACCGAATCCCCGAGTTGCGGCGTGGCGGCCTCGATCGTAAGCGCGTCAGAGATGGAGCCGAGCGAGCCTGGCGCGGTGACACGCAGATCCGCCTCCAGTGCCAGGGCGCGGGCGTTGGCGAGGGTGAGATCGCCTGAGATCCCAAGTGCGGACAGTCCAATCGGCACGGCGCCGCGCAGCCGCTCTTCGGCCGTGATCGCCTGACCGGCGATGGTGCCGTCCAGCCCGACGATCCGGGCCAACTGGTTGGGACCGGTGAGCGAGATGGCTGCCAGCCCTGTCCCGGTCTGCCCGCGCGCGAGGGCGGCGAGACCATCTGCCGTGATAATGCCGCCGGTCTGGATGATGCTGCCCGCGCCGTCCGCTGCACCGTTTTTCGCGAGAAGGCGCACACGGTCAGCAGTGATATCAGCGTTCAGAATCAGGCCACGCGCAGCAATCTCGATCCCGGGATCGGCCGGACCGCCCGCGAGGCCAGCCGCGGAGGCCGCCGCCCCGAGCGTGAGCGCGCTCTCGCTGTTGAGCAGGATGTTACCATTGGTGCTGGAGAGGCCAAGCGTGTCCGCCCCAGTCACTGCGCCTGCGACATCTGTGCCGATCGCACCGACCGCAGCGATCGCATTTGCGCCGGTCAGGGAGATGTCGGCCTGGGTGCCCGCTGGCGCCATGGCCCGTGCCGCCAGGCTGCCAGCCGTGATAGTGCCGGCCGTTTGTGTGATCGCGCCCCCGGTGGTCAGCAGCCGGACCTGGCCCGCGGCCGTGATCGTTGAGCCCAGCGTCAGGCTTGTTGCCGCAAGATCCACCCCGGCCGCGGCGCCGCCCGCTTGAAGGTCCGCCCCGACCGTTAGCCCCGATGCGGAGCGCAGGGCAATATTCCCGCTCGTCGTGGCAAGGCCCGCAGTGGTGACAGCCGGCGCCGCCCCGGCGACACCCGCTCCGATTGCCTCGATGGAGGCGATGCCATTTGCTTGGTTCAGCTGGATGGCGCCGGCGCCGGCCGACTGGGCCGAAAAACCGCCCGTCGCGATTGTGCCGGCCGTCTGCGTGATTCCACTGCCGGCCAATAGCCGGACACGGCTGCCAGCAGGTGGTGCGCTGGTTGGCCCGGTGGCGAGGCTGCCGGCGGTCGTCATGGCGCCACCGGACGCCAGCTCTATGACTGGCGTTGTGATGGTGGCGTCCGTGGGCTGGACGGTGACCGGACCCGAAACGGTAAGGTTGCCGGCGGTGCGCAGCGTGAAGCTCGCTTCGGGGGCACTGGTCGCGCCTGTTCCGGCCTTGCCGGTACCCAGGGTGCCGATGCTGTTGCCACCATGGGTCAGGGCGACCGCCCGATCCGCCTGCACAGTGAGGGTCCCGCCGACGGTCAGCGCCGCCGTCTGGCTGATGCCACCTGTGGTCGCGGTCAGGCTCGCATCGCCGCCCGCCGCCACGAGGCCGCCGATGGCGATGCTGTCGCCGGTGACGGTGAGAGTCTGCCCGGCCGCCGTCGCGATGGCGGCGCTGGCGGCTCCGCCCGAGGGTGCCGCAGCGGTTCCGAGCGTCAGCGCGCCGCCGCTGAGCGTGACGGCGCCGCCGGCTGAGGCCGCCTCCCGCGCGGCGAGCGCATCGGCTCCATTGTGGAAGACCAGGTCACCCGTAGCGCGGGCGTCGAGCGTGTGGACGGTGTTGGCGAGGCTGCCGAGCGCAACGGCGCCCGCGCTGCTCGCTTCGGAACCCGTCGCGCCACGAATACGCAGCGTGCCCGCGGCTACCTTGCCGGACGTCATGCCCTGGGCGATCGTGCCCCCCGCGTTCAGGGCAAGCCCCTGATCCGCACCGAGCGCGACGTCGCGGGCAAAGGTGATCCCGGCCTGCGTGGAGAGGGACACGTTGCCGCCCGAGCCGGCTCCGAGCGGGCCGCCGGATGGGGTGGCTGCGCCGCCTATGGTGATGCTGCCCACCGCATCTGTCTGCGCGACGCCGACATTGCCGGCAGTGGAGACCGCCTGGGCCAGGACGAGATCCGCCGAACTGCCGTTCGAAAATGACAGGTCGCCGCCCGACCGTGCATCGAGGGTGGTGACGCGATGCGAGCCCTGGTTCAGCACCGTGGAGGCGCCTGTGCCGGTGGCAGCCGCCGTGTCGCCGTCGGCTGCGCCACGGATATGCAGCGTGCCGGCCGTGATCGCACCGGCCGCACTGTCGGTGATGGCGCCGTCAGTGAGCAGCGCAACCTGCCCCGTGCCGGCGGACACGCCGCCATTCACCGCGATCGAGGCGCCCGAGACCGTCACATCGGTGCCGGCGATCGCACCCGTGCTGCCGGAGAGCGTGATGGAGCCGCCGCCACTCAGCACGAGGGAGCCCGACGCATCAGCCTGGGCTATGCTCAGCGCCGTGTTGCCATTGGCGAAGCTCAGAGCGCCCGCGGAGGTCGCGTCCAGCGTGCTGGCGGCGTGCGCGCCGGAGTCCAGCACGACGGAGCCTGCACGGGAGGCGTCGTCCGCACCTCGGATGCGGAGCGTACCCGCGGTCACCGCACCGGCCGCGCCATCGGTGATCGCGCCGTCGGTGAGCAGCGCAACCTGCCCTGTGCCGGCGGAGACGCCGCCATTGACCGCGATCGACGCACCCGAAACGGTGATGCTCGTTCCGCTGATAGGTCCGCCGCTGCCCGAAAGCGTCATCGCACCCGCGCCGCTCAGCGTCAGTGCCCCGCCAGCCTCCGCCTGGCTCACATTCAGAGCCGTGACGCCGTTGCTGAAGCTCAGATTGCCCGTAGCGCGTGCGTCCAGCGTGCCCACAGCATTGGCTGATGCCGTAAGCGTGACATCGCCTTGGACCGCGCCGAGGCCAGCGGCGTCACGGACGCGCAGCGTGCCGATCGTGATACTGCCGCCGGTCTGGGTTATACCCGTGCCGGCATAGAGGTTCAGGGTCTGGCTGGCCGAACCCACGACGTTGCCGGACACCTGGCTGATCGTCTCGGCTGCCTGGAGGGTGACGCTCGCGGCACTTCCACCGGCGAGGAAGCTGGTAATCGTCTGTGCATCGATGTCGAGCGTGCCATCCGAGGCGGCCGCCACAACGCGGCCTTCGGTGGTGCTGGCCGGCGGATTCGTATCCACCGTGCCGGCGCCGCCATCGATAATCCGGATGCTCGTGGGGTCCAGCAGGAAGCTGCCCGCTGCTCCGAGGGGTGCCGACAGATCCACCCCGGCATTCAGGCGCAGGTCACCCTGGCCGGAGAGTTCGAGAAAGCCGCCATCGCCGCCCTGCGTACCGCCTCGGGCAGAGAAATCGCCCTCCGCCACCGTCTCGCGGCGGCTGTTCACGGCGATCGTGCCGCCCTTGCCGCGCCGGGTCGCGTCGGCGCGCACCGTTGCGCCGGGTGCCACGCTGGTCCGCTCGCTCATGCGCTGGTTCCGGCCCACGCCGGTCGTGCCCACCAGCACGGTTCCACCGCCGGTTCCACCGGAGGCATCGGTGCGGGATCCTGCGGTGAGCCGGGTGGCGGTGCTGCCACGCAACTCCACCGTGCCGCCCTGGGCGTGCCTGCCGCCCCTGGCGGTGACTGTGCCGGCCTGCACCACGCTCCCGCCCTCCGCCCGCATGGCGACGGTTCCACGCTGTCCTGCCGCGGCGTCGGTACTCACCCGTCCGGTGTTGCGGACAAGATCCTCCAAAAGGCCGGAGGCCGCATGGGCGGAGAGCACCACGCTGCCGCCCGGTGCCTCCACGACCCCGGAGTTGGTCACCAAGGCGGTAGAGCCATCGGGCGCCTGCCGCACGGCCTGGGTGACATCGATGGCGAGCATGCCGTCGCCCGCCAGGTCCAGGGCATAGGTTTCGGCGCCGGCCAGGGCCACGCGGCCGAGCCGCGCGCGGATGGTGCCGGAATTGGACACACCGGGCGCGACGAGTGCCGCCATGCCGCGGTCCGCCACGGTGATGCTGCCGTGGTTCTCCACACGCGCGCCGGGCTTGGGCGCCTGATCAAACTGCATGCGTCCGGCCATGAAGTTCTCGTTGGAGATCCCGGCCGCGCTGGCGATCAGGCTGCCGACATTCACCTGCGCCCCCTGCGCGAACACGATGCCGGAAGGGTTGGTGATGGCAACGCCGCCATTGGCGGTGATCCGGCCCGCGATGACCGAGGGATCGGGGCCGGTCACGCGATTCAGCGTCCAGGAACTGCTGCTTGGCTGCTGGAAGTTGACGCTGGACTGGCTGCCAACATTGAACTGCTGCCAGTTCACCGCGGCGCGGTCGGTGCCCTGCACAACCTGCGTGGTGCTGCCGGACTGGGTGATGGTCGCCTGTCCTGCGACCACCGTGCCGCCGGTGGGCCGGGCGTTCGGCGCGATGCTCTGGCCACGAGCCGAGGACCCGGTAACGCAGAGTAGGGCGGTGCTGCCGAGGAGCCAGCGGCGCAGTCCGGATCCATCGAAGATCATGCCGGGCATTAGTGCGGTCCTATCCTCGTCGGGGCTGCGGCTGGGGAAGCACTGGCTCAGAAACGGATCAGGATGCGGGTGTAGACGTCACCGGCATCAAGGGGCCGCGCCTGGGATCCGGCCGCGTCCACGCGCCGCGTCGTGCGCTGAGCCGCCTCCACGTCCCACGCCACCCGGTCATTCGCGACCAGCCGGAAACCCAGGCCGTAGGAGGAAATCCGGCGGTTCGGATCGGTGTTGTTCTCGAAGGCGCGGCCGTAGTCGCGGAACAGGTAGAACTGGCTGGCCAGGGCGATGTCGCCCAGTTCTGGCAGCGCGAATTCGAAGCTCCGGTCGAACTGAAGTTCCAGGGCGTAGCCAGCGGCTCGGTCCCCCGTAACCTGCCCGGCATAGAAGCCGCGCCCCAGCCGGTTTCCGCCGAAGTAAAATTTCTCCGATGGCGGCAGCACGCTGTCCGACCATTGTACGGAAACCAGCCCCTGCGCGGAGAGCTGGACTTCATCAAACAGTAAGGCAATGGCCTGCCGGCGCGACCATTCGGCTGTCGCCTTGCGAAAATCGAATTCGCTGCCCAGCCTGGCCACGAGTTGATCGTCGTTGCTGGACGCACCGAGCGTGCTCAAACCATGGCTGAAGCGGAGCTGACCCTGATTGGTCGCCGGCGGCAGGAAAGGGATGAGCTCGTCAAGGAAGGCGGTGTCGATACCGACACGCAGCGTGCGCACGGCATCGAAGCTCGCGCGCTGCTTCGGCCCCGAGATTCCCTGCCGCACCTCGCTCTCGAAAATGTCGAGCCCTCCGGTCAGCCAGAGGCTGACAGGGCGCGTGCGGAGGAGCGGATAGGTCACACCGACGCCCCCGACGCGTGTATCCCCCTCATAGCCAAGCGCGGCGAGTTGCGATCCGGGGCGGGCCCGGCCGATGCCTGCATAGACCCGAACGCGCAGCCCGGAGCCACCAACGAAGACCTCCGATCCGGCCTGGACGAAGGGCTGGCGGTTGCCTTCCGTGTCGTAGAAGAGCAGTTCCGTTTGCTCGCCAAATTCGGTGAAGCTGTTGGCCGTGCCGGAAATGATGCCCTGGTAGGGACCGGTCAGGGCGAAAGCGCGGTTGTCCAGCGTGGCATAACCGCTGAAGGAACGGCGCGAGACCTGCGCGACGAGTTGCAGGCCACCTCCTTCACCGGGTAGCGGGCGCAGGATACCGCTCACCCGCACGCCCGGCACGTCAGAAGAGAGGAGCAACGCCCGCTCCAGAGCGGAATTGCTGAGTGGACGCATTCCGACAAGGCGGTTGAGAAAACGCAGGATCTGGGTGCCCGCCGGCCCGAGATCCCCCTCGAGCCTTACCTCGGTGATCACCGCCTCCGTCACGGTGAAGGAGAGCGTCGCGCCAGTCGGACCGGGCTGCAGATCGGCGGAGACCGCGACGAATGGGTAGCCCGCATGACGGTATTCGAGGAGCACCTCCAGCCGCTTCTCCTCAATTTCCGAGAGCGCCACCGTCCGGCCCTCCAACTCGGCCGCTCGTTCCCGCAGCCTTTCGGTGGAAAGAGCCACGTTGCCGCGGATCTCCACCCGGCCGATCTGTATCCGTTGCGTCTCGCCTGGCCCGCGCTCCGCCCGGGGTAGGGGCGGCTGCAGGGGAGGGGCGGGGGTGGGGGCCGTGCTGGGCGCGAGGCGCTGGATGGACTCAGTGGGCGGTGGCACGACAGCCGTACGTGCCGGCGCCTGCGCGAGCGCTGGGGCCGATAAGGCCACTGACCCGAGGGTCAGGGCAGTGAACAGCGCCGCAGGCCTGGACCGCGTCAAACCAACTCCCCCCACACCCCGCCGGACGCCAGGCCATCCTCGCCCGAAGCCCGGCCCGGCGCGCGATGCGCCACACCGACCGGCGCGTGGTCTCCACCACGGCGCCGGCATTCCGTTTTTCGGGAACCCCGACCAGCGGATCGTGGGAGCCCGTCCTTCAGGCGGTCGTCGGAGCTCGCCGACCGTGCCCGGCCTGAGAGCACCCCGATCAGACAGCCCGGCCGCTTCAGCTTCCGATATTCAGCACCTGGACCCGGCGGTTCCGCTGCTCCGGAACATTGTCCCCCGTTGGCACGAGTAGCTCGGTCTGACCCTTCCCCACTGCCTCCAGCCGAGCCTCTGGAATGCCGAACTGCTGTACAAGGAAGTCGCGAACGGCCGCCGCGCGACGACGGGAAAGTTCCATGTTCATGGCAGGGTCGCCGACCGTGTCGGTGTGCCCCTCGATCCGGAAACGGAAGGAAGAGAGTTCTGCCGAGCGGAGGGCTCGCCCGAGCGGTGCCAGGGCCGCCTCTGCCGCCGGCGACAGGCTTGCGGATCCCGTCGCGAACTGGACCGTCATCGAGATAGAGGGAATATCGGCCGGCGCCGTGGTGCCTGCGGAAGCCGCCGGCGCGGGGCGGGCGGGCGCGGCCGGAGCTGCATGGGCTGCTGGCCTGGGTGCCGGGGTCAGTACCGGGGCGGAGGCCGCAGGTGCTGGCGGAGCCTCCGCGCCCGGCATCCTGATGCCGCGGGTCGGGCTGGCCTGATTCGGGCGGATATTAAGCCGCTGGATGATGCGTAGCGCCTCCGGATCCGTTTGGGCACTGGCCGGCAGGGCTCCCAGCAGAACCAGCGGAGGCAAGGCCAACCGAAGAAGGCGGAACATTGGCGGGCTCCCAGAAAGGTCCAGTTATCGGGTCGACCTGACCCCCCGCGCTCTCGCCGGAAGGTCGGCCACAACTCCGTGCGCAGGTCCGTCGGGGTCGAAGGCCTAGCGGTAATTTGATCGGTTAACAACCTTGTTGAAACGATTGCTAAGAACGTGCCCATGCGGTGTTCCACCTCTCACAGGAACGAGCATGGTGACCAGGACCGGGCATGCGGCGTGCGATCACCGGACGGTCCGGCCCTGCCGGGGTGATGTTGCAATGCAACAGCGGGACCACGAGATCTCGCAGACGTGATTAAAGGGTTGAGGCCCACGCAGTCCCGGTCGTAGCTTCGCCATGTTCTCGCCACTTTTGCCCGATTGCTGACATGATCACATGGCGACCCATCGCGCTTCGTGGCGCAGTCCTTCTCTCCCTTGCACTGTCCCCCTGGACCGTGCAGGCACGCGAGACGGCCTACATCGCTCCGATCCTCACCGACCCCGCACCGAAGCAGATCATCGCTCCGGCACCGCTCCGGCTCGACTGGGCGCTTCCCGGGAAACTGCTCTGGGTTGCCGGCGAAAGCCCTCAGCCTGAGCGGACCGTATCAGGAGAGGTCGTCGCCGCTCGCGGAACAGGATCCCTGGGCATGCGATACCCCATCTTCCAGCAGCCCGGCATTTCGCTGACCACCGCGCCGCTGATCCGGGCCGAAGCTGCCTGGTTGGAGCAGGAGGCCAGCGCCCAGCAGACCATTGGCACCGCGATCTTCGAGGAACTGGTGGTGCAGCTGCCGGGCGGGCTGCGCCTCAATGCCAAGGCGGGTGTTGGGGACCGCTTCGGCGTCTCCGCTCCAAACCCGCGGGGCGGGTTCTCGGCCCCTGCGGTCCGTGGAGAAGCTGGAATCTCGGGGACGCTACGGGGTCTCGGTGGAGCGCAGACGCGCTTTAACTTCCAGCTTATTTCCACGCGTGCGCTCTCGGTCGACGAGGGCGAAACCTCCGCGCCGTCCAGTTGCGAGCTGATGCTTGAGATCGCTCAACTCGGACTGGCGCCTCTGCGCTTCGGCGGCTCCTGTCCGGGTGCCTCCGGGGAACAACGCATCACCTTTGCGGTTGGTGGTCGGTTCTGATGCCGCCGAGCAGGGTGGCGCTCCGGTTCGGTCGGCCGAAATGATGGGCGGCGTCACGCGCCCGTACGGCTCCCGGCCGGCGGGCAGGCCGCTGGAGAGGGATAAGCGCCTGGACACGCCCCTAGGCCGAAGCCCCCTGGCAGAGCTCCTACCGCCAGTGCCAGATGGAAGAGCGACCTGGACGCAAGGCTGCCTTCCTCATCCCGCGCTGGAGCCGGTGAAAACGACCGATCGTCCCGAAGCCGAGCCGCGCGCCGCCTCGTGCCGGCGAAAGGCTGCTCACCGGCACGGGCGCAGGACAGGAACGCGCAGTCACATCATGCAGCAGCACCCGGGATGAACTGAAGCTGGCTGGCTGGCGCCGTTCCGGAGACGAGGACCTTGGTGGTGTTGTCGAAGGCCGCCGCCATGCTGTCCGACACGGAGACGGTGAACTGCGCCAACTCGGTTTCTCCCTTCGCGAGCCGGCCGTCGGTGGGATCGAAGGCCATCTTGCGCAGGGCACTCTGCGCAGAGGAGGGCCTGCCATTATAGGTGTAGACTCCGCTGCCTTGGCTGATGAAGCCGCCCAGCGTGGTGAAGCTTCCCTTCGCTGGATCATCCAGCTTTACGGTCACGGTTTCGACCGCGTTCTTGTCGGGGTCGCTCACCGTCATTGTCGCAAAAGGCTTGATGGTTTGCGTATCCGTGATGCTGCTCGACTTGGCGCCAGCCAACACCGGAGCGGTGTTCTCGGCCTGTATGGATAGATAGGCGATGCTGGTCTGGGTGGCCGCCAAGCTATCCGAATAGGTGATGGTCAGCTTGGCCGTAATGCTCTCGCCGGGCGTAGCCTGCCCTGGGTTGGGGGTGAAGACCAGGCCGTGCAACGCCGTCTGCGCCGCAATGGCCGTACCGGAGAAGCTGTAGGACCCATCCCCGTTGTCCGTGAAACCGCCGAGGTTGCTGAAGGTACCACGCGTCGCCTTGTCGAGAGCGATCTTGATTATCCCGGTCTGGCCCGGGTCCGGATCGGCGTAGGTTATGCTGGAGAACATCGCCAGGGTCGAACGGTCGTTCATGCTCTGGTTTGTCACCAGCCCCGACAAAACGGGCTGATCATTCACCGAGGTGATCACCGCCCGAGGCGCCGTGCTGCTGACGGTGTTGCTGCCGTTGCTGTAGGTCACCGTGAAGCGGGTGCTGACCGTCCCGCGGACCGCCACTTGGTCCGCCGCCGGTGCAAAGCGGAGGGCCTGCAGGGCAGTGTTCACCTGGGCGACGGTGCCGGTAAAGCTGTAGCTGCCATCGCCGTTCGGAATGAAGCCGGCAAGGGTGGTGAACGCGCCCGTGTTCTTCTCGACTGCCTTGACTGTCACGGTGTGGTCGGCCGAGGAGGTATCGGCGTCGGCGACTGTCATTGTGGCGAAAGGAGCAACGACCTGCTTATCGTTGGCGGTAACAGTCGAGCCGCCGGCGATCGTCGGCCTGGGTGCCGACATGCTGCGGAAGACGATGTCGATCGGCTTGGTGTTTGTATAGTTTCCGGTGATATGCAGCACCTGCCCGCCCACGGCATGCAGGCCGTCATAGGACATATTGAACACCAGCTGCTGCCCACTGCGGAGTGGGCCGTAGGTCCGGTCCGTGAGCCCCGAGCCACTTAGGCTTGAGCTGCCGGTGCCGGTCATGTCGGCATCGACCGTGCCCGAGATGCCCGCGGCGCCGCTGACCCCGAAATTGCGAATCGCGAAGCTCGTGTCCGAGGATACACCAGTGATGAAGTTCACGGCATAGGTCTGGACGCCGTTGACCATGCCGATCAGCTGCAGCTTCTGGCCGGTCAGGCTGATCGCATCGAGGATGGCGCCCTGACCGAGCGTCACATTGCCGTCGTAGGTCGCATTGCTCTCCACCGCGGCTTTCCAGGCGTCGACCGTCTTGTAGGCGCTGCCGTTGTAGAGCCAGGCCGAGCTGGCATTGCCTGTGGCGGAGTAATAGTTGTTGCCGGAAATCGTGGCGCTGGACCCCGCCGAGACCGTCAGGAAGGTGTCCTTCTCCGTCCTGTAAACAACCGTGTTGCCGGTGATGATCGCGCCGCTGGCATTGTACTCGCCGACGCCATCGTCGCCGACCATGATCGCATCTGGATTGTAGCCGCCATCCTGATAGCTCGTGTTGTACAGGAACTGCACATCCGCGCCGCCCTTCTGGTACAGGCTCTTGGTCGCCGTATGCGTGTCCGTGTTGTCGAAGGCCAGGGTTTCGCCGGACATCCCCTTCAGCACATAGGCGAGGCTCGTGTAGTCCATGCTGTTGTCATAGACCTTGGCGCCCTTCTGCCAGCCGACCAGGATGCCGTGCAGCTTCGCGGCTTCCGCGCTTCCGTCCCCAAAGCCGTTATTGCCGTAGATCTGGAAGTTGTTGGCATGGTTACGCAGGCTCGCGCCCGGGTCGGAATCGGAGCCGACAAGGATGAGCTTGCCGGCATCGCCATGGATCTCGTTACGCACTGTGTTGTAGCGGATGATGCCGCCGGAAATATCGAAAGGCTGGATCCGGTCGTAGGTGACCAGCATGGTATAGCCGACCTGGTCGGTCGAACTGCCGGTCTGCGTTATGTTGTTCCGCTCGACAAGCGGCTTCACATCGGTCAGGCGCAGGCCGTAATAGATGCCCGTGCCGTAGGTGGGATCGGTGCCGGTCGCATGGAGATCGGCTGTGACTCCGGAGACGGTCACTGGCAGCCCGCCCGTGTTGGCGTTGACTGTGGCGATTCCGCCGAACCCTGAGCGCCAGATATTTTCGATGCTGACAGACCCACCCTGAATGGACACGCTGCCCGCGGTCAGTGAGGGGACGTTGAGCATGGAAAGAGCGTTGGACGCGCTGAACTGGACATCGCGCAGATTAATGAAGGCATGCGTCCCGGTGCTGACGCCCTGGATGCCGTAGCTGGTCGGGTTCAGCAGCCGCGTGCCGTTCAGTTGAAGGGTGTAGGGGGCGCTCTGGTCGTTAACCCTGATCAGAGATGTGTTGGAGTTGCCCCCATCGATCACGATCCTGCCGAAAGTGACCGTGCCGCCCTGGTCCTCGGATATGCCGATGATACGGGACTGGCCCGCGGCACCCCGAATGGTGGCGCCGTAATCCCTGGCGGCCTGCCAGCTCACGCCGTTTGAAATCTCTAGCGTCTTCGCTGGAGAGTAGACTCCATCATTCAGGTACACGGTGTCGCCGTTGCCGGCCGCCGCGTTGGCGCGGTCAATCGTCGCCCAGGGGCGCTCACGTGAGCCGTTACCGGTGAGGTCATTCCCGGCCGGGATCCCATTCGCCGTCGTGGCAGAAACGTAAAAGGTGCTCATTCCATGCTCCCCGCTCCGCTGACCTGTCCGGCACGAGCATCGAGAGATGAGCAGAAGCAAACTTCGGAGAGAACAATAAACGTTATTATAGATTGATGATCGTTGTACCTGTTCGTTCCCAAGTTGAACTGTGTATTGAAACCGATTTTGATTCTGGCATTCGGTTCAGTTTTATCAACCTGTGATTGTGGGTCGTGTCTTGGTTTCACCTCCTTCGCCTTCTTCAGGAGATGCGGTCAGGTCCAGGGGTTACGGCTTGACGAGGGCAGCATGCGCTCAGCAAAATTCCTTCCGCAGAACTTATTTCCGCACTGCGAAAATAGAACCAGCTTTGGAGGATATGCGCATGTCGCAGCGTGACCCCGTAAGAACGGAAGCAGAGGGCGGGGTAGCGGTGATCTGGGTGGCCAACCCCCCGGTGAATGCGTTGAGTGCTGGTGTACGCGGTGGTTTGTTACGGGCGCTGGAGGCTGCGGGGTCGGACGGGTCGGTTCGGGCCGTTGTTCTGGCGGCGGAGGGCCGGGCCTTCATTGCGGGGGCGGATATCAGCGAGTTCGGCAAGCCGCCTGTGCCGCCGAGCCTGCCGGAGGTGGTCGCGGCC
>NZ_JBNBZS010000015.1:0-153253 GCF_049629625.1 Roseomonas chloroacetimidivorans | reverse complement strand
CAAGACGGATCTCACCACCACGGGTTTTCACCCCAAGAAAACCCGACCATCGCGGGGTGGAGCAGCCCGGTAGCTCGTCAGGCTCATAACCTGAAGGTCACAGGTTCAAATCCTGTCCCCGCATCCAGCTTGACTTGTAGCAGCGCCCCGACGGCATCCGCCTCGGGGCGTTTTTTCGTTCCGGCCGCCTCCGACAAGCGGAGGATAACACCGAGGCGACTTTTGAGTGTGCCGGATGAGCTCATTCTGGCCTGCCGCATCAATCAGCCCTCCGATGCGACGATCTGGTCCGAGCCGACATTCGGCGTGATCTGAAGCGCACGGAGGAAATACCACATCGGTGGGCGGCCTACCCCGCGCCCGCCCGGAGCTCGGCGAAACAGTCGCCGAGAGCGGTACCGCGAGTGCGCCGCGGCCGAAGTAGCGCATCGCTGCTCCTGTCCGCGCGTCTGAAGATCAGTTGTCCGTGTATCGCTGAGTAAGTTGCTGGCTCCGGCGCGTCGTCTTGTCCAGCAGACATGACAGGCTGGCTGTTCCCGTCCCGCTGCCACTGTGCCACTCGTAACTGATCAGATCACCGCAGTCAGAATCACGGAAGGCGATCCAGTTCCTCTGGGCGACCTGCAGCGCGTGCTTCCAGGCCTGGCGCTGCAGCGGCGTGCTGTCCGTATCGGCATCGATATACCTCAGCGCGCGCTGGTAGGCGCTATTCAGCGCAGTGTCGGCCTGCCGCAGCAGCGCCTCCAGGCAGGTCCTCTGCTCCGGCGCGGAGGGCTTGTCGTCGCAGGCCGTGGCTGGCGACGACTGCGCCCATGCAGGTGCCGGATGCGCGGCAACCGCCAGCCAACATACGGCCGCCACAAGCCAGGCAAGGCAGCCCCGCGTTGGACAAGAAGGCTTCATGGCTCAGAATGTCTCCCGCTTGGTGATCTGATTACTGGCACTCCGGGCCAAGCCATCCATCTCCGCGAGGGCGCATCTCGAAGGCGGTGTGGGCGGGGCGCCCGCCCGTCATGCCTGGAGAATCAACGCCGTGCCCGGTAGCCTACGAGGCCACGATCCGCGTCGAAGAGGTAGTCGAAGCCATTCAGGAAACGAAAGCTGGTGTTCACAAAGACTGGCCGCTCCCCGGGCCCCACAAGCGTGATGCCACGTGGCGCGACCGGGTTCGATACGTCTTCCGCGGCGAACGTATAGCCCCAGGGTGCGCTTCCCTCAGGACGCAATTGTATGCTGACGCTTGTTCCCGGTATCAGGGTAAGCTCACCAGCGGTTCCCCGGGTCGCGACACCGGCGAGTTGGCCAGGGGGCACAGTTAGGAACATGCGCGATACGCCCGTGTCCATCAGGACCGTACCGCATGCTGGTGGAACTGCTCCAGCGACACTGATGCAGGCTGGCGGCGCAGCCCAGTCGACGAAGTGCTGGCTGCGTGCCAACTGCACCTTCAGGAAGTCGCTATGGATGTCGTCCCCCCGCAGGCCGACATGCACACCGTCGCGGGTCACCATATAACCTCGTCGCGCCTCATGCCCCGCCGTGTCGGCCAGTTGCAGGAAGGGGTTATGATCAGGCGTGCTCTGTGCCTGATGGTCTCCCTGCCGGGCGAAGCCGATACCCAGCATGGCCACGTGCCGCGGAGCCTCTTCAGGTGTACAGTCACGGGCTTGCACCAGGCAGGAGATGCGCGTGACGGCCAGGATCGGCATTGGCCGGGTTCTGATCGCTGCGCCGCCAGCCCCCGCAATGGTGACCGGCGCAACTACCCACTGTCCCTGCATGACGCGCCCCGAGCTGGAGTAGGTCAGCTCCGCGGGGCCCAACGAGGGAAGGGACTGCAGGTCAGGTATCATGTTGGCCGCGACAACAACACCAGTCGAGCCCGTGTCCATCACTGCTTCCCGCGCCGGTCCGCCGAGGGAAATTAGGAGGTGAGGGACCTCTTCCAGTGGCCGGTCGGGTCCAGGCGCGTTGAGAAAGCGCAGGAACGTACTGCCGTGCCCTCCGCCACTCGGAACTCCGCCCTGTAGGGCCTCGTCCCCTCGGGAGGAGGCGCAGCCGCCCGCCGCAAGCATCAGTGCCGCCAGACCAAGCCGGCGCATCAGGGCACTGCGCGAACTTTTCCGAGACGACGCGCGTGCCGTCATCTCCAGGCACTTCCAAACCGTCCACACGGTGCAAGACCTGGAGTATGCTGCCTCAGGATCATCAGCAGCGAAAAGCAGGTTACCGAAGATTCGTGAACACCCACGACCTGAGC
The DNA here is from genome assembly GCF_049629625.1 of Roseomonas chloroacetimidivorans. Taxonomy (NCBI): domain Bacteria; kingdom Pseudomonadati; phylum Pseudomonadota; class Alphaproteobacteria; order Acetobacterales; family Roseomonadaceae; genus Roseomonas; species Roseomonas chloroacetimidivorans. The sequence goes on along the minus strand of NZ_JBNBZS010000015.1, from coordinate 150,993 downwards.
GCACGGGGGTGATCATGGAGGAAGGCCGGTTCGGGTGTTGCCTGGCGAGTAACCATGCTCATTCGCACTCCTCGCCTCCTTACGAGGTGCTTGCCCACCACGGCCGGTGCGGCAATGCACTACCCCCGGGGCCGCAGTGAACCCTATTGCCAGTTACCCGGTATCCAGACAGGGCGTCCCCCGCGATTGTCCCAGTGCCCCGCGACAAAGCGCGAGCCATCCCCGCGGAAATCCGTCCAGTGACCGCCGATCCAGCTATAGCGCTCGCCATTCCAGTGCCAGTGGCCGGGTTGCCAGCTCCAATGACCTGGAGGCGCGACCGGACGCATCTCTTGGTAGGGAGGCGGCGGGATAGGAGGATAGGGCTGCGCCACGGCGCAACCCGTCATCAGTGTCAAACCCAGCGTGAGAATAGACAGGGTACGGACAGTCATCGTTCCTGAACCGCCAAGGCCATGTAACTTGTCGATTAACACAGCCGGACTACCTGCGGTTGCATCGGGCCGGAGCGGCGGTGGAATAGCTGGCCGCCGTGGCGATCAACTTCCCAAGTTCCACTATCTCTGGACCGCTTACTACCCAGTTCCCGTGACGATGCCAGCTAGGGGGCAGGGGGCTGCACATGCTAGGCATCGAGGCGCGCCAGCAGCGCGGCTGCCTGTGCATCTCCACCTTTAGCCGCCAAGCGCAGCCACTCCTCCCCACGGCGCGGGTCACGCGAGACGCCCAGGCCGAGCAACATCATTCGGCCCAATGCTCGCTGTGCTGCCGAAAGCCCCGCTTCTGCCGCCCGGCGCTGAAGCGCGGCCGCGGAGACCATGTCAGCTGGAGCGCCGATCCCCTGTTCTCGCATGGTGCCCAACAGGTGCAGCGCGGCAGGCAGCTCCGCCATCACTGCGCGCTCCAGCCAGGGCAGCGCCGCGGCCGCACCCTGCTCGTTCCGTGCGCCTCGGATCAGACCCAGGGCGTGGCCGAGTGCGCCAGCGGCGGATCCCCCCTCAGCTGCCCACCGGTACCAGTCGGCGGCTTCGTGGCGCCGCTCGGCCGGTCCATGCTCCAGTAGCTGAGCGGCAAGCGCCTGACTCTCAGCGTGGCCGGTTTCGGCAGCACGAAGCGCCCAGTCGAGCGCCTGCGCGGAATCCTGCAGCGGCTCTGCCGCCGCGCCGTGTGACGGTGAGGCCGAGAGCAACCTCGCCAGATGCCATTGCGCCTCGGACTGGCCGGCTTCTGCCGCCCGGCGCAGCCAGTGCATCGCCTCCGCCGCGTCTCTCGGAAGGCCCCGCCCTTCGGCATAGGCGAGCCCGAGCGCCAGGGCCGCATCCACCTCTCCGGCCATGGCCGCCGCGTAGAGCCGACGGGCCGCGTGGCCGTCCCAGTGCGGCAGGCACGCTATGGCGCGCCGGGTAAGGGCGCGCCGCAGTGGCGGACACAGACGCAGGAGCGCGATCATGTCGGCTCGCGCATGCCATCCGACAACGGGGTCAGAACACGGCCCAGGAAGTATTCCAGCACCGTCCACCGCCCCACCTTGACGTCCGCCGTCACGGGCATGCCGGGCAGGATGCTGAAGCCCTTCGGCAGCCCGTGCAGGCGGCCCAGATCCTCGATCTGAATCCGCAGCCGGAAATACGGAGAATTTGGACTGGAGCCTGTCGGCAGCCTCGCGTTGCGGTCCTGGTCGGACCGGGCCAGGAAGCTTGACGGGCTGACCGTGACGACCCTTCCCGTGGCGGCGCCAAACACCGTGAACGGAAGCGAGTCGAACTTCACGACGGCCCGCTGTCCCGGTTCGGCGAAGGCCTCGTCACCACCCGGCAACTCGGCCTCGATTTCCACAGGCGCGTCGGCAGGCACCAGGGAGAGCAGCTCGGTGCCGGCGCTGAGGACTGAGCCCGGTGAGACACGTGCGACAGTGAGCACCACGGCATCCCGCTCCGCGCGCAACTCCGTCACCGAGTGACGAAGAGTGTCGCCCCTCATGGTCTCGCGCAGTGCAGCCAAGCGGGTGGAGGCGCGGGCCAATTCCGTGGTGATCTGCGAGGCCCAGCCGCGCTCCCAAGCCACCTGCTCGCTCTGCTTCGCCTCCAGGTCCTGCCGCAAACGCGCGAGCTCAGACTGAGCATCGGCAAGTTGACGCTCCAGCTGCAAGCGCATGTCCGTGGCCGCGAGCAGGTTCAGCTCGCTCCCGATGCGATCTCGGAACAGCTCGCGGCGGCGCCCCTCCACGTCGCGCGCGATGGCGAGCCGCTGCGCGGTGCCGCGGAGGTCGGAGTTCGCGCCCTCGGCCTGTCGGGCCAGGGCGGCGGCCTCAGCCGCAAATCGACGAAGCGTCGCGTCCCGCTGCGCAGCCCGTTCCTGCGCGAGCGCGCCCTGACGGGCCATAGCCAAGTCATCGGGTTTCGGGGCGAAGGGACTGCCCTGCGCCTCCGCAGTGAGACGCGCGACCTCGGCCTCAAGCTCCGTGACCCGTGCGGCATCGGCACCGAGCCGTGTCTCCGCGAAGGTGGGATCCAGCCGCGCAAGAAGCTGCCCGGCCTGGACACGCTGTCCTTCCCGAACCTCCACCGTGCGAAGGATCGAGGTTTCCAGGGACTGGACGACCATGGTACCGGCCGAGGAGACCGTCGTGCCCGTTGCGGTGACCACCTGGTCCACAGGAACTGCAGAGAGGGCGGCAACACACGCGATGACGCCGCCGCCGAGCACCCAGGCAAGCGAGCGGGCAGCGCGGCCCGTGGGCAGGGCGATTAACGCTGCCGTCGGGCTCTCAAACTCGAGGAGAGCGGCTTCGGCGGAGGCGGTATCCAGCTTCATGGTCATTCAGCCGCCAGGGCCGCCGGCCCCGCCCCTAAAAACATGTGGCGATTCTGCTGCGTCCAGAGCAGGCGATAGACATCGCAGCGCTCAAGCAGGACGCCATGTGGCGCGATGTCCAGCAGCCGGCCCTGATCCAGGACGGCGATCAGGTCGCAGTGCACCAGGGATGAGAGGCGGTGTGAAACGATAACCATAGTCCGGCCCGCTCCGAGCCGCGTCAGGTTGGCGTTCACCACCGCCTCGCTCTCCGGGTCGAGCGCACTCGTCGCCTCGTCGAGGATCAGCACGGGTGGCTCGCTGGCGATCGCGCGTGCGATCGCCAGTCTCTGACGCTGACCGCCAGAGAGATTCGAACTGCCCTCCTCGATCAGGGTGTTCATGCCGCGCGGCAGCCGCTCAATGAACTCCTCGGCGCCGGCCAGCCGTGCGGCGCGCGACGCATCCTCGGCCGTAAGGCCCGGGCGGCCGGCCAGGATGTTCTCCCTCACCGTGCCGCGGAACAGGATGTTGTCCTGCAGGACAATGCCCTGGGAGCGGCGGAGATGGCCGAGATTGATTTCTTTGGCGTCCGTCCCGTCGATCCTCACGGCACCTGCGTATTCGCGGTCGATACCCTGTAGCAACCGCGTGATGGTGGACTTGCCCGAGCCCGAACGGCCTACCAATCCCAGGATCTGGCCCGCTGGAACCCGGAACGAGACATTGTCGAGCGCAGGCCGCTTCGCGCCGGGATAGGTGAAGGTCACGCCTTCAAAGGCGATCTCGCCCTTGATGGTGGGGCGCAGCCCACCCTGCATGGCGGAAGTCTCGGTCGGATTGTTCAGCACCGCGGCGACATGGCCCACCGCCATGCGGGCCTCTTCCAACTCACCCAGCAGCCTGGCCAAGCCGAGCAGCGGCGCGGCCAGGCGCCCCGACAGCATGGTAAAGGCAACCAGCGCTCCGACCTGGATCTCGGCCGAGCCAGAGAGCACGAGCCCCGCCGCCAGAGCCAGCACGCCGCGATCCACGAAGCGCTCCAACGGCAGTGTCGCCGTCACGGGCCAGCTGCCAAGCCGCCCGGCGGCAAGCTGCGCGCGGCCGGCTGCTGCAACGCGCGCGTCCCACTCTTCCCGCCGCGTGCCCTCCAGTGCGAGAGACTTCACGGCGCGGATGCCGTGCACGGTCTCGACCATCAGTGCGTTCTTGGCCATCTCGGCCTGGATCACGCGCCCCTGGGCTCGGCGCATGCTCGGCAGGAAGGCAGCCGTAACCAGCGCGATCAGCCCAGCGCAAACCACCACGACCAATGTGAGCAACGGCTGGAGGAACAGCAGGATAGGTAGCAGTACCAGCAGCGTCGCGGCGTCGAGCGCTGTCGTCATCAGGCGGCCGGTGAGAAAGGCGCGAACCTTGAAGATCTGCGCCACCTGATGATTCACCTCGCCTGCCGGATGCCGCTCGAAATAGCCGAGAGGCAGGGCCAGAAGTCGGTCGAAGACGTGCAGGTTCAGCTTCGCGTCCACGCGCGTGGAGAGAAGCTGGAGAAGCTCACGCCGGGCATGGCCCAGCAGCACCTCTGCCCCGACCGAGATCAGCAGGAAGGTGGCGACAAGCTCGAGGGTGGACCAGCTCTGCCGGGCAATAACGCGGTCGAGGATCGTGGAGGTCAACAGGGCCGGAACCACGGCCAGGACGGAGAGAGCCAGCGAGGCAACCGCGACATCCCGGAGCGTCCGGCGCTGACCCAGGACGAGGCGGAACACCCAGCCCAGGTCGAAGGGTTGTTCGGCCTCGGGCGCCTCCCTTCTGCGGCGCAGCAGGATGGCTTCCCCACTCCATCGCCGGGCGAGGCGCAACTCGTCCATGGGCTGCGGCTCCGCGCCCGGTGCGTCGGGATCGCAGATCCAGACGAGACCGCGGGCGGGGTCGCCGGCAACGGCGAGCACGGCGCCGGTCTCGGTTAGAAGGACGATCGGTGCGTCGCGACGCGCCCGCGCGAGCTGCCGGAAGGGAAGACGCACGCCACGTGCCCAGAGGCCTTGGCTGCGCACCCATTCCGCCAGCTCCGCCGGCGCGGGAACTGCATCCGGCGCGGTGCGCAGCCCGGCGGTCGCGTCCAACTCCACGCCGTGCTGCCGTGCGGCGAGGGAGACCGCCGCAAGCCGCTGAGCACGCGCCGACACGGGATCGGGCTTCGGCCCCTCTGTCATCGCCGGTTTCCTTGATTGCCTGGGCTCGGGCCCGGTCAGGTGCTCTGCAGGGCCGGAGATCTTCCCGACCGAGCTGATGCGGTTTCAGCCGCGATCGCGGCGCGGGCCCGAACGGCCCGGCCGCTCCGCGGCATCATGCCGGAAGGATGGGCCCAGCCTTGCTGCCCAGCACGGCGCGGAAGGCGTCCTCCAGCGGTGCTGAAGCAAGCAGAGGCAGGGGAAGATCACGCATCAGGGCCAAGTGTTCCGGGAAAGTAGCGTTCGCAGAAACCGGAAGGCGCAGGTACCCCTGCCGAGGGCAGGCAGCGCCTATCCGGGGAGGCCGTGTTCGGTGGGCTCTTCTTGATATCAACGCTATAATCACGTTTTCGTCAACGAAAAATACAACCTTAAGTAGCGCTAAGCGCTGTTGCGCCGGAGGCGCTCAGACCACTGGCAAGGGAGGCCGACGGACCATCACGGCGCCGTCGCACCTACAACCCACCGTAAATGGCGATGAGCCGGGCATCCATTTTTGCGTTGACGAAAATGTGATTTTCAACCCATGATTGCGTTGTTCTCAACCAAGAGCCCCAGCGTAGCGCCGTCCGCCTGCTCCGGAACGGTAGGCCTCTTTGCTGCTTCGTCCACGCGCTGAAAGCGTGCAGGGCGCTCCCTTCGGGCGAGATCACCGGACGTGGAATCATCCACCCCTGCCTGCCGAGAAGAGACTGATGTCTGACCTTGTTAATCCGCTTGCCAATCCCGAAGCGGGCTCAATCAGTGATGGCGCGGTGATCAAGATTGACCCGAGCGCCCGTGATGGGCTGCGGATTACGGACGAGAACCACTTCGACCCCGCGGTGAACAATGAGGACGATCTAAGCGATTACGGGTCCCTCCTCGATTCCGATCGATCCCTCGACGACGGCGAGTTGGGCAATGTCGACCAGAGCGCCTGGGACGGCCTCGACAAGATCACGGTCGAGGACCACTTCCCCGTCCCTGAGCGGCCGGTGACCGGAGAGCTGCCGGAGGGCGGCCTGAATCCGGCTGAAGGCGGCCTGCTGGACGGAGCCGAAGTTTTCGCGGGTGAGGGGTTGCTGGACCTGCTTGGCGGCCCCGTGGGCGTCGGCATCTTCGTTGTCGTGACAGCGGCCCAGGTCATCTCGGCGCTTGGGCCGCAGACCGACACGCAACGCCCCGTGCTCGCGCCAGGCAGCTCGTTCAACCCGGATGGCTCGTTCCGGAGCACCGCGCTCGCCCTGAACGGCCAGAAGGTCTCGGTCCTGCAAGTCGGTTCCGAGGCGCAGCTGGTGGCTGCGCTGACGCAGGCTAATGGCGGCGGCAATTTCATCATCAGCCTGACCTCCGATATCCAGATCGCCGCCGACCTGCCGGTGCTGAACTCCCGCGCTGGCGAAACGGTGGTGCTCGGCAACGGCCACACGCTCGACGGTAACGGCCAGTCGCGCGGCTTCGTCGTGGACGGTGCGCGCTTCGGCGCGGAGAACCTCGTGCTGAAGGACCTTGTTGCGCAGGGTGATGCGGGCGCGTCCGGCATGGTGGGCGGCGGCGGCGGCGCGGGCCTCGGAGGCGGCGTCGCCGCACTGGACGGCGCGCAGGTGGTGCTGCGCGACGTGAGCTTCAACGCGGATTCAGCGCGCGGCGGTGCAGGCGGCAATGGCACGAGCCCTGACCTCCTCGACAGCGGCAACGGCGTCGGCAGTGGCGGCGGAATGGCCGGCGCGGGTGCGAAGGGCTTTGGCAGCGGCGGGGCCGGTCAGGCCGGTGGCGGCTGGGGTGGCGGCGGCGGTGGCTGGGGTGCGGCGGGAGCTGGCGGCGGGGCTGGCGGCCAGCACACCCACCACCTTCTCTTCAAGGACAATGGAGCCGGCGGCGGCGGTGGCGCGGGAGCTGGCGGCGCACTCTTCGCGGACAGCCGTTCCAACATCACGGTCCTGGGCGGCTCGATCTCCGGCGGAACGGTCAGCGGTGGCGCCGGCGGGCTCGCCGACGGCTCCTCTAGCGCGTCCGAGGCCGGGCTGTCCGGCAGTGCTGCGGGTTCCGGCATCTTCATCCAGGGCGGCCAGGTGCTGCATCTCGGGGCAGGGGCAGGAGAGACGCAGACCGTCTCGGACGCGATCTCTGACGAGAGCGGCTCAGGCTTCGGAAAGGCCCAGGGCTCGGTCGAGATCTCCGGCAGCGGCCGCGTCGTGCTGAGCGGCACGAACAGCTATACGGGCAGCACCGTTCTTGATGGCGGCACGCTTGAGGTTGCGGCCCGGAACGCGGTGGGCAGCGGAACCATCAGCTTCGGGCAGGGTGCTCGGGCGAATTTGGTTCTGGACACGTCCGCCATGCAGGGCAGGTATTTCGATCCGAAGATCGTGAATGCGGGCGCCGGCGACACCATCGATGTCCAGGGCGTGGCCTATGCGGGTGCCGCCTCCACGATCGCATCGGCCGACGAGACCGAAGTGGTGCTCGGCGGGCAGAGCCGGACGGAGCTGCGTCTGCAGGGCAGCTACGCGCAGGGCAGCATCGTCGCATCGGATGATGGTCACGGCGGAACCTTGCTCAGCTTCACCGACGAAAGCCGGACGGCACCGGTCACGATTGCTGCCGCGGACGCGGGGCAGGGCACCGCGAGCGGCACTGCGGCCGCTGGCGGAAGCGTGACGCTGTTCCAGCTCCTGCCCGGCGGAAGCGTGTCACAGCTCGGCCAGGCGAAGGCCGATGCGAACGGCAACTGGTCCGTGAGCGGGCTCGATCCCATCGCCGTGGGAAGTGCCAAGCTGATAGCATCGGTGGCCGCACCCGACGGCAGTTCGGGTTTCGCCACCCCAGTGCAAGCCGCCAATGTGCCGGCGGCCGATCCAGCGGTGGTTGCGGAGCTGGCCAAGGCGCCGGCCGGTAGCCTCGTCCTGCGGGCCGGCGACTTCAACAGTCTGGCCGCCGCGATCCGTCAGGCCGATGGCGGCCAGCAGGGCAACCTGACCATCATGCTCACCGGCGACATACGGGAGAGTGGTGCCGACTTGCCGGCTTTCGACAACCCCAATGTCAAGGTCACGCTGCTCGGAGGGGGCCACACGCTGAACGGCGGGGGCACCGATCGTGGGCTCTTCGTGTTCAATGGCAATGTGGATGTGAAGGACCTCACGATCAGCGACACCGTGGCCACGGGTGGCCGCGGCGGTGACGGCCTTTTCGGCGGCGGAGGCGGTGCCGGGCTTGGCGGCGCAGTCTTCGTCGGCGGGCAGTCCTCTGTCTCGCTCGAGAACGTCACGATGCAGGACGACAAGGCCGTTGGCGGCGCTGGCGGCAACGGCGGCGATGTGTTCGGCACAAACGGGGGCAGCGGCGGCGGTGGTGGCCTGGGTGGCGATGGCGGAAATGCCGGCGCCACGGGCAGCCACTGGTACTCCTCCCACTACGCCGAGGCCGGCGGCGGCGGCGGCATCGGACGTCAGGCGATCGGCGGCACCGGCGGAAGTAGCGATGCCTATGGGCCGCAGGCCGGCATCATGGTCGGCCTCGGCAATGACGGGCAGGGTAGCGGGGACGATGGCGGCAGCGGTGGCGCCACCGGCATTGATGGCGAAGCGGCCTATAGCGGCGGAGGCGGCGGGATCGCATCGCTCGGTCAGCAGGATGGCGGTGACGGCTCCGGCATCATCATGCCGTCTGTGCCCGAGGCGCAGGGCGGCACCGCTGGTTGGGGCGGCGGCGGCGGCGGTGGCGTGATGAACGGCGCCGGTGGCGATGGCGGCTTCGGCGGCGGCGGCGGCGGCAATGGTGACGGCGGCGGCAATGGCGGCTGGGGTGCTGGCGGCGGCGGCGGCAGCGCGGGTTACGGTCAGGACGGCGGCGGCCAAGCTGGGTTCGGTGCGGGCAAGGGCGGCGACGCCTATGCATTCTGGAACACCAACAAGGGCGGGGGCGGCGGCCTCGGCGCTGGCGGCGGCGTCTTCGTCCAGGCCGGCTCAAGCCTTTCGATCATCGGCGGCTCGGTCGATGGGACAGCCACGGGCGGTGCGGGTGCGGATGGCGGCGGTGATGGGCAGGGCCTCGGTGGAGGCATGTTCATCCAGGGCACGCAGGCCGTTGGCCTGGGCGCCGACCAGGGCGCGATCCTCAACGTGGGCGCCGTGGCTGACGAGGCGGGCAGCGCTTCCTCCGCGGCCGGCCAGGGCCAGCTGGTTATCGAAGGGCAGGGCACCGTGGTGCTGACCTCGACCAGCACCTTCACCGGCGGCACCTTGATCACCTCGGGTACACTCGAACTCGCGGCGGACAGGGCGGCCGGCAGTGGCGAGATCACGTTTGCAGCGGGTGCTGATGCCACGCTGAAGCTGGATCAACCTGAGTCAGGATCGCCCAACAGCCTGCATAATGTCATCGGCGGAATGGACGCCAGTGACAGCATCGACATCACGGGTCTGGCGTATCAGGAAGGAGCCATGCGGGTGACGTCCGCCCCGGACGGCGCTTCCCTGACGCAGATCACGGTTGCGAATGACCTGGCTAGAGCGGATGAGCATCTCACCATGTCGGCTCTGCCCGCCGGCATGGGGCTGACCACCGCCAGTGACGGCCACGGTGGCACGCTTCTGAAGCTCGCTGTCCTCCAGCAAGCTGCAGAGCAGGTGAGCACGTTCTCTGCAGCAGCGCCGGCTCCGGAGAACGGGTCCGCCGGCGGTGCCGGGCTGACCGCTCCTGAGCCGGAACTTGGGGCAGCACCACTGCAGGACGGCTCGCAGGGCCTAGTTCCAGGAGTGATCCACGACGGTCAGGGGACCGTGCGCTAGCCAGGCCCCCGTTCGAGGCCGCGATGGCGCGTGAGCAACGGATTTGTAGCGCTCGCGCCGTTGCGGCCTCACTGCGGGGCAGGCGGTGGGTGTTGTACCGGTCCACCCATCCAAGGGTGGCGAACTCAGCAGGCTCCATGCCCCGCCGGGTCGCATGGCGGCATCTCCACGCGTTCAGGCGCCGGAATGTCCGCACCAGTGCCAAGGACAGTGCCAGCCATCATCTTTGCCAGGCGCCTTCTCCGCGGCTGGCAGTCGCCACTGAGGCAGGACCCCTGATTGCGGGCTCATTCTGCGTTTCCGGGGAGATCACGCTTGGCGAGTTGCTCGAGGATGTAGCTGGTGATGTCGACGAGCGTTCCTGTGCCCGACACGACGATCGGGCGCTCATCCTCGCCCGGCACTTCCAGGGTGGCGAGCTGGCTCTCCAACAAGGAGGCGGGCATGTAGTGGCCCGCACGGCTGATCATGCGCGGCCCAATCAGCTCTGCCGTGCCCTCGATATGGACAAGCTGCACACCCCGGCGCCGACCGATGATCAGGTCCCGGTACTGGCGCTTCAGGGCGGAGCAGGTCACCACGCCTGAGCGACCCATCCTGAGCCAGCCATCGATCACAGCTGCGATGGACCGCAGCCAGGGAGCACGGTCCTCGTCAGTCAGGGGCGTGCCGATGCGCATCTTCTCTACATTGGCGGCGGAGTGCAGGTCGTCGCCTTCCTGCAGTGCACAATCCAAGGCGATCGACAGCAGCTTGCCGACCGTGGACTTGCCGCAGCCAGACACCCCCATCACCACGACGATAACGGGCCGCCGAAGCTGTGGCTTCGGCAGCTGCGCGGCCAGCGCGACCAGGTCAGGCTCAAGATTCACTGAAGAATTCCCAGTCTCCGTTCCACGCCAGCGATGCCAGCGCCGTCAGCCCGCCTCCCCGGCAGGCTTGGTCTTCGGCTCGAGATGCCCGCCAAAGCCGAAGCGCATGGCGGAAAGGATCTTATCCGCATAGGTATGATCCTGGCGCGAGCGGAAGCGGGCGAAGAGCGACGCTGACAGCACATTCGCCGGAACCGCCTGCTCCACGGCCGCCTCGATCGTCCAACGGCCCTCGCCGCTGTCGTCGACATGACCGGAAAAGCCTTCCAGGGGTTCATCCATCGCCAGGGCCGCTGCGGTCAGGTCCAGCAGCCAGGACGAAACCACGCTGCCGCGCCGCCAGACCTCGGCGATATCGGCCAGCTTCAGGTCGAAGCGCTCCCCTTCCGGCAGCTTGTCGCTGGCTTTCGTCCTCAGGATGTCGAAGCCTTCGGCATAGGCCTGCATGAGGCCGTACTCGATGCCGTTGTGGATCATTTTGACGAAATGGCCCGCCCCGGTTGGTCCTGCATGGATGTAGCCCTGCTCGGCACGGGGATCGTGCCCATCCCGACCCGGGGTGCGGGGGATGGTGCCCAGGCCGGGCGCCAGCGTCGCGAAGATCGGATCCAGGTGATCGACAGCCTCCTTCTCGCCCCCGATCATCATGCAGTAACCACGCTCCAGCCCCCAGACGCCCCCGGAGGTGCCGACATCGACATAGCGCAGCCCCTGGCCGGCCAGCTGACCTGCGCGACGGATATCGTCCTTGTAGTAAGAGTTCCCGCCATCGATGATGATGTCGCCGCTTTTCATGACGGCGGCCAGACGCATGACCATGTCGTCCGTGATCTTGCCGGCAGGAAGCATGATCCAGACGATGCGCGGGCCGTTGCCGTCCAGGGCCGCGACCATCGCCTCCGGTGACTCCACCGGGGCGGCTCCCTCCTTGCCAAGTGCCTGCCTGATTTCGGAATTGGTGTCGTAGACGACGCAGTGATGGCCACCACGCATCAGGCGGCGGACGATATTGCCGCCCATCCGCCCCAGGCCGATCATCCCGAGCTGCATCTTCACCCTCCCAATCCGACAGAACAGAAGCCAGGCGGTTCATCATGCTGTGTCGCCCAATTGGCAAGCGGCAAGCCTGGCTTTCGATACGTGATGCGGTGCGTCAGGCCACTCGCCTGACGCAGCGGAAGCCGATGTGGGTCGTCCCCGTCTCGATCGACTGCGGCTGCCGCGCCGCAGGCCGGTAACGGTGACAGTAATTGGGCGCGCAGAGATGCGAGCCACCCTTGATGACCTTGCGCGGGATCTGGCCGGCGGGCCGGCCATGGTCCGCCGTACCCTCTGCCGAGAGGCGACTTGGCGTGCAGCAGGTTCTCATCGCCCCGCGCGGGTGGCCGGAAATCCAGTCGTCCGCCGTCCACTCCCAGACATTCCCGATCATGTCCACGAGGCCGTGCCGGTTGGGTGGGAAGCTGCCGACGGGCGAGGTGCCGACGAAGCCGTCCTCCAGGTGGTTCTCGAAGGGGAACGGACCCTGCCAGATGTTCGCGAGGTGCCGCCCCCCGGGCGCCAACTCGTCGCCCCATGCGAATTCGGTGTCGCCCATCGGCCCCTGCGCAGCAAACTCCCACTCGGCCTCGGTGGGCAACGACTTACCGGCCCAAGCTGCATAGGCCAGCGCGTCTTCGTGGCAGACTTGCACCACGGGATGGCGCGGATCGGGCTCGGCACCGCTTCCGTCCGGGTTGTGCCAGTTCGCGCCCGGCACGAATTGCCACCAGTCACCCCAGAACCGCATGTCGTCCCGGCCGCGCGGCGCCTTGAACACCACGGATCCGGGGACGAGCAGCGCCGGATCGGCTCCGGGGTAGTCCTCGGGACGCGGCAGGCGCTCCGCCACCGTCCGGTAGCCGGTTTCCGCCACGAAGCGTGCGAACTCGCCCTGCGTGACCGGCGCTCGGTCCATCCAGAAGCCCTCGACGTGTCGCTCATGCGCCGGCGCTTCCTCGGGGTAGTGGCGGTCCGATCCCATTCGGAACGCGCCCCCCTCGATCCAGACCATTCCCTCCACAGTGGTTAGCGCCCGCTGCGGTCCCGCACCGCCTCTGTCCAGCCCTGGGTCTTCAGGTCGCTGCGGATTCGCCACTTCAGGATCTCGTTGATCAGCGTGCGGCGGACCTGCTCGTGCGCAGGGTCGTCCCAGAGGTTTCGCAGCTCCTGCGGATCGGCCTGCATGTCAAAGAGCTGACCCTCCTCGCTGTCCACAAAGTGGACGAGCTTCCAGCGATCATCCCGGATCATCGTCATGAACTCGGTGCCGCTCAGGATCCGGTCGCCCGCATGCTCGGCGAAGACGAAGGGGCGCGGGTCTGGCATGCCATCGGTAAGATAGGGCATCAGAGAGCGCGCCTCCATCCAGCGTGGCGCCTGGATGCCAGCCAGTTCCAGGATCGTCGGGCCGAAGTCGAAGAGGGAGACGAGGTCGTCTACCTTCCGGCCGGCCGCGACGCGGCCCGGCGCCCAGACGATTGCGGGCACGCGGACGCTCTGCTCATACATCGTCCACTTCTGGCTGTGCCCGTGGTCGTTCAGGCAGTCACCATGGTCGGAGGTGAAGATGATGACTGTGTCCTGCAGCACCCCGCGGCGCTCCAGCGCGTCCATCAGCTTGCCGATCTGCGTGTCGATCATCGTGACATTGGCGTAGTAGTGCTCGCGCTGCCGCTGCATCTGCTCCGGGGCCGGGTTGTCCAGATGCACGACAGCATCGTGGTCCACGGCCAGGTGCTGCTCTCGCAGCTTCTTCAGCGCGCTTGGCTGGCTGTCGATGTCAGCACGGTCCCAGATAGGCTTGGGCAGGTCCCGACCCTTGTAGGCCTCCAGCACCTCTGGCGTGGGGTCATAAGGCGGGTGCGGGCCCGGGATGCCGATTTCCAGGAAGAAAGGTCCCTCGCCACGCCAGGTATCGATCCAGTGTATGGCGAGGCCGGGAACGAAGTTGTCGGAATGCAGGTGCTCCGGCAGCTCCCAGACAAAGGCGCCGAGCCTGTCGCGGTAATCCTCGCGCCGCGCGTAGGTCACGCGGCTCGGCTTCTCCAGGCCGTGCGACCAGAAGGCCTTGTCCCAGTTGTCCATGAAGAAGGGCAGCCGCGGCGTGGCCCGGTCCTTGTTCTCCACCACGTGGCGCTCGTGGAAGCCGAAGGACTCCTCGAACGGATGCGTGTGCATCTTGCCGACATTGACGCAGCGATAGCCGGTATCGGCCAGTTGCCGCACCCAGGTATGGGTCCAGCGCTCGTCATTCCGGAACACGCCGTTGGTGTGGGGGTAAAGGCCGGTGAACAGGCTTGCCCGTGACGGCGCGCAGGACGGGGAGGTGACGTACATCCGCGTGAAGCAGACGCCCTCCTTCACGAGACGGTCGAGGTTCGGGGTCGTCATATGATCGAACCCGGCCGCCGCGATCGTGTCGAAGCGCTGCTGGTCCGTGATGACGAAGACGATATTCGGGCGCCTGGGCGTGTCCACGGGGATTCCTGTTCGTTGCGCCGATGGGCGAGGGAGGGCGCGGGAGCCCAAAGGCACCCGGTCAGCGGGCAACCTGGGCATCCAGACGGGCATCCAGGCACTCCGACTGGTTTCGTAGCGCTACGATCTGCGCCGGGTCAAGTTCCGCAGCAGTGTTCTGCTTTCGTCGTTTCTGGTCTAGAGCGCGCTTATGGACCCGATTGCCCCATGGACAAGAAGCTGATGCCTGGGCGCCGGCAACGGCGCCGGATGCAACTCGTGACCATGACCGAGGTGGCGCGGGCGGCCGAGGTTTCCGCCTCCACGGTATCGCTCTTTCTCCGCAAGCCCGAGCTGGTGTCGGCGGCTATCGGAAAGCGCATCGCGCAGGCCGTGGAGGAGTTGGGCTACGTGCCCAATCTCGTTGCCGGTGGTCTGGCCGCCGCCGGCTCGCGGGCGGTGAGCGTCATCGTCCCTACGATCCAGAACGACTTCTTTGCCGGCACCATTGCTGCCTTGCAGGGGGAATTGGAGCCCGCCGGGTTCCAGCTTCTTCTGGGCAATACCGACTACGATCTTGCGCGGGAGGAGGAGCTGGTGCGAACGGCTCTTTCCTGGGCGCCGGCCGCCATTGTGCTGGTGGGGCTGGAGCACAGCCGCGGGACGAAGCGCCTGCTCCTCCAGGCTCGTATGCCGGTCTTCGAGATCTGGGAATGTGGCCAGAGTCCGCTCGACACCGCGGTCGGATTCCACCACCGCGATGTCGGCGCCAAGGCGTTGCACCACCTCGTCGCACGCGGACGCCGACGCCTCGCCTTTCTCGGGGCACGCATGGGGGACGATCTGAGGGCACGGCAGCGGGCGTCGGGCTTCTCTCGTGCCGCCGCCGATGCGGGGCTGGAGTTGCCCGCGATCCTCGACACCCCGGGAACGGCGAGCACGGAGGCGGGGGGCAGCCTCCTGGCCCAGGCGCTTGCGCGTCCGGAGCGGATCGACGGCATCGCCTGCTCCAACGACCTTATGGCGCTCGGCGCCCTGTTCGAATGCCAGCGCCGGGGGATCGCCGTTCCGGATGCGCTGGCCATCATCGGCTTCGGCGACCTCGGCTTCAGCGCATCCTGCGTGCCGCCCTTGACCACGATCCGTCCTCCGGGCCGCGCGATTGGTCGTGAGGTGGGCCGTCTCATCAAGGAACGGCTGAAACAGGCAGCGCTGCCGTCCGGATCCCGGACCATCGATCTGGCCTTCGAACTGGTCCAGCGGAGTAGCACCTGAAGGGCCTCCGAAGTCCCGCCGCCATCACGTTGACACCCTTCATCGTAGCGCTACGATAAAGCGGTCGCCTGGAGCCGAATTGCCGCGGGCCGACGAGGCCCCATAGGGCTTGCTGAGCACCCGCCCTCCCTGGCAGCAGCGCCAGGGGCGCATCGTCCGGTCCGCAATCCGTAGCGCGGCACCCAAGGGCGTGCGGCGTGATCGGCATCAGCCTGGGGACAAACGAAGGAGGGAACGATGCATCTCACCCGGCGCCGGCTTGCCACCGCCACCCTCGCGATCGCTGCCGCGGCCGCCACCAGAGTCCAGGCGCAAGGAACAGGGGCCCAGGGAACGGGCAGCTGGCCGGGCCGCCCGGTGCGGGTGCTGATCGGCTTTCCTCCGGGCGGGGGCGTCGACATCGTAGGCCGCATCATCCTCCCTCGGGTCGCGTCACGCCTCGGCCAGCCCTTCGTCATCGAGAACCGGGGCGGGGCCAATGGCAATCTGGCGATGGAGGTCCTCGCCCAGGAGCCGGCCGACGGCTACACGCTGTTCTTCGGCAATGTCGGCAACCTCGCCGTCACCAACGCCCTCTACCCGCATCTGCGCTTCGATACGCTGCGCGACTTCGCGCCGATCGCCCAGACCGTTGAGGTGCCGCTCGTCATCACCGTGCACAGCCGCCTACCGGTGCGCAGCCTCCGGGAGTTCATCGAGTACGCCAAAGCCCGGCCGGGGGAATTGAATGCAGGCTCCGGCGGCTCGGGCGGGCCGTCCCACCTCGCCCTGGAATTGTTCAATCGCAAGGCAGGCACGGAGATCGTGCACGTTCCCTATCGCGGCAGCGCACCGGCGTTGCAGGACCTCGCCACCGGGCGCATTCAGATGATGATCGACTCCTACAACATCATGCGCCCGATGGTGGAGGCCGGTCAGGTACGCCTTCTCGCGATCACGTCGAGTGAGCGGCGGTCTCTCCTTCCCGATCTGCCGACGAGTGCCGAGGCGGGGTTGCAGGACTTCGTAGTCTATGGCTGGCAGGGCTTGGTCACGCGGGCCGGTACGCCTCCGGCCGTGATCGAGGCGCTTGAGAAGGGCATGGCCGCTGCCCTCGAGGAACCCGAGGTGCGGCAGGCGCTGGCGGCGCAGGGCGCCGATGTGCACTTCCGCGGCGCGGCCGAATTCGCCGCCTTCATGCGGTCTGAGCGTGAGCGCTGGAGCGGCGTGATCCGGGACGCCGGCATCACCCTCAATTAATGGCGAGAGCCGCATCGGCCGGCCTCTGCGGGGCAGCTTCCCTGCTGCGGCGCGGTCAGCATCGGTCGTGCTGATGGATGCCACCGCCCGCGCCTCCAACGGCCGCCTCCGGCGTGCCCGGCGGCTGCGCCGCCTTCGGCTGGTGGTGGCCCGGCCAGCCCGGGGGGCGGCAGCCCTGCGCGCCTGGCTCCGTGGCGGAGAGGTGGGGCTGCTTGTCCTCGCCGTCGCCGTGGGCGTTGCCAGCGGGCTTCTCGCCCGGTTGCTGGGCGCCGCAGCCGAGCACCTCCATCTTCTCTTCTACGGGCCGGGCGCGGAGCATGGGCTGAGTGCCATGCGGAAGGTCTCGCCGCCCTGGCTCCTGCTCATCCCCGCAGCGGCGGGCCTCGCCCTGGGGCTTCTGAACCTGGCCCTGGCCCGCTGGTTCCCGCGCACGCCGATCGACCCGATCGAGGCCAACGCGCTCCATGGCGGGCGCATGTCCATCCGGGATGCCATCACTGTGGCGGCGCAGAACCTTATCTCGAACGGTGGCGGCGCGTCGGTGGGGCTCGAGGCCGCCTATGCCCAGGTCGGCAGCAGCACGGCCTCCCGTCTGGGGTTCGCCTTCGGATTGCGGCGCGGGGACCTCCGCGTTCTCGTGGGTTGTGGGGCCGCGGGGGCCATCGCTGCTTCCTTCGGCGCGCCACTCACGGGCGCATTCTACGCCTTTGAACTGGTGATCGGGACCTACGCCCTCAGCAGCCTGGCACCCGTGCTGGCAAGTGCGGTGGCCGGAACACTGGCCGCTAGGCTCCTGGGCGGGGTGGGCGTGCCCACGCCGCTTGGCGCGATTGGCACGCCGGATGCCGGTGATTTCGTATACGCGCTCCTGCTCGGCGGGTTTTGCGGGCTGCTCGGCATCGGGCTGATGCGCGGAATGACCTCGGCGGAGGCGCTGCTCCGCCGCGGCGTGCCCTGGCAAACCCTTCGCCCGGCCCTTGGCGGCCTGATCGTCGGCGGGCTCGGCATGATCACGCCAGGGATCCTCTCCAGCGGCCATGGCGCGCTGCACGGGGTCCTGCTGACGGACAGTTCCGCCCAGGCCCTTCTCGTCCTTCTTCTGCTGAAGGCCTGCGCCTCCGCCGTTTCCATCGGCTCGGGCTTCCGCGGCGGCCTGTTCTTCGCCTCGCTGCTGCTAGGGGCAATCGTCGGCAAGCTCCTCGCGGCCGCTACCGTCCCGCTCTCGTTGCCGAGCGTTGATCCCATGCTCCTCTCGATCGTGGGGATGAGCGCCTTCGGGGCGGCCGTGATCGGCGCGCCGCTGGCCATGACTTTTCTGGCGCTTGAGACCACGCGTGACTTCGCGGTGGCCGGGCCGGTGCTGGCGGCCGTCATCGCTGCGGCAATCGTGGTGCGGCGGCTCTTCGGCTATTCCTTCGCCACCTGGCGCTTCCACCTGCGGGGTGAAGCGATCCGTGGGCCGCACGACGTCGGCTGGATCCGCGACCTCACGGTCGGCAAGGTGATGCGGCGCAATGAGAGAACGATCCGCAGCGATACGCGCCTCTCCGCTTTCATGCGCGACTTCCCGCTCGGCTCCAGCAACCAGGTTGTCGTGGTCGACGAGGCCGGCCGCTATGCCGGAATGGTCCAGGTCGCCGAAGCGCACGCACTCGCCCCCTCTGCCGAGGCGGAGACGGTCGGGGCGCTGCTGCGGGTCCAGGACCGCGCCCTGTTGCCAGCCATGAATGTGAAGGCCGCGATGGCGCTGTTTCAGGCCGCCGAGGTTGACGTGCTCGCGGTTCTGGACGGCGCCGAGACGCGGCGCGTCATCGGCATCCTGACCGAAGCCCACCTGCTCCGGCGCTACGGCGAGGAGCTTGACCGGCGCCGAAGGGAAGAGGCCGGCATCGGATAGCGACAAGGGGCAAGCACGGCACCGTCACATTGTCGGATCGCCGGGCGGGTTTGACCGCTCGACGGGCTCGCGTGATCTTATGCCCTCGTCTGGGCACACGTCTCCTGCCGCCAAACCCGGAAGGCCTGATTGCGCGTACGGCGGTACCGACCGGCGGTCATCAGGTGGCAGGCCTCATCGAGGTGAGTCGAGCTGTCCGATCTCCTGCTTTCCGAGGAGAAATTCGACCGGCTCAAGCGTGTCTTCTCCCGGCCTGTCCCCATCTGCGTAGGGCGGGATCAGAGGATCAGAACCCGGCTGGGCGCGACGGCAAGCCGCCGACCGGTTAGGGGCAGCTCGTCCGAGGCGGTTCCCTACCTGTCAGGCTGCTAGGCGCTTCGGTGCCGCGGACAACATCCGGATCTCCGCCAGTTCGTCACGGATCACGTCCTCGGTGTGGTGGAGGTCCCACTGCTGCTGCAATGCCAGCCATGTCTCCGCGCCGATGCCGGTGGCCTTGGCGAGACGGAGCGCCATGTCTGCCGTCATGCCTCGCTGCCCTTCAATGGTCTGGTTAAGGCTGACGAGGCTGACCCGGATCGCACAGGCGAATTCTTCACGCGACGATCCGATCTGCTGCAAGACCTGTTCCAATAAAGCGCCGGGGTGGCTCGACGGGACAACAGTAAGGTGGGGCGACAGCGTTGGCGCGCCCTCTATCGCACGGCCTATCCTGGCTGGATCGTTCATAGAAGGATGAACGCTAACTCCATTAATCTGGTTTCCCGTGACATGCTGCCCGCAGCAAGCTGGATGCGAAGGCCCGCCAGAGGCAGACGGCGACCAGGACGGGAACAGCAGGGGCCGAAAGAGGCCGGTCCCGCGGCCGGTACACAGGTCTGTGTGACACCAATATGCGGCGCTCGGCCATTTGGCCCGGTTGGCGCCGACGATGCTGGCCACCCTCCTGCTTCGCCGCAACCTTCCGAGGGCCGGGAAGCCTGGATCTGGAGTGTGACCGCCCGATCAATAACAAACCAAGACGCCTGCGGGCCCCGGCATCCAAGTTCATGACTGCACCCCGATCCGCAAGGACTGGGGTTTTTTCATGTCCGCCGGACAGCAATTTGCAACCGGCGCTGCAGGGCATAGAACCGGATTCCGAACCTCTAACGGAGCGGCTGCGTCCATGCCCAATCCCCCCGTCGGCTTCCAGCACGGCATCACCCTCGACCAAGCGCAGCGGATCGCAACGGCCTCTCTCGAAGAGGGGCGTCGCCTGAATCTCGCGCCGCTCACTGTGGTTGTTCTCGACGCGGCCGGGCAGTTGAAGGTCCTGCTGAAGGAGGATGGTTGCAGCCTGCTCCGGCCCGCCATCGCGCATGGTAAGGCCTTCGGTGCGATGGGCCTTGGCTTCGGCGGGCGGGAGCTGGCGCGGCGGTCTCAGGGCATGCCGGGCTTCATGAACGCATTTTCGGACCTCGCGGGCGGCGCGGCGGTGCCAGTGCCCGGCGGCGTTCTGGTTCGGGACGGGCAGGGCACGATCCTGGCGGCCGTCGGCATCTCCGGCGACCTGTCTGACAAGGACGAGGCCGCCGCTGTGGCCGGCATCAAGGCCGTGGGCCTGACGCCAGACACCGGCGACGACGCATGACGGCCCATCTTTCCGCGGTCCTCGCCCGGATCGACGCGGCTGAAGCCGAGATCCGCGCCCGCTATTTCGATTTCCTGCGTATTCCCAGCGTCAGCGCCCAGCCGGCTCATGCGGCAGATTGCCGCCGGGCAGCCGCTTGGCTCGTCGACGAGCTGCGCGCGATCGGCTTCACTGCCGAGATCCGCGAGACAAATGGCCATCCGGCGGTCGTGGCGAATCATCCGGGTACCGGGGGCAGTGCTACGCCGCTGCTCTATTACGGCCATTACGACGTGCAGCCGGCCGAGCCCTTCGAGCTCTGGACCTCGCCGCCCTTCGAGCCGACGCTCGCGCAGGGCAAGCACGGGCTGGTCACGGTCGCTCGCGGCGCAGTGGACGACAAGGGCCAGGTGATGACCTGGCTGGCCGCCATGCGCGCCTGGCACGAGGTTGCCGGCGGCCCGCCCGCACCGATCCGCGTGCTGGTGGAGGGCGAGGAGGAGATCGGCAGCCCAAGCCTGGACGCCTTCCTTGAGGAGCACGCAGCCGAGTTGCGGAACGCCCGCGCCGTCGTGGTCAGCGACACGAATATGTGGGATCCGGCGACACCCGCCATCTCCGCCCGGCTGCGCGGGATGGCCTATGCACAGATTGACCTCTTTGCCGCCTCGCGCGACCTGCATTCCGGCCTCTATGGCGGGATGGCGCTGAACCCGCTGAACCTCCTTTGCCGCATCATTGCGGATCTGCACGACGAGCAGGGGCGCATCCAGCTTCCCGGCTTCTACGACCATGTGCCGGAGGTCGGCGGTAATCTGGACGCAGCCTGGGACGCCCTGGGCTTCGACGAGAAGCGCTTCCTCGGCGATATCGGCCTGTCCGTGCCGGCCGGCGAGAAGGGGCTGAAGCCGCTGGTCCGGCAATGGGCCCGCCCGACCTGTGACGTGAACGGCATCTGGGGCGGCTATACCGGCCCGGGCGCCAAGACCGTGATCGCGGCAGAGGCCCATGCCAAGGTCTCCTTCCGCCTCGTCGGCGACCAGGATCCGAACGCCGTGCTGGATGCGCTGGAGGAATTCGTGAAGGCGCGGCTGCCCGCCGATGCCCGCGTGGAAATCCAGCGCTTCAGCGCCGCGCCGCCCGTGGTCGTGCCGGAGGATAGCCCCGAGGTGGCTGCAGCCCGCCGGGCGCTCCTGGCGGAATACGGGAAGGAGGCCGTGCTGATCGGCTCCGGCGGCTCCATCCCGGTCGTGGAGAGCTTCCGGCGCATCCTTGGCCTGAACAGTGTGCTGATGGGCTTCGGCCTGAACGACGACCAGGTGCACAGCCCGAATGAGAAATTCGACTGGGCCTGTCTGATGCATGGCGCCCGCAGCCACGCGCGGTTGCTGGCGGAGTTGGCGGGCTGAAACAAAAACGGCCCCGCGCCCGGTCGGGCACGGGGCCGTTTCAAAGGATCGGTTTTAGCGCTTGCCGCCGATATCCGCGCGCAGCTCCGCGATCCGGCCCTTGATGCTCTCCCGCAGACTCGGGGAGGTGTGCGGCTTCAGCCCAGCCAGGGTCTGCTCCAACTCGGCCAGGAGGCGGCGCTTCTCATCCGCGCTCCGGCGGATGGGCTTGTTGTCGCTGAACTGACCTTCGAAGGCGCGCATCGTCGCTCCTCCCTCTCCTGTGCTAATCGAAACCCGGTCGAAACGCGGCCTGGAGGCCGGTCCGTGGCAGCCATCACGCGCGCAAGGGCATGACGGCCTGCTTGGCTGGAATGCGGGCATAGTACGCGTTCGGGCACCGGGGCGGAATACCCGCTCCCGGCTCCATCCGGCCTGGGAACATCCCGCCGGTCAGTACTCGAATTCGTAGGTCAGCCCGGCACCCTGACTGTCCGACCCCGCGCCGCTCTCCAGCTTCAGTCGTGGCGTCAGCTCGATCTCCACCCCGACCCGGGGGGAGCCGGTGCTCGTGCCCGGATCCACGTTCAGATAGATGCCCTGGCCGAGATAGCCGCCCGCCTCGATCCCAGGCGTGCCATCCGCCCCGGTCCCGATGCCGAGCCGGTCTAGCCCCAGGGAGCGGCTGATCCGACCTACGAAACCCGTAACCGGGTCCTCCTGCCCGCCGGACAGGGCACCCGACAGCACGCGCGCGAGCTGCGCGATCTGGAACGGCGAGAGCTTGTCGGCCGAGCGGTTGAAGATCAGCCGTGCCAGCACCTCGTCCTGCGGCAATTCGGGGGAGGAGGTGAACTCGATTTTCGGCGCGCGGGGTGTTCCGGTGACGGTCACGTTGATTGTCGTGCTCGTTGCCCGGGTGGTGGCCAGAAGGTCGATCTCGGGGGAGGCGATGTCGCCCTGGAAGCGCAGCACGCCGCGCTCGAAGGTCAGGCGGCGGTCGAGCACGGTCAGAGTGCCGCGCCGGAGGCGAAGCTCTCCCTGCGCCTCCATGCTGGAGATCGTGCCGCCGATATGAACGTCGCCGCCTAGCTCCACATCCAGCCCGCGCCCGCGCAGATAGACCTGGCCGGGGGCACGGAAGGTGATGTCGAGCGCGAGGGGCGCGGCATCGGCCGGCGGCGCGGCGGCGGTCGTCTGGCGCGCCGCCGCACGCCGGGCCGTGGCGGTGCCTGCTGGCGGGCGCGGCGCGCCACGCCCGATCTCCCGCACCGGGCCGATATCGGCCACGCCGCCCGGCAGCCCCTCTGGCACGCCGATGGTCAGCGTGCGCGTGGTGATGGATCCGGCCAGCCGCATTCCCGTGCCGATGGAGCCGGAGAGCCGCATATCCGTGTCGAATGCGCCGCGCAGCAGGTCGCTGGAGACGGGTTCCAGATTCTGGCCGGTCACGATCACCTCGATGGGCTGGCCCTCCGCAAAGGGCTGCACCTCGCCGCGGGCGCGCAGCGTGCCGGGGCCGGCGCGGGCGGTGATGGAATCGATCACGATCCGATCCATGTCGCCACGCACGGTCCCCTGGATGTCGCGCAGCGCGACGCCGTATTCGAGGTTGCGGAACAGCCCTCCGGAGAGACGCGCGGTGCCGGAAAGCTGCGGCTCCGCCACCGTACCGCCCGCGCGGGCGTCGATGGCGACGGTGCCCTGAACCCGGTTGGCGCCGCCCAGGAGGAAGGGCGCGGCGAGCACGCCGATATCGGTCGTGCCACGCAGCGTGGCGTCGACCGGGCCCGAGAAGCTGCTCGGCACGCGCGCCTCCAGGTTCAGCCGTAGGGCGGCGCCGACGCGAAATTCCGCGCGCGTCTCGACTGTTTCGCCACGCATCCGCGCCGTCGCCTGGAAGGTGCCCTCCGGAAGGCCGCGAGCCCAGGGCGCCGCCGTCCGCAGGCCCGTCCCGCGCAACTCGCCCTCAATCCCCGGCCGCGCCACGGGGCCGGTCAGCCGAACATCGCCCGACAGCACGCCGGAGAGCGGCGGATCGGCCACGAAAACATTAACGATCGAAAGGGGCAGGCTGGTCAGTGTGGCGCGGAGATCAGCGTTGTCCGGCCCGTAGCGGCCCGCCAGGCGCAGCGTTCCTCCTGGCCGTCCCTGGAGTGACAGGCCGGGGGTGGAGATGCCGCCATCGGCAGCGAGCAGAATGGTTGCCGGCGCGGAGAGCCGGATCCCCAGCTTCTGCCGCTCCACATTCAGCGCGGCCAGTTCCACGCGCTTCTCCGGTTGGTCCAGCGCGAGACGGGCGCGGAGCGTGGCATGGGCATCGAACGCACGCAGGTCGGCGCGGACATCCAGGGCCGCATCGGTGCCACTGGCCTGCACCGCGCCATTCACCTGCGCGCCACCCGCGCGGATATTGTTGGCGCGCAGATCGGCCTCAATCCCCTGCCGCTGCGCGTTGTCCGGACCCTGTGGGGCCAGCTTGGCCGAAAGGCGCAGCCCGCCAGCCAAGGGCATGCCGGCGACCGGGGTGAGGGGGGCGAGGTCATTGGCCTCCAGCAGCAGCTCCGCCCTGGCGCGCATACGGGCGAGATCCACATCCCCGCTGCCTTCCAGCCGAGCCGGGCCAAGGCCCAGCCGGACGGTCTCGATCCGCAGCCGGTCACCCTCCTGCGCAGCCCGGGCCTCTACCGTCAGGGGCAAGTTCTGAAGCCGCGCGGTGAGGTTAAGATTGCCGGCCGGCACCGTGGCCCTTGGCAGGTTGGCGTCGAGCCGCATGGCCTCGAGGGTTCGCCCATAGGCTTCCAGCGCCGGGGATTCGGCCGTCAGGGCCACGGCTGGGTCGGCCGCGGGCCCGGTGATGCGGGCCCGCGCCTCCAGCTTTCCACGCACGGGAAGATTGGGAAGGTCCTGCGCGGCCAGAGCGGCGTTGAGGGTAAGGTCCAGCGTCTCGCCATAGGCGCCTTCGGCCCGCAGGGTCACGGCCTGACCCTGCACGGCTAGCTCGTGCAGCTGCTGCCGGTTGGCGCGCAGGCGGATGGTGGGGGCGGGGCCGAGAAGCCCCGGCGCCGGCTCCGGCAGGCGTGGGGCCGTGATGGTCGCGTCCACCCCCAGCTCGGGCGCCGCGGTGGTGCCGGTGATCGTGCCATGGGCCGTGATGCCGCCCCAGCCGATGGCCTCCGGAATCAGCCCGGCCAGGGTGTTGGCGTCCTTCACCTCCGTGTCGAAAGAGAGGTCGAGCGAGGAGCCGACAAGCCCCCGTGCCTCCAGCACGGCCGGGCTCGTCTCCACACGCAGCTGGTCCAGCCGCGTGGCCCCGCCCTCGGCCGGCATGGTGCGGAGGATGAAGCGTAGATCGGCGACCTGGGCCGGCAGGAAGCCGCGCAGCGACGCCTCGCCCGTGGCGTCGAGCCCGACCCCGCCGCCGGCCGGCAGGCTGACCCTGCCGCGCGCGTTTGCCTGGGCCGTTTCGCCCAGATCGGCGGAGAGCGTCAGCTCGGCGCCGCTCGACGGTCCGTCCAGCGCCACCCGCAGCTTTGTCGCCTGTTCCGGCTTACCCAGAAGGGAGGCGACCAGCCCGCCGGCGGCCTCGTCATAGGCTAGGTTGATCTTCACCCGGTTCCCGGGCGCCAACGCCAGGTTCAGGTCGAGCGCGCCGGGTGCATCCAGGCGGCGGCCCTTGGCGCCCAAGAAGGCGCCGTCCTCCCCGAGCCGTCCGCCGGCCTCCAGGGAGAGCGCGGCGGGGAAGCCGACTACGGCCTCGCCCATTTCGATCCGGGGCAGGGCGATCCGCTCAACCACCACCTCGACAGGAAGCTGCGGCAATTGCGGCAGGAGCGGGCCGGGCTCCGAGGAGGCCGGGGCAGGGGGGGCATTCGGGTCAGGCACGGGCGCCCGGCTGAAGATCACGCGCCCGGCCGAGATATTGGCCACCCGAAGCTGGCGCGAAGCGAGGCGCAGCAGGTCGAGGTCGAGCGCGATATCTTCAACGACGAGGTAAGGGCCCTGGGAATCCGACAGCACCACGCGTCCGATCCGCGGGGCGGCGGGCAACCCGCCATGCAGGTTCTCGATCTGCAGCCCCGGCACGAAGCGCATCGCCAGCCCGGCGAGCGCATCCTGCCCCGGCCGCACATTCAGCCCGACCCAGACGCCGACCAGCAGCAGGATGGGCAGCAGGATGGCGACGCCGAGAATCGCCAGCAGAATCCGACCGAGGCGGCGCATCAGAAGGCCTGCCCGATGCCGACATAGATCCCGTAGCCGGAATTTCCCGGCTCCTTTGAAAGAGGAACCGCGAAATCGGCCCGGATCGGCCCGATGGCGGTCGAGTAACGCACGCCCAGACCCACGCCGACCCGCAAATCGCCAAAACCGGAGAGCGGATCCTCGCCGACGCTGCCCGCATCGGCGAAGACGGCAATGCCCAAGGCACCCCGGACGCGCTGCCGCAACTCGACACTGCCCTCGATCAGCGAAAGCCCGCCGCGCGGGCTCTGGTCGCGCCGGCGCGGGCCGATGCTTTGATAGTCATAGCCGCGCACCGACCCGCCACCGCCGGCATAGAAGCGAAGATGCGGTGGAATGTTGCCGGCCTCTGCGCCGGCCAGGGTACCGAAGCCCGCGCGCAGCGCGAGAATGCTGCCCTTATCGCCGGTCAGGTCGAAATAGGCGCTGCCCATGCCGCGCACGCGCAGGAAGACCTCTTGCGTGTCCCCGAAGGAGACGGTGGGGGAGACGAGTAGGTTGGCCCGATACCCGCGCGAGGGGTCCAGCACATTGTCCGTGCCATCGAAACGCAGACCCAGCGGTAGCGAGAGCAGAGCATAGCTCAGATCCTGATCCAGCTCCGAGGTCTTGCCGATATCGGCAGCGATGCCGGCGGAGACGGTCAGGCGTGGATCGAGCTTCCGCTCCAGCGAGAAGCCAGCGGTGATGGCGTCGCGGTCATAGGCCAGCAGGCGTTCACGCAGGATTGCCACATCCGTCACCGCCGTGGCGTTCAGTCCCGCGAACCAGGGCTGGCGCAGATTGGCGTTCAGCCGGTAGCCCCAATCACTGACGCCGCGCTGGGTGGTGCGGGATAACTCCGCCTCCAGCCGCAGCCGCTCCGCCCCGCCGAACAGGTTCCGGTGTTCCCAATAGGTGCGGATGTTGGGGCCGTAACGCGTCTCATAGCCCGCGGTGATGCCGACGGCCCGGAAGGGGCGCTCCGCCACAAGAAAGGTGACGGGCAGGCGTCCGTCCGGATCCAGTCTTTCCCCCGTGCGGGCGCGGACAGTGCCGAAGACGCCGAGCGCCAGGATGTCGCGCCGGACCCGGTCCAGTTCGCGCGGGTCGTAAACCTCTCCGGCAAGGACACCGGAGGCGCGGCGCAACAGCCCCTGGTCGACATTCTCTGTTCCCTCGACCGCTGGCTGGGCGAAGCGGGCGCGGGGACCGGGCTGGATGAAGTAGACGACCTCCATGGTGCGGGTGTCATGGTCCACCGTGATCTCGCGCCGGGGCACGGAGGCAAAGGGGTGGCCGGCTTCACGCAGGCGGGTAAGCACCGTTTCCTGGGCGCCATTTACAGTCTCCGCGCGCGCCGGGTCGCCCGGGCCGAGCCCGGCCACCTCGCCAGCTCCCGAGATGTCCAGATCGGGCGCATGCGGCCGCAGCGTGGCGCTGGAAATCCGGTACTGCGGGCCTGTTTCGGCGGAGATCGTGACCGGAACCGGATCGGGGCCTCGCGCCGCGAGCCTCAAGGCGAGGTTCGGCGCGTCGGGGGGCTCCCCGGCCAGGGTGATCCGAGGCGTGCCGGCGTAGTACCCCTGGGAGCGGAGCGCGGTGCGGAGATGGTCCAGGTCCTGCAGCGCGCGGGCGACCAGCCCTTCGGCGCTGGTCGGCACGCTCTCCCGCAGGCGGCGCAGCACGGAGACGCCCTCCATGGCGCTGTCCAGATTCGCATCGCCGGTCCGGGTGAAGGTGATTTCGTAACGGCGCACCGGGCCGTCGCTGTCATCGGCATTCGGGGCCGCGGCGGGGCGGGGCTCCTCGGTCGGGGTGCCGGAAGGCGCCGCAGGCTGGGCCCAGGCCGCGGAGAGCCCGGCCAGAAGGAAAGCAGAGAGTGCGAGTCCGGGGTGGAGAGAAGGCAACGGAAGGGCTAACTCCTCAGACCATGGATCAAGAACTCGCCGACACCCTCACGCGCTGGCGCCACCACCTCCACGCGAACCCGGATGTCACCAAGGAAGAAGGCCCCACCGCCGAATTTGTCTCCCGACGTTTGCGTGAACTCGGCGTGACCGAGATCGAAACGGGGGTCGGCGGCCACGGCGTGGTGGCCACGATCCGGCGCGGCGGCGGCAATCGCAGCGTCGGGCTGCGGGCGGATATGGATGCGCTCCCGATCCAGGAGGCGAGCACCGTGCTGCCCTATCGCAGCACCAAGCCCGGGGTGATGCATGCCTGCGGGCACGACGGCCACACCACCGCGCTGCTGGGGGCGGCTGCGCTGCTGCTCCGGGACGAGAGCTGGTCCGGCACGGTGCGTCTCGTTTTCCAGCCCGCCGAAGAGGGCGGCGGCGGCGCCCGCGCGATGATTGAGGATGGCCTGTTCCAACGCTTCCCGATGGACCGGATCTTCGGCTGGCACAATTGGCCCGGTCTGCCTGTCGGAACAGTGGCGGTGCATGATGGGCCGGTAATGGCGGCCGGCCGCCGCTTCCTGATCAGGATCGAGGGGCATGCGGGCCATGCCGCGCTGCCACATCTGACCCATGATCCCATCGTCGCGGCGGGCCAGGCGATCATGGCCTGCCAGTCGATCGTGTCCCGCAACACCGATCCGCTTGACTCGGCCGTGGTCAGCCTGACGACGATCGAGGGTGGTGAGGCCTGGAACCAGATCGCCGCCCAGGTCACGATCCGCGGCTCCATGCGCTTCCTGCGCGAATCCACCGGCGAGATGATCGTCGAGGGGCTGAACCGTATCGCGCGCGGCCTGTCCGAGACCTACCGGGTGAAGGCCTGGGCCGAGGTGGTCGGCGGCGTGGACGTGACCGCGAATCATGCGGCCGAGGCCGAGCTGGCGGCCGGGGCCGCGGCCACCCTGGCCCCGGTGCGGCGCGACGTGCCCGCTGCCATGACCGGAGAGGACTTCTCGGAGTTCCTGAAGGTGGTACCTGGCGCCTTCGTCTGGATCGGCAATGGCTCCACGGAGGGCGGTCGCGAGCTGCATCACCCGAATTACGACTTCGACGACCGCGTCCTGCCCGTGGCGAGCGGCTATCTGGCCGAAGCCGCCCGGCGCGCCCTGTCCGGCGGCTGAGGGCCGCGGCCGATGGCGCTGCCGGTCTCCGTCTCTGGCCATGGGCTGGCGGCCGGCTTCCGCGACACGGCTCTCTTCGCGCCGCGCCGGGTGGCGCTGCTGGCGGATCCGGCGTTCCCGGCCTCCTCCATCCTGGCACGCAACCTTGCTGCGGGCGGGTTCAAGGGGCAGTTGCACGCGGTGGGCCCGGTCTGGCCCGGGCTCAACCACGCCGCCACGTTGGAGGATCTGGGCGAGCCGCCGGATCTCGGTGTGCTCTGTCTTCCGCCCGAGGCGCTGGAAACGGCCATGGCGGGCCTCGCGGCGCGGGGCTGCTTTGCCACCGTGGTGATCGGCGCAGCGCCGGGTCTTGCCGCGATCTGCGCGCGGACCGGTGTGCGGGCGCTGGGCGAACACTCCTTCGGCCTCTGCATTCCGCCCGCCGGGCTGAACGCCTCCCTGTCCCATATCGCGCCGCGGCCGGGACGGCTTGCCCTGCTCTGCCAGTCCTCGGCCCTTGCCCGTGCCGTGATCGACTGGGCTGAAGGCGAGGCGGTCGGCTTCACCCTGATTGCCGGTATCGGGACAAATGCCGATTACGGCTTCGCCGGCGGGCTGGACTGGCTGGCGCGCGATGCCGGCACGGGCGCCATCCTGCTGGACCTGCGGCGCATCAAGGACCGGCGGCGCTTCATCTCCGCCGCCCGGGCGGCGGGGCGAACCCGTCCGGTCGTGGCGCAGAGGCCCGGCCATGCCGGGCGTGAAGTGGCCGATGCGGTGATGGGCGCCGCGCTGCGCCGTGCCGGCGTGCTGCGCGTGCAGGGGCTGGAGGATCTGCTCTCCGCGGCCGAGACCCTGGCGCGGGTGAAGCCCTCGCTGCGTGCGGGCCCGGATGGGATGCGTGGCGACCGCATTGCCATCGTGGCTAATGGGCTGGGCCCCGGGCAGATGGCGGCTGACGCGGCGCTGCGCGGCGGTGGGCGGCTGGCCGTCATCCCGCCCGACGCGCGCGCGATGCTCGACCTCGCCTTGCCCGGCGGTTGGTCCGGCGAGAACCCTCTGGCGCTGCCGATGGGGGAGGGACACCGGCTGGCCGAGGCGGCCGCGCTGCTTTCGGCCGTGCTGACCGTGGACTCGGTGGTTGCGATCCATGCCCCTGCGGAGGAGGACCCGGCTGTCGCGGCCGAGGCCCTGGCGGCGGCGGCCAGCGCCTCGGGCCGTGGCGGCAGGGCCGCGCCTGTGCTGGCAGCCTGGCTCGGCCAGGCGACGGCGGACCAGCAGCGGCGCATACTCGGCGCGCGTGGCGTGGCCGTTTTTGCGACGCCGGAGGCGGCGGTGCGGGGCGCGCTGCATCTCGCGCAGGACCGGCGCAACCGCGCCGCGGCCGCTGAGCTGCCACCGAGCGATGTGCTGGAGGTCACGCCCGACCGCGCGCGGGTTGCTTCTCTGTTCGCGGCGGTGCGGGCCGAGGGGCGGCTGGCCTTGGACGAGGCTGAGGCCCTGGATGTGCTCGATGCCTATGGCTTTGCCACCGTGGCCCATCGCACCGCCACCACCCTGGACCGCGCCGTGGCGGCAGCCGAGGAGCTGGGCTGGCCTGTCGTCCTGAAAGTGCTGAGCGAGGAGCTGCCGGCCAAGACGGAAGTTGGCGGCGTCGTGCTCGACCTGCGTGACGCGGCTTCGCTGCGCGCAGCCGCCTCCATGGTGACCGCGCGGCTTGCGGCTGACCGCCCCGGCCTGCGCCCGCGCGGCTGGATGCTGCAGCGCCAGGCCGCTGTGGGCGAAGAGGTCCGGTTGCGCTTGGCCGATGATCCGATGTTCGGCCCCTGGATCGGCTTCGGCCGGGGCGGCACGGCGGCGGGGATTGATGCCGATGAGGCGCATGACCTGCCACCGCTGAACCGCGCCCTGGCTCTGGCGATGATCGGCCGCACCCGCATGGCGCGGCTGCTGGACGGCTGGCGCGACCATCCGCCGGTTCCACGGGAATGGCTGGCCGATGCCCTGGTGCGCCTGTCCCAGCTCGCCGTCGATTTTCCGGAAGTGGCGGAGGTCATCATCAACCCGCTGCGTGCGGGGCCTGGTGGCGTGGTGGCGCTGGATGCGAATTTCCGCCTGCGCCCGGCCGGGGAGGTCAGCTTTCTGGCCATCCCGCCCTATCCCGCCGAGCTGACCGGAAGCTTCACGGCGCGGGATGGACGGACGGCCGTGATCCGCCCGATCCGGCCCGAGGATGCCAAGGGAATTGCGGCCTTCGTGCGGCGCGTGTCGCCTGAGGATGTGCGCTACCGCTTTTTCAACCGGCTACGGGAGCTGCCGCCGGCGCAGGTCGCCCGGTTGACGCAGATCGATTACGATCGGGAGATGGCCTTTGCCGCCGTGGATGGCGGGATGATCGCCGGAACAGCCCGCTTGGTGCTCGATCAGGCCGGCGGGGGCGAGTTTGCGATCCTGGTGGACGCCGCCTGGAAGGGTACGGGCCTCGCACGGCACATGATGGGGCGGCTGGTTGAGTGGGGCCGGAGCAAGGGGCTTCGGCACATCGCAGGCCAGGTTCTGGCCGATAATGCCCCCATGTTGCGCTTCGTCCGTGCCATCGGATTCGCGACCCGGCGGACGGAGGATCCGGAGGTTCTGGAAGCCTATCTGGACCTTGGCGGGGGCTGAGAGCCCTTCAGTGCATCCGCGCTTCCGCGAGCAGGAGGCGGATGCGGGCCGCGCCGTCGCTGCCTTTGCGGACCTCGCGCCATGCGCTCTCCGCCACCCGCTGATGGATGGACACCGCCTCGTCGGCTGCTGTCACCGTGCCGACGCCGACGGCCCCAATGGGCGGGCTGTCCGGTGCGAAGGGGCTGGAGCAGACATGGGCACGGTCCCGCCCGCGCATCACCACGAAGTCGCCGCTCGGCTCAGCCTCGGTCAGCAGGCCGAGCTGCACGCCCATCGGTACGCTGTCCATCAGCGTGGCGATGTTCTCCGCCTCGGTTCGTGCCGCGAGGCGGCAACGCTGGCGAACCCGTTCCGAAAGCTGCAGCGCCGGCGCGATACCGTCGGCAAGGGCGTTGCGCAGCGCGCGCTCGCTGACCATGGCGATGATGGAAGGACGGCGGGACTGGTAGAGCCGCTTGCGAGCGGCGAGGACGCCAAGCGCCTGTTCCGCGGCAGCCCGGAATGGGATCCGGTCGGCGGCATTCTCTGCCGCCTCGGCAAAGGCCTCGGCCAGGGCGCTGTCATGCGCCTCCGTGGTCACCAGCGTGCAGAAGGCGCCGCCAAGCTGGAGAAGCTGCTCCGTGTCCTCCTCGATCTGCCGCAGGCGCTCCTGCAGGGCGAGCGGGCGGGAGAAATACTCCACCCCGATCCCGAGCAAGGACAGAGGAGAGATTTTAAGCAGTTCCGCGAGGCGCCGGATCGTATCCAGCTTGATGACCTCGCCTTTTTCATAGCGATAGAGTGCCGCGCGTGAGACGCCCAGCCGCGCCGCGATCTCCTCCGCCCGAAGGCCGGATTCGAGGCGGTAGGCCCGTAACTGCTGTCCGATATCTGCGAAACGCATGGTCCGCTCCTTGCGCGGCAACTGGCTGGGCCGGAGTCCGAAGCGCAGTATCTCACAATACTGGACGAGTCAGTGTAAATGTAACGCTTCGACCGCGGAACAAGAAGCACCGTGTCCTCGGCGCTTCTCGTCACGTCGCCAAGGGCTGCTCCCGGACCGTCCGGGAGGCAGCCGCCGCGGCTTCACCCGACTGTATGCCCGGCCATGATCTCCAGCGCCCGCACCAGCGCCGAATGGTCCTGCTGCGCACCGCCCGCGGCCGACACCGCGGAGAAAAGCTGCTGGGCCGAGGCGGTGTTGGGCAGGGCGACCCCGAGTTCCCGCGCTGATTGCAGAGCGAGGTTCAGGTCCTTCTGGTGCAGCGCGATGCGGAAGCCAGGATCGAAGGTCCGCTTGATCATGCGCTCGCCATGCAGCTCCAGGATGCGGGAGGTGGCGAGGCCGCCCATCAGCGCCTGGCGCACCTTGGCGGGATCGGCCCCGGCCTTCGAGGCGAAGACAAGAGCCTCGGCTACGGCCTCGATGGTGAGGGCGACAACGATCTGGTTCGCGACCTTCGTGGTCTGCCCGGCACCGTTCTCCTCGCCAACCAGGGTGATGTTCTTCCCCATGGCCTGGAAGAGCGGCAGCGCGCGATCGAAGGCCGCCTGGGGGCCGCCCACCATGATCGTCAGGCTCGCCTGCTTGGCGCCGACCTCGCCGCCGGAAACCGGCGCATCGAGGTAGTCGCAGCCCTTTTCCCGGATACGGGCGGCGAAGTCCTTCGTGGCAGTGGGGCTGATCGAGGACATGTCGATGACCAGCGTGCCGGGCTTGAGCGCATCGGCCACCATGCCGGAGCCGAAGAGCACGTCCTCCACATCAGGGGTGTCGGGCACCATCAGGATCACCACCTCGGCCCCCTTCGCCACCTCGGCCGGGGAGGGCAGGACGGTGCAGGCGTTCCGGATCTCGTCAGTCAGGCTGCGGCGATCGGGGACGAGAACCTCATGCCCGGCATTCTTCAGGTGGAGCGCCATAGGGCGGCCCATGATGCCGAGGCCGATGAATCCGATCTTCATGCGGGGCGTCCTTTCTTTGATTGTCAGGCGCGGTACGGGGCGAACCAGCCCAGCCCGTCCTCTGTGATGCCGGCCGGGCGGTATTCGCAGCCAATCCAGCCGCGATACCCCATGGCGTCCAGCCGGGCGAAGACGAAGGGCCAATTTACCTCGCCTGTGCCGGGCTCGTGCCGGCCGGGCGTGTCGGCGATCTGGGCGTGGGTGATGAGGGGCAGCAGCGCCTCGAAGCGCCGGGTGATGTCCCCCTCGGTGATCTGCGCGTGGTACAGGTCGAACTGTAGCCCGACGCGCTCGGGGCCGATCGCCTCAATGATCGCGGCGGCCTGGGCCGTGGTGTTCAGGAAATATCCGGGGATGTCGCGGTGGTTGATCGGCTCGATCAGCGGCTTCACACCCTGGGCGATGCAGCGCTCCGCAGCCCAGGCGAGATTGGTGGCGAGCGTGGCGGTCATGCTGTCCCGCGCGACGCCCGAGGGGGCCAGCCCCGACATGACATGCAGCCGGGAGCAGCCGAGCACCCCCGCATAGTCGAGCGCGCGGGCCATGGCGTCGCGGAATTCCGCCTCGCGCCCCGGCAGGGCGGCAATGCCCCTTTCGCCGTTTTGCCAGTCTCGCTGGCAGGCGTTGAAGAGCACGACGGAAAGGTCCGCCGCGTCGAGACGGTCCCGAATTTCCCGCGCCGGATGGTCATAGGGAAAGAGGAACTCGACCGCCGCGAAGCCTGCAGCCCGTGCGTGGGCGAAGCGCTCGAGGAAAGGCACCTCGGTGAACATGAGCGACAGGTTGGCGGCGAAGCGCGGCAAGCGGATGACCTCCCCCCGGCCCCTGATCGCACCGGACAGCCGTGCGGGGAGGCTAACGCGATTCGGCCGCCCGCCCAAATCGGCCTGTCCCGGAGGGGCATCTGGATGCGGTGGCAGGGCAGCCGGCGGGAAGAAGGGCGCGTTGGCCGCGGCGCGAAGCCGGGCGATAAGGAACTGCGCGACGCCCTTCGGCCCATCGCGGGAGCCATCATGTCGGACGACAAGAAGTTCGTGATCCGCTTCATCGGGGTGGCGGCGCTGGTAGGGCTGCTGGCCGGGTGCTTCCTGGTACTGAGGCCGTTCCTCTCGGCCCTGCTCTGGGCGGCGATCCTGGCTTTCACGACCTGGCCCGCCTATCGCTTCCTCATGGACCGGGGGGGACTCCGGCCGTCCTGGGCCGCCGGGGTGATGGTGACGGCGATGATGGTGGTGATCGGCGTGCCCCTGGCCGTGGCGGCGCCCACCAGCCGGGAAGACATCGATAACATCCGGAACGCGATCCAGGGCTTCCTGACCGACGGGCTGCCTGCGCTGGTCGAGATGGTCGGGCGGCTGCCCTATCTGGGCGCCTTCCTGCGGGAGCGTTTTGAGGCGGTGGACCTCGGGATTGGCAGCCTGTTCAGCATGCTGCGCCCCTATGCCGGCAGTGTGGCCCAGATGGCGCTGAACCTGATCCTGGCCATCGTCTCGAACGTGGCGGAGCTGCTGATCGCCATCCTCCTGACCTTCTTTTTCTACCGCGACGGGGCGCGCATGGCCGGGGCCCTGGAGAGCGCCGCGGA
The DNA here is from genome assembly GCF_049629625.1 of Roseomonas chloroacetimidivorans. Lineage (NCBI taxonomy): Bacteria > Pseudomonadati > Pseudomonadota > Alphaproteobacteria > Acetobacterales > Roseomonadaceae > Roseomonas > Roseomonas chloroacetimidivorans. Next base: position 115,923 of record NZ_JBNBZS010000015.1, on the reverse strand, counting down.
GCGGATCGCGGGCGACCGTGGGCAGCGGCTTGTCATCCTGACAGGCGCGGTGACACGCGGCGTGGTCTATGGGCTGCTGGGGACGGCGGTGGTGCAGGGTGCCATGACGGCCTTCGGCCTCTGGATCTCGGGCGTGCCGCAGCCGGTTCTGCTGGGGATGCTGGCCGGGGTGATCTCCATCCTGCCGATCGGTGCGCCGGTGGTCTGGATTCCCGCCGCGATCTGGCTGCTGGCAAGCGGCAGCACGGGCTGGGGCATCTTCATGGTGCTCTATGGTGCCTTCGGTATTTCCTCGGTCGACAACTTCATCCGGCCCTGGCTCATCTCCCGCGGGGCCGACCTTCCGCTGCTATTGACGCTGCTGGGTGCGCTGGGCGGGGCCTTTGCCTTTGGGTTCCTCGGGCTGTTTCTTGGCCCGGTGCTGCTGGCTGTTGCCTTTTCCATCATCAAGGAGTGGACGCAGGAGGGGCAGACCCGGACGGGGCCTACGGGCATGTAGTGGCCGGCCCTGGTGCGGTGTTTGCTTAGGCTATGCCACTGACCGCGGCGGGTTTGGTCCAGCGGGAGGCAGGAGGTCAGGGCGCCATGGAAGTGAAGTTCGTCGCGTTCCCGCCCGGCGCTCTGGACGCGCCCGCGGTGCTCCGCTAGGCCACGCCGGTGTTCGCTTTTGTCATCTCGCGCATCCTGCAAGCGGTACCGGTCATGCTGGCCGTTGCCCTCATCGCGTTCGCCCTCTTTGCCTTCGTGGGTGATCCGATCGCAACCATGCTTGGCCAGGAATTCACCCCGGCGCAGCGCGACGCGCTGGTGGCGGCGCTCGGGCTCGACCAGCCCGTGCCCGTACAGTTCCTCCGTTTCATCGGGAATGCGCTGCACGGGGAATTCGGCCTTTCCTACCGCCTGTCCCGCCCGGTAGCGGAGCTGATTCTGGAGCGCGCGCCGGCGACGCTGGAACTGGCGCTGTGCGCCTCTGTCGTGGCGCTGGCGGTCGGGCTGCCGATGGGGATCTATACCGGGCTTTACCGGCGGTCCTGGCTCTCCCGCGCCTTCCTGACCTTCAGCCTGATTGGCGTGTCGCTGCCCACCTTTCTCATTGGCATCCTGCTGATCCTCGTCTTCTCGGTGTGGCTGGGCTGGCTGCCGAGCTTCGGGCGCGGGGAAACGGTGCAGCTGGGCTGGTGGAGCACGGGCTTCCTGACGGCCTCCGGCCTGAAGGCGCTGGTGCTACCCTCCATCACCCTGGGGCTGTTCCAGCTCACCCTCATCATGCGGCTCGTCCGGTCAGAGATGCTGGAGGTGATGCGGTCGGACTACGTGAAATTCGCCCGGGCGCGTGGGCTGAAGGACCGTTCCATTCATTTCGGCCACGCGCTGCGGAACACGCTGGTGCCGGTGATCACCATCATTGGCCTCCAGCTCGGCTCCATCATCGCCTTCTCCATCGTCACGGAGACGGTATTTCAGTGGCCGGGCATGGGGCTGCTCTTCATCCAATCCGTGTCCTCGGCCGACATCCCGGTGATGGCGGCCTATCTTCTCCTCATCGCGGCGGTGTTCGTGCTGATCAACCTGGTGGTGGACCTTCTCTACTACGCCGTGGACCCCCGGCTTCGCGCCGGGCGGGGGCACTGACGGCATGGCCGCGCTCGCCCGCTTGCGCGACAGCGACCTGTTCTGGTCGTTCCGCACCACGCCGACGGCGGTGGTCTCCGCGATCGTGGCGCTGGTCTGCATCATCGGTGCCTTCGCGGCGCCCTGGCTTGCGCCCTACAACCCCTTCGACCTCGCCAGCCTCGACCTGATGGACGCGTTCAACCCGCCGGCCTTCATGGACGAGGGGGCTTGGGCCCACCCTTTCGGCACGGACGACCAGGGCCGCGACGTGCTTTCGGCCATCATGTACGGCGCGCGGGTCTCGCTGTTCGTGGGCCTTTCGGCCACGGCCTTCGCGCTGGTCGTGGGCGTGCTGCTCGGGCTGATCGCAGGCTATGCGGGCGGGGTGGTGGATGCGGTGCTGATGCGCATCGCCGACGTGCAGCTGACCTTCCCCAATATCCTTGTCGCGCTGCTCGTGGACGGGGTGGCCCGTGCCGCCCTGCCGCGGGAGGTGCATGACCAGCTTGCCGTCTATGTCGTCATCGTCGCGATCGGCATTTCCGAATGGCCGAAATTCGCCCGTACGGTGCGCGGCTCGGCGATGGTGGAGCGCAACAAGGAATATGTGCTGGCCGCGCGGGTGATCGGCATCTCGCCGGCTCGGATCATGTTGACCCACGTGCTGCCCAATGTGCTGGGCCCGCTACTGGTGCTCGCCACGCTCAATCTCGGCCTCGCCATTCTCTCGGAGGCGACGCTTTCCTTCCTCGGCGTCGGTGTGCCCCCGACCCAGCCCTCGCTTGGAACCCTCATCCGCATCGGCAACGACTTCCTGTTCAGCGGCGAGTGGTGGATCACCATATTCCCCGGGCTTGCGCTCGTCGCGATGGTGCTTTCCGTGAACCTGCTGGGCGACTGGCTGCGTGACGCGCTGAACCCGAGGCTTCGCTGATGGCCCCGCTTCTCGAGGTCCGGGACCTCGTCGTCGAATTTCCGACGCGCCGCGGCATCCTGCGCGCGCTGGACCGGGTGTCCTTCGATATCGCGCCCGGCGAGGTGCTGGGAGTCGTGGGGGAGTCCGGCGCCGGAAAGTCCATGACGGGCGCCGCTATCATCGGGCTGCTGGAGCCGCCGGGGCGGGTGGCCGGCGGGTCTGTCTTTCTGCGTGGCCAACGCATAGACAACCTGCCGCCGCGCGAGATGCGGAAGATCCGGGGCAAGCGGATCGGCGCCATCTTCCAGGATCCGCTGACGACGCTGAACCCGCTCTATACGATTGGCCGCCAGCTTATCGAGACGATGCAGACGCATCTGGACATCGACGCGGCGGAAGCGCGCCGGCGCGCGATCGGCTGGCTGGAGGCGGTCGGCATTCCCGCGGCTTCCGAGCGTGTGGACGCCTACCCGCACCAGTTCTCGGGCGGCATGCGGCAGCGCGTGGTGATTGCGCTCGCCCTTTGCGCCGAGCCGGAGATGGTGGTGGCGGATGAGCCGACCACGGCGCTCGACGTCTCGATCCAGGCGCAGGTCATCGCCCTGCTGAAGCGCCTGACGCGGGAGAAGGGCACCTCCGTCATGCTCATCACCCACGATATGGGCGTCATCGCGGAGACGGCCGACCGGGTGGCGGTGATGTATGCCGGCCGGGTGGCGGAGATCGGGCCCGTGCGGGCGGTGGTGAAGACGGCGGCGCATCCCTACACGGCGGGGCTGATGGCCTCTATTCCACCGCTTTCGCACAAGGTGGACCGCCTGCCGCAGATCGATGGCGCCATGCCGCGCCTGAACGCGATTCCGCCGGGCTGTGCCTACAATCCGCGCTGCCCCCATGTCTTCGATCGCTGCAGGGTGGAACGGCCGGAGCTGATCCCGGCAAAGGAGACGCGGGCCGCGTGCTGGCTTTTTGACAGCCATGCGCCACGGGAGCGGGACCATGTCTGAGTCTGTTCCGATCTTCGAGGCGCGCGAGCTCAGCCGCGATTTCGACGTGTCGAAGCCGGTCCTCCAGCGCCTCTTCTCGCGCGAGGGCAGGCGCACGCTCCGCGCCGTGGATGGAGTCTCCTTCGCCATCCCGCGTGGCACGACCATGTCGCTGGTGGGCGAGAGTGGCTGCGGCAAGTCCACCGTCGCACGGCTTGCGGTCGGGCTTTATGAGCCGAGCGGCGGTGCGGCGCTGTTTGAGGGGCAGGATCTGGCGGAGGCCCGGAAATCCACCGCGCAGCGCCGCCGGATGCAGATGATTTTTCAGGATCCCTATGCCAGCCTGAATTCACGCTGGCGGGTGGCCGACATCGTCGGGGAGCCGATCCGCGCCTTCGGAATTGCCCATGGCGGCGCCGCGCTGCGGGAGAAGGTGGGGGCCCTGTTGCGCCAGGTTGGGCTTTCCCCAGCCGATGGCAGCCGGTTCCCGCATGAGTTCTCCGGAGGCCAGCGGCAGCGCATCTCGATCGCGCGGGCGCTGTCCTCCAACCCCGAGTTCCTGGTCTGCGACGAGCCGACCTCGGCGCTCGACGTTTCCGTTCAGGCGCAGATCCTGAACCTGATGAAGGGGCTGCAGCGCGAACTCGGGCTGACCTACCTCTTCATCTCCCACAATCTCGCGGTGGTGCGGCAGGTCAGCGACCGGGTGGGGGTGATGTATCTCGGGCGGATCGTGGAATCCGCGCCGGCCGAGACGCTCTTCACCACTCCGCGCCACCCCTATACGCGGGCCTTGATGGAGGCGATCCCGGACCTGGACCGCGCGGGGACGGAGCGCCAGCCCGTGGCGGGCGAGGTGCCGAGCCCGATCAACCCGCCCTCTGGCTGCACCTTCAACCCGCGCTGCCCACTGGCGAATGACCGCTGTCGCGCGGAGCGCCCTGCCTTGATCGCCGCGCGCGGCACGCCGCAGACGCTGGTGGCCTGCCACGCGGTCGAGGAAGGCCGCGACGGCTTCGGCGAGCGTGCTGCGGCCTGAGGCGAGGGCGGTTACCGGCCCGGCGCCGCCCCCACCGGCACCACCGCCACGGCGCTGAAGGGCGATCCCTCGACCAGCTTCGTGGACCAGGCGAGATAGGTCACGACCTGCCGCTGCTCGTCGACGAAGCGGTGGACCCGCGTTTCCTTGAAGAAAAAGCTGGTGGACTGCTCATGGACCACCTCGCCGCGTTCCCCGCGCGCCGCGCCGGGCAGGATCTCCACCGGCCCGGTTGCGGTGCAGGCCAGGGCGAAGCGCGCCGGGTCTTCCGCGATGCCGACCATGCCGGAGATGCCGCCGGTGCGCGCCTGGCTGATGTAGCAGGCTACGTTCCGCACCTCGGGGTCCTCGAAGCGCTCGACGACAATCCGATGGCTGCGGGTCAGGCCAAGATTGGTCAGCGCGGTGTTCACATAGCCGATCTGCGCCGTGTCCTCGGCCGCCGAGGCGGGGCCGGCGACGGCGATGGCGGCGAGCAGGGCGAGGGTGGCGCGGTGCATGGCGTTTCTCCGGATTCAGCCAAATAGCGCGCGGCGGCGATGGCGGTTGGCAGGTCAGTCGCCGACCGCCACGCCCTCGCGCCGCGGGTCGGTCCCGCCCAGCAGCCCCTGCGGGGTCACGCGGATGGCTTGCAGGCCCGAGATCATGGGACGGATCTCGACCCTGTGGCCGCGCGACTGCAGGGCCGGGGCGAGTTCGGCCGCCGGTGTCGCTTCCTCCAGCTCCACCGCGCCGCCGAGCGTGCCGATATGCGGCAGGGACACCGCCTCCTGCGGCGGCAGGTTCCAATCGAGCATTCCGATCAGGGCCTGTGCGACATAGCCAATGATCCGCCCGCCTCCGGGCGAGCCGACCACGGCTGAGAGGCGGCCCGCCCCGTCGAAGACGAGGCTGGGCGACATGGAGGAGCGTGGGCGCTTGCCGCCCTGCACGCGGTTGGCCACGGCGCGGCCCCCAATATCCGGGCGAAAGGAGAAGTCGGTAAGCTCGTTGTTCAGGATAAAGCCGCCGACCATCAGCCGCGCGCCGAAGGCGTCCTCGACTGTGGTGGTCATGGAAACAGCATTGCCGGCCGCGTCGACAACCGAGACATGGCTGGTCCCGTGCTCGACCTGCTCCGGCATGGGTGCCTGGAGCGAGGTCTCCCGCCAGCGCGGATTGCCTGCTTGCGGCTCCGCGATGGCGCGGCCCGGCGAGATAAGCTGCGCACGGTGGGTGAGATAGGCCGGGTCGAGGAGGCCGCGTAGCGGGGCCGGAACGAAATCCGTGTCCGCGAGGTACTGCGCACGGTCGGCATAGGCGAGGCGCCCGGCCTCGGCGAGAAGATGCGCCGCCTCCGCGCCACGCGGGTCGAGATGTGGCATGTCGAAATACTCAAGCAGGCCGAGGATCTGACCAACGGTGATGCCGCCCGAGGAGGGCGGCGGGAAGCCGCAGATCCGGAAGGCGCGATAGGGATAGCAGACCGGCTGTCGCTCCCTGGCCACATAGGCGGCGAGGTCATCCGTGGTCATCAGCCCGCCCTCGCCATGGCCGCGCACCGCAGTGGCGATAGCGGCGGCGATCGGGCCGCGCAGCATGGCCTGCGAGCCCTCCTCGGCGATGCGACGGAACGTCTCTGCCAAGGCCGGGTTCCGCAAACGCTCCCCGGCTGCGAGCGGCTTTGTGCCGCCATGCAGGAAGTAGTCGCGGGTGGAGGGGTGGCGTGCGAGGCGCGCCGTATCGGCCGCGATTGCCTCGGCCAGCCGTTCGGAGACGGGGAAGCCCTCCTCTGACAGGGCGATGGCGGGTTGCCAGAGGGAAGCCCAAGGCAGCTTGCCGTGGCGGCGATGGGCCAGTTCCAGCATCGCGACGGTGCCCGGCACCCCCACGCTGCGTCCGGACAGGACGGCATCGTAGAAGGGCAGGGGCGTGCCGTCCGGGCGCAGGAACATATCCGGGCGGGCCGCGGCCGGGGCGGTTTCGCGGCCGTCGAAAGCCGTCACCGAGCCGGCCGCCGGATCCCAATGCAGCAGGAGCGCGCCGCCCCCGATGCCGCTCGACTGCGGCTCGACGAGGGTGAGCACGGCCTGAACGGCGATGGCGGCGTCGACGGCGGTGCCGCCCTGCCGCAGCACGGCCAGTCCGGCTTCGGCGGCCAGGGGATGCGCCGCCGCCACCATCTGCCGTTGCGCCGGGGCCTGGGCGAGGGCTGGGCCTGCGAGAAGGAGCAGGACGGCAATGAGAACGCGCATGGCCGAATCCGAAGATGAAGCGGCTATCCTGGCAGGGTGGACCCGCATGCCAAGGATGATGCCCGCCGCGCCGCCGAGCGCCGGGGCCTGGACGCCGAATCCCGAGCCGCCGCAGCGCTGGAGGCGCGCGGATGGACGGTGCTCGCCCGGCGCGTCCGCACCCCGCATGGCGAGTTGGACCTGATCGCCGAGCGTGCGGGCTTGCTCGCCTTTATCGAGGTAAAGGCCCGGCCGAGCCTGGCCGAGGCCGCGTCCGCGGTTTCGGCGCGGCAGCAGGCGCGGATCATGGCTGCGTCCGAGGCTTGGCTCGCGGCCAATCCCAATCATGGCGAGGCCGGTATGCGCTTCGACGTGATCCTGGTTGCCCCCGAGGGCCTGCGCCGCGTGGTCGACGCCTTCCGCGCGTGGGACTGATCAGTGGGCCGAGAGAATCCCGGCACAGGCTGCCGGCATGCGCGGGCGGGGAGCCGGAGGGCCGCTGCGTGGTACCGGATGGCGCGCCTCGGGGGAGAGCCACCAGTCCAGGCTGGCGTCGCACCCATCACCCGGGGGCGGTGGTGCCTGGTCGTGGCAGTCCGGGCTGCCCGACGGGCATCGCAGGCGGATGTGCATGTGGCTGTCATGGCCTCGCCAGGGGCGCACATAGCGCAGCCAGGGCTCGCCGGCATGGGCGGCGCAGAGGCTGCGCTTGATGCCGTGATTCACGAAGATCCGGTCGATCCCGGGCAGTTCCGCGGCCATCCGGATCAGGCGCGCATGGGCTGCCGTAAAGAGATGAGGGTCAGCGGCGGACTGGTCGGGCAGGACCAGGGACTGCTCCGGGATGTTCTCCCGGGCCCGGACAGGGGTCAGTGGCTTGGGGGAGAGGTCCAGCCAGATATCGACATCCAGCCCGAACTGGTGGCTGGCATGACCATAGGGCAACGGCCCGCCGCGCGGTTGGCCCAGATCACCGATCCATAGGTCCGGTAAGCCGGCCTGCCGCGCCCGCCCGGCCAAGCTGCGGATTGCGGCAATCAGCACCGGGTGTCCCCAGTTCCGGTTGCGGGAGAGGCGGACAGCCTGCCAACCCGGACCCTCTGTAGGCAGAGCGACCGCTCCGCTGATACAGCCAAGGGAGGCGCTGCCGATGCTTCGCGCTGGTCCGGCGGTTGGGCCGGCCACGCTGGACCAGCTCGGCGCTTGTGCCTGGGTCGGGCCGGCCACAAAGGCAGCGAGGAGAAGGAAGCAGGGCAGACGGATCACCATCACCCAGCATCTCCCTCCGCGGGGAGCTCCGCCAGGGGGCCCAGCCGCATTTGATGGTCCGCCCGGCTAAAGCGTGGGTGAGGGTCTGACACCAGCTTCGCTGGGCTGTCCCGGGCGGGCCATGGGACGACCCCGGACCTTCGAGGCCCGCGGCCCTCCAGGGTTCAGCTGAAGCGGAACGTGGTTGGCGGATCGTTGCTTTCAGCCGCGGGGCCTGCCGCTGTCGCGGCCTGCTGCTGTTCCTTGGCCTTGGCCTCCACCTCTCGCATGACCCGGGTCAGGGTTCCCACCAGGCCGGGAAGCTGGGTCAGAGGCATGACCAGCAGGCCGGTGGGCGTCGGCTTCCCGTCGCCCTCCTGCACGCCCAGCTTGATGCGAGCGACGCCGTGGCGGACGGTAGCCTCCAGGACGCCATCGGTGAAAAGGGTCGGAAGATCGGCCATGGAAGCTCCTATTGCTCGCGGAAGGCGCGGTGGAAGCTGTCGAGGATCGGCTGGATCAGGTAGCGGAGGAAGGAACGCTCTCCGATCTGGATCTGGGCCTCGACCGGCATGCCTGGGCGCAGCTCGACGTTTTCCAGCCGGCTCAGCTGGCCCTCGTCGATCCGCACCTGCACGCGGTAGTACTCGCGGCCTGTGCGCTCCTCCGTGGTCACGTCGCCGGCGACCACGGTCACCTCCCCGTTCAGGAAGGGGACCAGACGCTGCTTGAAGGCGGGCAGGCGGACCTCCGCCAGCAGGCCGGGATGAACCACGTCGATATCATTGGGGGCGACCCGCACCTCGGCGATCAGGCGGTCGCGGGCCGGCACCAGTTCCATCACCGGCTCGCCAGGGCGGACCACGGCGCCGGGGTTGAAGAAGCGGGTGTTCAGGATCGTCCCGTCCTCCGGGGCCAGAATGTCGCGGCGGGCCGAGACGTCATTGGCCGCACGCAGCTTCTCCTCCGTGTCGTTCAGCCGGGCGCGGACGTCACGGGCTTCGGTGGAGGCCTCCTGCATGCGCTGGTCGAGCACCTGGCGGATCTGGGCCTGGGCCTCCCCGATCTGGGCCTTGGCCCGGTTCACCTGAGAGCGCAGGTCCCCGATGCTGCCCTCCGCCGAGGCGATCTGGCGCTGGAGTGCGAGCAGGCGCGGCATGCGCTCCAGCCCCTGGCGGACGAGGTTGCGGACATCCGCTTCCTCGCGCTGGAGCAGCTCGAGCTGCCGGACCTGGCCGTTGATCTGCGCCTCGGCCGAGATCACGGCGGATTGGTATTGGAGGCTCCGGGACTCCAGTACCTGGAGCTGGCTCCGCAGATTCGCCTGGCGGGTCGCGAAGAGCACGCGCTGGCCATTCATGGCCTCACGCGCACGGGGGTCATCGGACTGGAGCAGGGCGGGGGCGAAGGCGATCTCAGAGGCGCCCGCGATCTCGGCAGCGATGCGGCTGTCCTGCGCCAGCAGCGCCCAGCGCTGGGCGCGCAGCGCTTCCTGGTTCGAGGCGGCCTGAACGTCGTCCAACCGCATCAGTGGCTGGCCGGTCTTCACCGCATCGCCGTCACGCACAAGGATCTCGCGGACAATGCCGCCCTCCAAATGGGCGATGGTGCGGCGGCTGCCCTCAGCCTTGATGATGCCGGGTGCGATCGCGGCCTCGCTCAGGGGCACAAAAACGGTGAAGGCGGCGAGCCCGATCACGAAGGTGAGCAGCGCGGCCAAGCCCAGCACCATGGGCCCGCCGGTGCGTGGCCGGGGCATGGCGATGGCCGGCAGCCCGGCTTCCGGGGTGCGGGGGGCGGGAAGGCTCGGGGAGGGGAGGGACAGGCTCATGCGGCCACTCCGGGAAGGCTGGGGCCGGGCCGCTGCTGCCCGGGCGGTATGGCGCGCGGCGCGCGCAGGCGGTTCAGCACCTCAGCCCGCGGGCCGAAGAGCTCCGCCGCGCCGTCACGCATTACCAGGACCTTGTCGACGCCCTGGATAAGGGAGGGGCGGTGGCTGACGAGAACGATGGTGGTGCCGGTCGCCTTCAGGGTCGCAAGCCCCTCGCGGAGCCGCGCCTCGGCATCACCGTCCAGGCTGCTGTCGGGCTCGTCGAGAATGACCAGGCGCGGATTGCCGAAGAAAGCGCGGGCCAGACCGACCATCTGCCGCTGCCCTCCCGAAAGCGATGGGGCCCCGTCGGCGATCTCCGTTTCGAAGCCCTGCGGCAGCCGCAGGATCGCCTCATGGCAACCGGCGAGCGTGGCCGCGCGGTAGACCTCGTCCGGGTCCACCTCCTCCTGCAGCCGGGCGATGTTGCGGAAGACCGTGCCCTCGAACAGCTCCACATCCTGGGGCAGGTAGCCGATATAGCGGCCCAGATCCTCGCGCGGCCATGTCGAGAGGTCCGCCCCATCCAGCCGGGCGCTTCCGGCGATCGGCGGCAGGGTGCCGGCCAGGAGCCGGAGTAGCGTCGTCTTGCCGGAGCCCGACGGGCCGATGATGCCGAGGACCTCGCCCGGCTCCAGCGTGAAGGACACACCCTTGATGACCGCATTCTGCTGGCCGGGGACGGCCCAGGTCAGACGTTCTGCGGTCAGGCGGCCCTTGGGGGCGGGCAGGGGCTCGCCGTCCGGCCGTATGCGGGGCATGGCGAGAAAGCCGTGCAGGCGCTTCAGAGCCTGGCGGACATTCACGAGCGCCTTCCAGCCGCCGATCAGCTGCTCCACCGGCGCCAACGCCCGGCCCATGATGATGGATCCGGCGATGGAGGCACCCGAGGTGAGTTCCTGGTTCAGGGTCAGATATGCGCCGACGCCCAGCACGGCAATCTGGACAGCCAAGCGAACGAACTTCGTCAGCCCCATCAGCATCGCCGAGCGGGTGGCGGCAAGGTCCTGAAGGGGCAGGGCCTTGGCGGTCGTGGTCTGCCAGACCCGCAGCAGCGCAGGCAGCATGCCCATTGCGTCCGCGGCCTCGGCATTGCGCGCAATGGCATCGGCACGCTTCTGAGCGGCGATACCGGCCGTTCCGGCCTGACGCAGCGGGCCGGAGGTAGCCAGTTCGCTGGTCAGGGCCAGGGCGAAGAGGATGACGGCGCCGGCGAGGGCGATGCAGCCCAGGATCGGGTGCAGCAGGAAGATAACAGCAAGGTAAACGGGCACCCAGGGCACGTCATAAAGCGTGAGCGCCCCGGCCCCGGAGAGCCAGTTGCGGCAGACCGAAAGATCCCGCAGCGCCTCCATCCGGTAGGGACGGTTCCGCAGGGTCGCTTCCAGCGCCCGCGCGAAGCCCTCCGGCGCCACCCGGGCCTCTACCCAGGTCGCGAGCCGCTGCATGATCTGGGACCGCACGCCCTCAAGCAGGGAGAGGACGGCAATGGCGAAGATCGCCACCACCGTCAGCCAGAGCAATGTGTCCGTGCTGCGGGTCGCGAGGACCCGGTCGAACACCTGCATCATGTAGAGCGAGATCGTCAGCTGCAGCAGGTTCAGGACCAGGCTGAAGACGCCAACGACCGCGAACTGCGTACGGCACGCTGTCAGGGCGCGCGACAGAATATCCGATCGTGGTGTCTGCAATGCCATACTATTTCACGCTCCGAGACGTGCGGCCGGAGGAAACAACGCCGCTGACCCCAGCGCCGTTGACGGGCCGATAACACAGGTGAACCGAAAAGGTGCGAATTATCTGGCGGACATTGATCCGGATCGGAGGGACATAGGAGCCGCCTCCGTATCATTCCCCGCCAGCGAGGGAGCCGGGACCGCCAGATACGCGATCCGTTTCGCCTCGATGCGTCCGCGTGTGACCGTGTCCAGGATGAGCCCGCAACAAAGAGAGAAAAAACAAAGAAGCATCAGTGTCACGGAGGCGATAAAGGTCGGCAGCCGAGGCACCAAGCCGGTAGCCATATAAGTCTCGAACACCGGCAGGAGTAGGGCCAGCGCCGATATTGCTAGCAAAATACTGATTGTCCCGAAAAACAGCCGAGGCCTTTCTCGTTGGACCAAGGCGATGATCAGGCGAAGAATTCGAAGCCCGTCACGATAGGTCCGCAGCTTTGAGGCGGAACCGGCAGGCCGCTCGCCATAGCTCGTGGGCAGCTCGCTTACTGGCAGGCGCAGCTCCAGGGCGTGGACCGTGAACTCGGTCTCCGTCTCGAATCCGCCAGCCAGGGCCGGGAAGGACTTCACGAAGCGGCGGTAGCCCAAGAGCTTGTCGCTCGAGCGGTTTCCGAAGAGGGCGCGGACCACCCCCGTCAGGGCCCAGTTCCCGAGGCGGTGACCTGGCCGGTAGGCGCTCTCAACCTCCGTGACGCGGACGCGGGTAACCACATCAAGCCGATTCCGCAATGACGGGTCCAGATGGCCGGGGCGTCCGCCGCGTCATAGGTACCATCACCGTCCACCAATACGTAAGCATCCGCCTCGATGTCGGCGAACATACGGCGGACCACGTTGCCCTTCCCCTGGAGGGGCTCTGTCCAGACCGCGGCGCCCGCGGCTGCCGCTTCCTCCCGCGTCCGGTCCGTGGAATTATTGTCATAGACATGAATAACCGCGCCGGGGAGGGCGGCCTGGAAGCCGCCCACCACAGCCGCGATCGTCGCCTGCTCATTATCGCAGGGGACGAGAACGGCCGTGCGCAGCAGGTTCATTGCGCGCCGAAGACGTAGCGGCGGGAAAGGAGAAAGTTTCCGGTCATCCCGACCAGGGCGCCGGCTGCCACCCCCAGGATGGGGTCGGCTGCCGCCAGGGGCAGGTTCGCCACCATCAGGACATAGGTGCTATAATTTAGTGCAAAGCCCACCAGGTTCACCGCCAGGAAGATCAGCCACTGGCGGCCCAGTCCAGCGCGGCCGTCGGGCCCCTGGGCGGTGCGAAAGGTCCAAATGCGGTTCAAGGCCCAGGTTGCCGTTGCAGCGGCAACATAAGAGAGGATCCGGCCGCTATAAAGCCCACCGCCAATGGCCAGCAGCCCGTAGAGCACTGCCGTGTCCACAACAAAGCCTGCCGTGCCGACCACTCCGAATCGGAGGAATTGCACGGCCAGGGCACGCCGGGCTGGCGGCAGCAGCGCATCGACAAGAGGGGGGCACGCATTCATCGCGCTTCGTTTAGCCGTGGGCCTGGTGCGGGGAAAGGGCAAGCTTCGAGCCGGTGGGAGTGAGGGGCAGGGGCTTGCGCCGGCAGCGGGCCTGCGCTTGCCTCTGCCCCTCCCACCGGAAGGAACGGTAGAGCGTATGCCCACGGATCGTCGTCGATTCCTGGCCGGCGGCGCCGGCCTGGCCCTGGCCGCGCCGCTTGGCTTGTCCCGCCCCGCCCTGGCCCAGACGGCCGGAGCCCGGGTGCTGAAGTTTATCCCCCAGTCCGACATAACGGTGACGGACCCTATCATCACCACCGCCTATGTCACGCGCAACCACGGTTTCGCGGTCTTCGACACGCTCTATGGCTTTGATGAGGACTTCAATGCCCAGCCCCAGATGGCTGAGGGGCACACGGTTGAAGAGGACGGCAAGCGGGTCACCATTCGGCTACGCGAGGGGCTGAAGTGGCATGACGGCGCGCCGGTGCTGGCGAAGGACTGCGTCGCCTCCATCCGCCGCTGGGCCGCGCGTGACGCGATCGGGCAGGCGCTGATGGTGCGCACCGATGCGCTGGAGGCGCCGGACGACCGCACAATCCTGTTCCGCCTGAAGCAGCCCTTCCCGATGCTGTTCTCTGCGCTGGGCAAGCCCAGCACACCGGTCTGCTTCATGATGCCCGAGCGCATGGCGAAGACCGACCCCGCACAGCCGGTGCGCGAAATGATCGGCAGCGGACCCTTCCGCTGGAAGGCTGATGAGCGCGTGGCGGGCTCGCTGGCCGTTTACGAGAAGTTTGCCGACTACGTGCCGCGCGCGGACGGTACGGTGAGCTGGACCGCCGGGCCGAAGCGCGTGCATCTCGACCGGGTCGAGTGGCACGTGATCCCCGACGCCTCCACAGCTGCCGCGGCGCTGTCCAATGGCGAGATGGACTGGTGGGAGCAGCCCACCGCCGATCTGCAGCCGCAGCTCCGCCGCAACCGCAACGTGGTGATGGAAATCCCGGACCCCACCGGGCTTTGCGCCATCGCCCGCTTCAACCACCTGCACCCGCCATTCAACAACCCCGCCATCCGCCGTGCGCTGCTCGGCGGCGTGGTGCAGGGCGACTACATGACGGCGGTGATCGGCACAGACCGCTCGCTGTGGAAGGACGGCAATGGCTTCTTCCCGCCCGGCACGCCGCTGGCGAGCGATGTGGGTATGGAGGCACTGACCAGCCCGCGCGACTTCGAGAAGGTGAAGCGCGACCTGGCTGCGGCCGGCTACAAGGGCGAGAAGGTCGTGCTGATGGCAGCCTCCGATTTCCCCTCGCTCAACGCGCTGGCACAGGTCGGGCACGACATGCTGACCAAGTGCGGGATGAATGTGGAGTTTGTCTCGGCCGACTGGGGTACCGTGGTTCAGCGCCGCGCAAGCAAGGAGGCGCCGGAGAAGGGCGGGTGGAGCCTGTTCTTCACCTTCTTTGCCGGGTTGGACATGATCAATCCTGGAGTAAATCAGCCCCTGCGCGGCAACGGGCAGAATGCCTGGTTCGGGTGGCCGACCATGCCAAAGGTTGAGGAGCTGCGGAACGCCTGGTTCGACGCGCCGGATCTGGAGAACCAGCAAAAGGTCGCTCGCGACATCCAGGCTGAGGCCTTCCGGGAGGTGCCCTATCTGCCCTTGGGCCAGTACTTCCAGGCTACTGCCTACCGCCGTGGGTTGTCGGGTGTACCCAAGGGGTTCCCGATGTTCTGGAACGTGCAGAAGACGACCTGAGCCGCCACTGCAACAGTGGGGCCGCCGGGCTTGCCCCGGGGCCCCGCCTCCTGCTCACATGTCCGTAACAACGGGGAGCAGGTTGGATGATTCGACGCCGCCACCTTCTGGCGGCCGCGGGCGCGGGTGCGTTCGTGGCCGGTGCCCTGCCTTCCGCGCCGGCTATCGCCCAGGCGGCCGGTAGCCGGGTGCTGAAAATGGTGCCTCAGGCCAACCTGACCAGCCTGGACCCGATCTGGACCACGGCCAACATCACCCGCAACCACGGGTATATGGTCTATGACAACCTCTACGGCATGGACTCCCAGTTCCAGCCGCAGCCGCAGCTTGCCGAGGGAAGTTCGGTCGAGGAGGACGGTAAGCGCGTCATCATCACACTGCGCCAGGGGCCGAAATTCCACGATGGGGAGCCGGTGCGCGCGGCGGATGCCGTGCAGAGCCTCAAGCGCTGGATGCGCCGCTCGCCCTCTGGCCAGAAACTGGCAGAGTTCGTGGACGAGCTCTCGGCCCTGGATGACCGCCGCCTACAGTTCCGGCTGAAGCGGCCCTTTCCTTTCCTCTTCTCGGCGCTCGCACAGGTCAGCAACAGCCCAGCCTTCATCATGCCGGAGCGCATCGCCGCCACGGATGCCTTCCAGCAGATCCGGGAAACGGTCGGCAGCGGGCCCTTCCGCTTCAAGCGGGACGAGTTCAATTCGGGCAGCCTCGTCGTTTATGAGCGCAACCCCGATTACAGTCCCACCCCGGTTGGCACGCCGAGCCTGACGGCCGGGCCGAAGAACGTGTTCTTCGACCGGGTGGAGTGGCAGATCATCACTGATGCCTCGACTTCCGCCGCCGCGCTGCAGGCGGGGGAAATCGATTGGTTCGAGCAGCCACCTCCCGAGATCCAGCAGCTTCTCCGCCGCAACCGCGCCATCTCGATCGAGCCGATCGATCCGCTGCCGCTGATCGGAATTCTGCGGCCCAACCACCTCTTCGCGCCGTTCAACGACAAGAAGATGCGCCAGGCGCTGCTGCCCGCGATCGACCAGGCGGATTTCATGCAGGCGATCGTCGGCACGGAGCCGGGCCTGTGGGAGAAGGCCGGTGTCTTCACCCCGGGCACGCCCTTGGCCAGCGATGTCGGGATGGAGCCACTCTGGGGGCCGCGCAGCCTGGATCGCGCGAAGGCCCTGATGCGCGAGGCCGGCTACACCAATCAACTCATGCGGCTGGTGGGACCGACCGACATCCTGGCTCCTTCGGCCATGACCCAGGTCGCGGCGGACCTCGTCCGGCGGCTCGGCTTCAACGCCGATATCGTGCTGACGGATTGGGGCACGACGGTGCAGCGTCGTGCGAGCCGTGAGCCCCTGGACAAGGGCGGGTGGAGCATGATCCTCACCTCGTTCTCGTCCTTCGACTTTGTCGATCCCTCCGCTCATTTCCCCCTGCGCGGCAATGGCGCGAATGCCTGGCCGGGCTGGCCGGATATCCCGCAGCTCGAGACTCTGCGGGACGAATGGTTCGTGGCGCCGACGCTGGAGGAGCAGAAGCGCATCGGCCAGCAGATGCAGCGCATTGCCATGGACGAGGTCCCCTACATCCCGGTTGGGGCCTACAAATCCCTCACGAGCATCCGGCGCGACCTGCGTGACCGTGTGCCCGGTTTCGCCATGTTCTGGAACATCAAGCGGGCCTGAGAAGCTGGAGCAGGCCGTGGGCGAGCGCCTCGGGGCAAATCCGAGGGGTCAGGCGGTGGGGGCTTGCCTCACCTTCCGCTCGGCTTCGATGGACTGCCCGGCGATCGCGGGCAGAGGGCAACGAGGCGCTCCGGGCCTGATGGAACATCGATACGATCCGAGAGCTGGCACGCGCCGTGCTAGGCATCGCGGATAAGGTGGCGCGGCCAGCCGAACTGCGGCAGGCTGGCCCTACAGGGCAGGTGGCACGGCGAAGGCCGGCCCAGATGGGGGTTTGAAGGATGGATCGTCGTTCGTTCCTCAAGGTCGGGCCGGGGCTGGCCGCGGCGGGTCTTGCCTCGCCGGCGCTGTCCCAGGGGGCCGCGGCGAAGACCCTGCGCTTCGTGCCGCAGGCGAACCTGGCGAATTTCGACCCGATCTGGGGCACCCAATACGTGGTCCGCAACGCCGCGGCGATGGTCTGGGACACACTCTACGGCGTGGACGAAAAGCTTCAGCCCCAGCGGCAGATGGTGGAGAGCGAGGAGGTCTCCTCCGATGGGCTGGTCTGGACCTTCAAGCTGCGTCCTGGGCTGAAGTTCCATGACGGCTCCCCGGTCCTCGCGCGGGACGTGGTGGCCAGCCTGAACCGCTGGGCGGTCCGCGACCCGATGGGGCAGATGATCCGGGCCATCCAGAACGAACTGGCGGTGGTGAACGACACCAGCTTCCGCTGGTCGCTGAAGCAGCCTTACCCGAAAATGCTGTTGGCACTGGCGAAGAACAACGCGCCCTGCAGCTTCGTCATGCCCGAGCGGATTGCACAGACCGATCCTTTCCAGCAGATCACCGAGTTCGTTGGCTCCGGCCCGTTCCGCTTCAAGCGTGAGGAATGGGTGCCGGGTGCCAAGGCTGTCTTCGAGAAGTTCAATGATTATCAGCCGCGCAGCGAGCCCGCCTCCTGGCTCGCAGGCGGGAAGCGCGCGCTGATTGATCGCGTGGAATGGGTGGTGATGCCCGATGCCGCGACGGCCGCTGCCGCGCTGCAGAACGGCGAGGTGGACTGGTGGGAGAATCCGATCAGCGACCTGATCCCGCAGCTTCGCCGAAGCCGCAACATTCAGGCCGATATTGCTGACCCGCTGGGCAATATCGGTGCGCTGCGGATGAACCATCTGCACCCGCCCTTCAATGATGTGCGCGCGCGCCAGGCTGTGCTGATGGCGATCAGCCAGGAGGACGTGCTGCGCGCACTGGCGGGTGACGACGAGAGTACCTGGAAGCGCCTGCCCAGCTACTTCACCCCCGGCACGCCGCTCTATTCGGAGGCGGGAGGCGATCTGCTCAAGGGGCCCCGCAATTACGAAGCTGCTCGGAAGCTGCTGCTGGAGAGCGGCTACAAGGGCGAACCTGTGGTGATGCTGGTTGCGCAGGACCAGCCGATCACCAAGGCGCAGGGCGACGTGACGAGCGAGGCGCTGAAGAAGATCGGCATGAATGTCGACTACGTCGCGACGGATTGGGGCACGGTGGGCAGCCGCCGTGCCGTGAAGACGCCACCGAGCCAGGGTGGTTGGAACATCTTCTTCTCCTGGCATGCGGGCGCGGATTGCATCAACCCGGCTGCCTATACGGCTATCCGTGCGAATGGCGACGGTGCCTGGTTCGGCTGGCCGAAGAGCGACGAGGTGGAGGCCAAGCGCGACGCCTGGTTCGCCGCCACCTCGCTTGAACAGGAAAAGGCCGCTATGGCGGAACTGAACAGGGCGGCCATGGACCATGTGATCTACTGCCCGACGGGCTTTTTTACCTTCTACACCGCCTGGCGCCGGAACGTGTCGGGTATCGTCAAGGGGCCGCTGCCCTTCTTCTGGGGCGTCTCCAAGAGCTAGGGAACCGGGATGTTCGCTTACGCGCTCCGCCGGATTGTTGCCACCATCCCCGTGATGGCGATCGTGGCGCTGTTCGTCTTCAGTCTTCTCTACATATCGCCGGGCGACCCAGCCGCAGTGATCGCGGGCGACCAGGCCACGCCGGCGGATGTGGAGCGGATCCGGGCCAGCCTCGGCCTGGACCGGCCCTATCTCGTGCGCTTCGGCGAATGGGTCTGGCATATCATCCGGGGTGACCTTGGCACCTCGATCTTCACCAACCTGCCCGTCAGCACCATGATCGCGCAGCGGATCGAGCCAACCCTCTCCCTGATGGTCATCACGCTGATCCTTGCGGTCGGCATCGCGGTGCCGATGGGGGTGATCGCGGCCTGGAAGCAGGGCACCATCATTGACCGGCTGGTCATGGGCTTCGCGGTACTAGGCTTCTCCGTGCCGGTCTTCGTGGTCGGCTACCTGCTCGCCTATATCTTCGCGCTGCAGCTGGATTGGTTGCCGGTTCAGGGCTACACGCCCTTCGCCCGCGGCATCTGGCCCTGGTTCCAGAACCTGATCCTGCCCGCCATCGCGCTGGGTGGTGTCTACATCGCGTTGATCGCCCGCATCACCCGCGCGACGATGCTGGAAGTCTTGCAGCAGGACTATATCCGGACGGCGCGCGCGAAGGGCGTGGGGCAGCCGGGTATCCTCTTCCTGCATGCGCTGAAGAACGCTGCCGTGCCGATCGTTACCGTCATTGGTATCGGCGTGGCATTGCTGATCGGCGGCGCTGTCGTGACAGAGAGCGTCTTCGCCATACCCGGCCTTGGCCGCCTGACGGTGGATGCCATCCTTCGACGCGATTACCCCGTGATCCAGGGCGTCATCCTTCTCTTCTCCTTCGTCTATGTCTTGGTGAACCTGCTGATCGACCTCCTCTACACCCTGTTCGATCCGAGGATCCGGTATTGAGCACCTCCGCCATCCAGCCGGCCGCCGCTGAGGCGGGCATGATCCCGCCCGGCGCTATCGGGCCGGCCGACGTCGCCGCAGCACCGGCCCTGCCGGACGTGATGCCGCCCGTGAAGCCCAGGCGTGGCTTCATTGGCTTCCTGCGCCGCAATCCGACCATCGCGATCGGCGGCGGGCTGATGCTGCTGATCCTGCTGATCGCGATATTCGCGCCTCTGCTCTGGACCGTGGACCCGACCGCGCTTGCCCCGGCCCGGCGCACGCGCGAACCCTCGGCCATGTACTGGTTCGGCACGGACATGCTGGGTCGCGATGTCTATTCCCGCGTGCTCTACGGCTCTCGGGTGTCGCTGCTCGTGGGCTTCGCCGTGGCCCTTTTCTCCTCGGTGATTGGGCTCACGATCGGGCTTATCTCCGGCTTCGTCCGCTGGGCGGACGCCATCATCATGCGCGTCATGGACGGGCTGATGTCCATTCCCTCCATCCTGCTCGCGATCGCACTGATGGCGCTGACCCGGGGCAGCGTGGGCAATGTGATCCTGGCGATCACCATCGCGGAGGTGCCGCGTGTTTCCCGCCTGGTACGCGGCGTGGTGCTGTCCTTGCGTGAGCAGCCCTATGTGGACGCGGCAGTCGCCTCAGGTACGAGCACGCCGCGGATCATCTTCCGCCACATCTTGCCGAACACGCTCGCGCCGCTGACCGTTCAGGCGACCTATATCTGCGCCAGCGCCATGATCGCGGAAAGTATCCTCTCCTTCATCGGCGCCGGTACCCCGCCGATCATCCCGTCCTGGGGGAACATCATGGCGGAGGGCAGGGCCCTCTGGCAGGTGAAGCCCTATATCGTCTTCTTCCCGGCGGTGTTCCTGTCCCTGACAGTGCTGGCGGTGAACCTGCTGGGTGACGGCCTTCGCGACTGGCTCGACCCGCGCATGGCCAAGAGGGTTTGACCCATGTCCTCTAGCATCGGGGCCAACGCGCCCCTTCTCGAGGTTCGGAACCTCCAGACGCATTTCCGCACGCCCGACGGTATCAACCGCGCCGTCGATGGCCTCTCCTTTCACGTGAACGCCGGTGAGACGGTGGCGATCGTGGGCGAGAGCGGCTGCGGCAAGTCCGTCACCTCCATGTCCATCCTGCGACTCATTCCGGAGCCGCCCGGGAAGATCGCCGGCGAGATACTGTTCAACGGTCGCGACCTGCTGAAGCTGTCGGACCGCGAGATGCGCGCCATTCGCGGCAACGATGTCAGCATGATCTTCCAGGAGCCGATGACCTCGCTGAACCCGGTGCTGACCGTGGGCCGGCAGATCGGCGAGACGCTGCGACTGCACCAGGGCATGAACAAGGCCCAGGCCGAGGCGAAGTCGATCGAGATGCTGAAGCTGGTCGGCATTCCGGCGCCGGAGCGGCGGGTGAAGGAATACCCGCACCAGCTCTCCGGCGGTATGCGCCAGCGCGTGATGATCGCCATGGCACTGGCCTGCAACCCGAAGTTGCTGATTGCGGACGAGCCGACCACGGCGCTGGACGTGACCATTCAGGCGCAGATTCTCGACCTGATGCGGGACCTCAAGCACCGCGTGGGCGCGGCAATTGTCCTTATCACCCATGACCTCGGCGTGGTGGCGGAGGTCGCGGAACGGGTGATCGTCATGTATGCCGGCCGCAAGGTTGAGGAGGCGCCCGTGCGCGAGCTCTTCAACGATCCAAAGCACCCCTACACCCAGGGCCTGCTGGGCGCGGTGCCGAAGCTCGGGTCCTCGCTGACCGGCGAGGAGACGCGGCTGGCCGAGATCCCGGGCCTCGTGCCCAGCCTGAAGACGCGCATCGACGGCTGCGTTTTCGCCGGGCGTTGCCCAAGAGCCACCGATCTCTGCCGCGCCATTGCGCCGGCCCTGGAACCCAAGGCGCCGAACCACACGGCCGCTTGTCACTATGCCGCAAAGGAGCTGATGGCCGCATGAGTGCCGCGCTCTCCAACGCTCGACCGCTTCTGCAAGTCGACGATCTCAAGAAGCACTTCCCCCTGCGGGGAGGCCTGCTCGGCGGCGTCACCGGCCATGTCTACGCCGTGGACGGCGTGTCCTTCGAGATTGCGAAGGGCGAGACGCTCTCCCTTGTGGGCGAATCAGGCTGCGGCAAGTCAACGGTTGGGAAGGCCGTGCTGCGCCTCTTCGACATCACCTCGGGACAGGTGGTGCTGGACGGGCAGCGGATCGACACGCTGCCGAATTCCTCGCTGAAGCCGATGCGGCGCCGCGTGCAGGTGGTGTTCCAGGATCCCTTCAGCAGCCTCAACCCGCGCATGCGGGTGCGCGATATCCTGGCCGAGCCGATTCGTAATTTCGGGCTGGCCAAGGACAGCGCGGATCTCGACCGCCGGCTCGCGGAGCTGATGGACACGGTCCGCCTGCCTCGGGACGCCATTGGCCGCTGGCCGCATGAGTTCTCCGGCGGGCAGCGCCAGCGCATCGGCATCGCCCGTGCCCTGGCGGCGGAGCCCGACCTGATCATCTGCGACGAGGCCGTCTCGGCGCTCGACGTGTCGGTGAAGGCGCAGATCGTCAATCTGCTGCAGGACCTGCAGGCCAAGCTGGGCCTGGCGATGCTCTTCATTAGCCATGACCTGGCGATCGTCGAGCACATGACCCATCGCGTGGCCGTGATGTATCTCGGCAAGATCGTGGAAGTGGCGCCTCGCCGCAGCCTCTTCGCCGCACCGAAGCATCCCTACACCGAGGCACTGCTCTCGGCCGTGCCGGTGCCCAAGCCCGGGGCCTCGCGGCAGCGCATCATCCTCAAGGGTGACGTGCCCAGCCCGATCAACCCGCCCAACGGCTGCCGCTTCCACACGCGCTGCCCCTATGTCTTCGATCGGTGCCGGGTGGAGGAGCCGCTGCTCAAGCCGACCAGCCCCGCCCATACGGCGGCCTGCCATCTGCACGACCTGCCAGCCAGCCAGAACCCACTCTCTCGGGACATCTCGCCCCTCCACTGACGGAACCGGAAGGGGCACCTCGCTTGACGGTTCGGGACGGTCGCGCGAGGTTCCGGACAATGGACGTCCCGAGCGATCGGGCGGGGAGCAGAAGATGCCGAATGTCAGTCTGACGGTGAACGGCCAGCAGCACAGCGTGGAGGTCGAGGGCCGCACCCTGCTGGTGGAGCTGCTGCGGGAGAAGCTGCGGCTCACAGGGACGCATGTTGGCTGCGACACCAGCCAGTGCGGCGCCTGCGTGGTGGATGTGAACGGTGACAGCGTGAAGTCCTGCACCATGCTGGCCGTGCAGGCCGATGGTGCGACGGTCACCACCATCGAGGGTCTGGCCGCGCCGGACGGCACGCTGCACCCGATGCAGGAGGCCTTCCGCGAGTATCACGCCCTGCAGTGCGGCTTCTGCACGCCGGGCATGGTCATGTCCGCGATCGACCTGGTGAAGAAGCACCCGGACGGCCTGAGCGAGCACGAGATCCGCGAGGGGCTGGAGGGCAATCTCTGCCGCTGCACGGGCTATCACAACATCGTTCGGGCGATCGCTGCCGCTCAGGACGTGATGCATGGCCGCCGCGACGCGTTGGCCCCGGCCGAAGCCTGAAGGGAGAGGCCCGATCCATGTATGATTTTGCTTATCACAAGCCCTCCAACATCGCCGAAGCGGTAAGCCTGCTGGCCGATCCGGATGCCCGCCCAATCTCGGGTGGCCAGACGATCCTGCCGGCTCTCAAGCACCGGCTCGACCGCCCCTCGGCCCTGGTGGACCTCTCCGGCATTGCCGAGCTGCGCGGCATCCGGCGGGAGGGTGACGCCGTCGTGATTGGTGCCATGACCCGCCATGTGGAGATCACCAAGGACCCGGCGGTGAATGGCGCCATTCCTGTCCTGGCCCGGATGGCTGCCGGCCTGGGCGACACCCAGGTCCGCAACCGCGGCACCATGGGCGGGTCGCTGGCCAATAATGACCCGGCGGCCGACTATCCTGCCGCCGCCTTGGCACTGGGCGCGACCTTTATCACCAGCCGCCGACGCATCGAGGCCGACGACTACTTCCTGGGCATGTTCACCACGGCACTGGAGCCGGGCGAGCTGTTGACCGCCATTTCCTTCCCGATTCCGGAGAAGGCGGGCTATGCCAAGATGCGCAATCCGGCCTCCCGCTACGTTATGACCGGCGTCTTCGTGGCTCGCGGGCCGAAGGGCGTGCGGGTGGTGGTAAACGGCGCGGGCCCCGGCGTGTTCCGCCAGACGGATATGGAGGCCGCCCTGTCCGCCAACTGGTCGCCCGAGGCGGTGGCGGGCATTCGCCAGTCGCCCGATGGGCTGAACAGCGACATTCATGGCAGCGCCGAGTACCGTGCCCATCTCGTGACGGTGATGGCCAGGCGCGCGGTGGTCGATGCCGGCTGAGCCGGCCCCGGAAAAGGTTCCGCCGGGAACGCATCTTGTCATCATTGGCGCCGGTATCGTCGGCGCCTGCACGGCACTGGAAGCCCTGGACCGGGGCTTCCGCGTCACCATCCTCGATCCCGGCCCGCCGGGTGGGGAGCAGGCAGCCTCCTACGGGAATGGCTGCTGGCTTTCCTTCATGTCCGTGCTGCCCCCGGCCATGCCTGGATTGTGGAAGCAGGTTCCGGGCTTCCTGCGCGATCCGCTTGGGCCCTTGGCCATTCGCTGGTCCTATTTCCCCCGAGTCCTGCCCTGGCTCTGGGCCTATCTTCGTTCCGGTTGGACTGAGGCGCAGGTGCTGGAAACAGCGCGCGCGCTGAAGACGCTGCTGGCCGATGGCCCCACGCTGCACAAGACACTGGCAGAGCGCGCCGGGGTGCCTGATCTGATCCGGCGCGACGGGCTGATGTATGTCTATCCGTCTCGGGAGGATTACGAGAAGGAGGCAATGGGCTGGCGTATCCGCCGGGCCGTCGGGTTGAGCTGGAAGGAAATCGGGCCGGAGGAGATGCGGCAGCTCCAGCCCGATCTGGACCGCCGCTATGGCTTCGGCGCTTTGTTCGAGGAGGCCGGGCATTGCACCGACCCCGGCGCCTATGTCGCTGCCCTCGTGGAGCAAGCGGTAGCCGAGGGCGCCACCCTCTGTCGCGCTGAGGCAACTGGCTTCCGGATCCAGGCGGGGCGGCTGAAGGCGGTGCTGACGGGTCAGGAGGAGATCGCCGCCGATCGCGCGGTGATCTGTGCCGGTGCCCGGTCCCGCAGCCTGGCCGCGTCCGCCGGGTCCCGCGTGCCGCTGGAGACGGAGCGCGGCTACCACGCCGTGGTGCTGGGGGCAGAGGTCGGGCCGCGCATTCCGATCATGCCTTCCGATGGTAAGATGGCCATCACTCCGACCCGGGCCGGGCTGCGGGTTTCCGGCCAAGTGGAAATCGCGGGGCTCGAAGCGGCGCCCAATTGGAGGCGCTCGGAAATTCTGCGGGACCACCTGCTGCGGTCCTTCCCTGGCCTGCCGCGCGATCTGCCGGCCGAGCGCGTGAAATTCTGGATGGGCCACCGCCCCTCCATGCCCGATGGGCTGCCCTGCCTAGGCTATGCCGCGGCCACGCCAGATATCGTGATGGCCTTTGGTCACGGGCATGTCGGATTGGTCAGTGGCCCGCGAAGTGGGAAAGCGGCGGCCGCCCTGGCCGCCGGAACCACACCAGGAATCGATCTTAGGCCCTATGATCCCCGTCGATTCACCTAGCATTCCTTGCGTGACCGTGTCAGCATGAGGATACCGGTCCTGCATCCCGTCGGGCCGATCTGTTTGCGGATAATGAGATACAGTGTTCCCCGAGAATGAATCGCAGGGTGGCACCGGGCCCGTAGAGGCCGAGGTGAAGTGGTACAATGGCCGCAAGGGTTTCGGCTTCGTGCTCGGGCCCGACGGACAGGACGTGTTCTTTCACGCTTCGGCAATGGCCGAGGCCGGCATCCAGTCGGCGGATACGGGCGATAAGCTGGTCTGCGAGATCGGCACGGATCGCCAGGGCCGCCGCCTTGTTACCCGCATCCTCGAACTGAAGCCCGGTCCGGGCGGTGGCGCTGGCGCTGGCGGTGGTGGTTTCGGGGATCGCCCGCCGCGTCGTGACTTTGGTGGTGGCGGCTTTGGAGATCGCCCGCCGCGCCGTGAGTTCGGCGGTGGTGGTGGCGGCTTCGGGGATCGCCCGCCGCGTCGTGACTTTGGTGGTGGCGGCTTCGGAGATCGCCCGCCGCGTCGTGAATTCGGCGGCGGTGGCGGCTTCGGCGGTGGCGCCGGTGGTGGTGGTTTCGGCGCCCCGCGCCGTGATTTTGGCGACCGTCCGCCGCCGCGCCGCGACTTCGGCCGTGACGAGGGTGGCCCGACCTATGCCGTGAACGGCACCGTCAAGTGGTTCGACCAGGTGCGTGGCTTCGGCTTCGTGACCCCGGATGATGGCGGCCAGGACGTGTTCCTGCACTCCTCCGTCCTGCAGCGCGCCGGCGTGACCGACGTACAGCAGGGCCAGAAGGTGGCGTTGGACGTGCGCGACGGCCAGCGCGGCCGCCAGGCTGTGCAGTACAAGGGCGGCTGATCGCCGCATCCTTGCCGGATGATGGAAGGCCTCGGCTCAATGCCGGGGCCTTCTGATTCCGGGGCTCACGCGTCGCTGTGTTGTTAGGTCTTCCTTCACTCTTCGCGTCCAGTGTCTTGCCCAGGGCGGGTGACCCGCCGACGCGAAGGGAAGACCCCGATGGCGACGAACTCCGTCAACACGAACATCGGCGCGCAGGTCGCGCTGCAGTCCCTCAACCGCACGAACGAGGCTCTGGCGGTCACGCAAAAGCGTGTCTCGACCGGGTACCGCGTGGCAGACGCGAAAGATGACGGCGCGGCTTTCGCCGTGGCTCAATCTGTACGGGCCGATATCGCCGGCCTCACCTCAGCCAATGAACAGATGGGCAGCGTTCAGGGCATCCTGGACACGACCCTGGCCGGGCTGAACAAGGTTTCCGACACCATGACGGAAATCCGCGGCGTGCTGGTGAAGCTTGCCGACGGCACTCTCTCCGGCGCGCAGCGTACCCAGTACCAGGCGCAGTATGACTCGCTCCGCACCCAGGTGCAGAATTTCATCACCGATGCGACCTATAATGGCCGCACGCTCCTCACCACCTCCGCCGCGGCTGGGGGCGGCGACATCGCCACCACGCGGAACGAACAAGCCACCGTCTACAACCTGACCTCGATCGAAGGCTCGACCGCCCTCGTCGTTGCCGCCGCGCCGACGGATGCGGCCTCCGCGGCTTCGGCGCTCGCGGCCGACGGTGATTTCGCGACGAAGATGACGGCGGTGAATACCGCGCTGAACACCTTCGGCAACAACGCCACCTATCTTGAAGCGCAGATGAGCTACAATAAGGAGAAGCTCGACTCTCTCGAAACCGGCCTCGGCTCCCTGATCGACGCCGACCTGGCAAAGGAGAGCGCGAAGCTCCAGGCCCTGCAGATCCGCCAGCAGCTCGGCACCCAGGCACTCGGCATCGCGAACCAGTCGCCCCAGGGTCTGCTCAGCCTCTTCCGCGGCTGATTGCGGCCGCCCATTCCCGATCCCCAGCCGGCGCCCTATCTTCCCTGGCAAGAAGCGGAGGGATCGTGGGATGGCCGGGCATGGAACGGACGGGGCCTGCATCGTCGGTTGGGCACATACGCCCTTTGGCAAGCTGGAGGACGCGCCGGACGCCGAGGCCCTGATCAGCCGCGTTGCACGGGCGGCCATCGAGGATGCGGGTATCGACCCCGTCGACATCGATGCGGTCTATCTCGGCCATTTCAACGGCGGGTTCCAGAAGCAGGACTTTCCGGCCGCCCTCGTCCTGCAATCCCTGCCAGAGTTGCGCTTCAAACCGGCGACCCGGCTGGAGAATGCCTGCGCCACCGGCTCGGCCGCCATTCACGGCGCCATGAACTTCCTGGGCGCCGGCAGGGGACGATTTACCCTGGTCATCGGTGTCGAGAAGATGACGGCCATCCCCGGCTCCCAGGTCGGCGATGTGCTGCTGGGTTGCGCCTATCGGCGGGAGGAAGGCGACATCCCCGCAGGCTTCGCCGGTGTCTTCGCCCGGATCGCTGAATCCTACTTCCAGCGGCATGGGGACCAGTCCGATGCCTTGGCGGCTATCGCGGCCAAGAACCATCGCAACGGCGTGGACAACCCTTACGCCCAGATGCGCAAGGATCTCGGCTACGAATTCTGCCGCACGGTCAGCGAGCGCAACCCGGTGGTGGCCGGTCCGCTGAAGCGCACGGATTGCAGCCTGGTCTCGGATGGCGCGGCAGCGCTGGTGCTGACCGATGCGGAGACCGCCGCGAGCCTGGGCAAGGCCGTGCAGTTTCGTGCTGCGGTGCAGGTGACCGACCTGATGCCCATTTCGGCTCGTGACATCACGCGCTTCGAAGGAGCGCGAGAGGCCTGGCGGCAGGCCTATGAGGCTGCGGGCGTGGGTGTGGGCGATCTATCCTTCGCCGAAGTGCATGATTGCTTCACCATTGCCGAGCTGATCGATTACGAGGCGATGGGCCTGGTACCTGAAGGGCAGGGGGCCCGGGCCGTGCTCGAAGGGGTGGTGGCCAAGGATGGGCGGCTACCGGTGAACCCTTCGGGCGGCCTGAAGTCCAAGGGTCATCCGATCGGGGCCACGGGCGTGTCCATGCATATCCTGGCCGCCATGCAGCTCGCCGGCGAGGCTGGCGGAATGCAGATTCCGGGCGCGACGCTTGGTGGGGTCTTCAATATGGGTGGCGCCGCGGTCGCGAACTACGTCTCCATCCTGGAACGGCTGCGCTGAGGCCCCGGTCAGGCCTCCGTATGGCCATGCTGCTCGCCGCTGTGCATCAAGGCCTGCACCTCCTCCAGCGTGAGCTGGGTGGTGACCTTGTCGTCGTCCACCGCGGAAACCTCCGCAAGCGGGATGTAATGGTGCTGGCCGTCACCGATGCTCCCGCGAGTTAGCTTGAGCCGCCCTGCGTCCAGGTCATCCACCGTGCCGATATGACGGCCACGGCAATCTACAACGGGCATATGAGCACGGATCAGCGTGGTATCGACCATCATTGCGTCTCCTCGGTCCCGGATCAGCCCCTAAACGGCGGCGAGGCCCGGGGGATGCCTGGGGCGTCGGGCCGGAAAGCCGGTCGGCCTGCATGGGCGTGATGGATCGGTCGGTGCAGGGACGTCACCGGCCCTTGCTGATCGGGTCGGAGATCTACCGCGGATCGACCTATGGGCCGACGCACCCGCTGGCCATTCAGCGCGTGCCGGCCACGCTGGACCTTATCCGGGCACTCGGCTGGCTGGACCCGGCGCGCTATCTGGACAGTCCGCGCGCCACCCCGGCCCAGCTCACCCGCTATCACACCCCTGACTACATCGCCGCCCTGCAGCAGGCTGAGGCCCAGCAATCCGTGTCGGAGGCGGTGCGGGAGCGGCATCACATCGGTGCCCGCGGCAACCCCGTCTACCCGGAAGTCTTCCGCCGCCCGGCCACCAGCGCCGGCGGAGCCATCTTGGCCGCGCGGCTGACGCGGAATGGCGGCGTGGCCCATGTACCCGGCGCCGGAACGCATCACGCCATGCCGGACCGGGCCAGCGGCTTCTGCTACATCAACGATCCCGTCATCGGCCTGTTGGAATGGCTGGATCTCGGCCTCACCAACATTTTCTACATCGATATCGACGCGCATCATGGCGACGGCGTGGAGTTCGCCTTCCGGGACGATCCGCGCGTCTTCACCCTTTCAATCCATGAAGCCGCGCGTTGGCCCTTCACAGGGAAGCTGGAGGACCGCGCGGGCGGCCATGCGCGCAACATCCCCGTGCCGCAGGGCTTCAACGACACGGAGATGGACCACGTCCTGCACGCGGCCATCCTGCCGATCCTGCGGCATCTCCGTCCCCAGGCCGTCATGCTCCAATGCGGCGCCGACGCGCTTGAGGAAGACCCGCTCGCACGCCTCTCGCTCTCTAACAATTCCCACCGTGCCGTCGTTCAGGCCCTGATGGCCGAAGCGCCGCGCCTGATCGTCACGGGGGGAGGGGGCTACAACCCCTGGACCGTTGCTCGCTGCTGGGCCCTCGTCTGGGGCGCGCTGAATGACTATCCCGTCCCGAAGCGCCTTCCGCCCGCCGCCGAGGCCGTGCTCCGTGCGCTGACCTGGGACCGATCGGCCGGCCGCAATCCGCCTGATCACTGGTCCACCACCCTGCTGGACCCGCCACGTCCCGGTCCATTGCGCGACTTGGTCGTGCTTGCCTGCGAAGCGGTGCTGGACGGCCTGCCGCAGCCTACCCGGACCGAGTGAGGAATTGATGAACAGTCCTGACGATCCGATCCTCGTCTATGTCACCGCTGCTGATGTCGAGGAGGCTCGGCGGATCGGCCGTACCCTGGTCGAGGAACGCCTGGCCGCCTGCGTGAACCTTCTTCCCGGGCACGATGCGATCTATCGATGGGAAGGACGGATTGAGGAGGCGCGGGAGAGCGCCTTCCTGGCAAAGACGACGCGGGACCGCTTCGAGGCGCTCCGGGCGCGGGTGCGGGCGCTCCATTCCTACACGACACCCTGCATTGTTACTCTGAGGCTGGGCGAGGGCGACCCGGACTACCTTGCCTGGCTCCGCGCAGAGGTCGCCTAAGGGCGGTCCCCCCCCATCGTTTCCTGCCTCTTCGGCAGGCCCGCGTTAAGCCGGCACCAGGATGCTGACCGCTGCCTGGGCCGCGATACCTTCCTCCCGGCCGGGGAAGCCCAACCGCTCCGTGGTTGTGGCTTTCACCGAGACGCGGTTCTCCGGCACGCCGAGCAGCGCCGCCACCCGCGCGATCATGGCTGGGGCGTGCGGGGTGATCTTCGGCCTCTCGCAGATCAGGGTGACATCGGCATTGGCCAGCACCCCGCCCCGGGCAGCGATCCGGCCTGCGGCGTGGCGCAGGAACTGCGCGCTGTCCGCGTCCTTCCACTGCATCTGGCTCGGCGGGAAATGGCGGCCGATATCGCCTTCGGCCAGCGCGCCATAGATCGCATCGCATAGGGCGTGCAGCCCGACATCAGCGTCCGAATGCCCATCCAGCCCCATGCTGTGCGGAACCTGCACACCACACAGGAAGAGCGGGCGCCCTTCCACCAGACGGTGCACATCGAAGCCGGAGCCAACGCGGGGCAGCAGGCGCGGCAACATGGCGGCCTCCACGCGCTCCAAGTCGCCGGGATAGGTGATCTTCACATTGTCCTCCGATCCAGGGACCAACTTCACGGGATGGCCCGCCGCTTCCAGCAGCGAGGCGTCGTCCGTAGCGCCCTCGGGCGCCGCGCGATGCAGGGAGAGCAGCAGCGGAAAGCGGAAGCCTTGGGGCGTCTGGGCCCGGTGCAACCCTTCTCGCGGCACTGTACGAACGATGTTGCCGCCCTGGCCAAGCTTCAGCGTATCGGCCACTGGCTGGGCGGGAATGGCTCCTTCCGCGGCCTCCAGCGCGGCCAGCACGGCGGCGACGGTTCCGGCCGGCACGATCGGGCGGGCGGCATCATGGACCAGCACCAGATCCGGTGCTTGTGCCGCCAACGCCTCCAGTCCGGCCCGTACGCTGGCCTGGCGTGTCGCGCCGCCGGTTGCGGCGGGCCGCACCGGCAGGCCAGCCAGAATCGAATCGACGCGTTCGCGCTCAGCATCGGCGCAAACCGGCTGGATCACCTCCACCAAACCGTCGCGCAGCAGCGCCTCGGCGGCGTGGCGCAGCACCGGACGGCCTAGCAGGGGAAGGAACTGCTTCGGTTCCCCGCCGCCCAGGCGCTCCCCACGCCCGGCCGCCATCAGCAACGCCGCCACCCGCATGCTATCATCCCCTTCAGGCACGTTCCGGTGAGCGCGCCTATCAAAACGCGGCGGAACCTAGCGGCCTTGCAAGGCCACGCCCAGGGGCCCGCCCGCCTTGTCCCTCGATCCCGCTTGACCGGGCACCTGCCCGGTTGATAGGCAGATGCCCATGCCGACAACATCACGCATTGGAGAGGCTGCTCAACCTGAGGGCAGCCCGCGCCTGCGACCCATCCAGCTCGGCGATGTCCGCATTGAGCGTCCGGTTATTCTCGCGCCCATGTCCGGGGTGACCGATCTGCCCTTCCGGCGCATTGCCCGCGGCCGGGGGACGCCCATGGTGGTCAGCGAGATGATCGCGAGCCAGGCCATGATCCGCGAGAACCACCAGACCATGAAAATGGCCGAGGTGGACGGATTCGGCGGCCCTGCCAGCGTGCAGCTTGCCGGCTGCGACCCCGAGGTGATGGCGGAGGCGGCGAAGCTCGCCGTGGATCGTGGCGCCGCGCTGGTGGACATCAATTTCGGCTGCCCCGTGAAGAAGGTAGCGATCGGCCAGCAGGCCGGCAGCGCCCTGATGCGGGACGAGATCAAGGCCGCCCGCATCCTTGAGGCGACGGTGAAGGCCGTCTCTGTTCCGGTCACGCTGAAGATGCGCATGGGCTGGGACCATTCGAACCTGAACGCTCCGAACCTCGCCCGCATCGCGGAAGCCTGTGGCATCCGCATGGTGACCGTGCATGGCCGTACCCGGCAGATGCTCTATACCGGCACGGCGGATTGGGCCTTCGTCGCGAAGGTGAAGGCGGCGGTCACCATCCCCGTGATCGTGAACGGGGACATCCTCGGCCCGCAGGACGCGGAGGAGGCGCTGCGTCAATCGAACGCGGATGGCGTGATGATCGGCCGCGGTGCCTATGGCCGGCCCTGGCTGCCGGGCCTGGTGGCCGAATACCTGGCCACCGGCACCATGCCGGAATTGCCTTCGCTGGCCGAGCAGCATGCCATGCTGCTGGAGCATTACTCGGCGATGCTGTCCCATCACGGCAGCAACCCCGGCCTCCGCCTCGCCCGCAAGCATATCGCCTGGTACTCGCGCGGCCTGCCCGGCAGCGCCGAGTTCCGCGTCCGCATCAACGCGGCTGACACGGTGGAAAACGCCCTGGCCGCGATCGAGTCTTTCTACCGCCCGTTGCTGGACGCCGGGGTGGAAGGGGTGCGCGACTTCTATCGCGAAGCTGGCCGCGAGGCGGCCCGCGACGACGACGCCGCCCTGGCCGCCTGAGGAGCTTCGAATGGCCGGAACCAACGGTTTACTGGACAAGGGCGGACTGCCAGGCAGCGCCCATCTCCTCTCGGCCCTGCCCGTGCCGGTGGTGCTGCTGGACGAGGAAGAGCGTTTCCGTTTTGCCAACCCGGCGGCGGAGCTGTTCCTGGGCCTCTCCTCGGCCACTCTTGCGCAACTGCGCCTGACGGACCTGCTGCCGGAGGATTCTCGCCTGCTTGCGTTGGTGCGGCAGGTGCGCATGGCGGATGCGCCGGTCTCCGACCATGACCTGACGCTCCGCTCGCCCCGCCTGCACCGCGACGGCGTGGCCGCCCATGGCGCTCCCCTGCCGGAGATGCCGGGGGCGGTGGTGCTCACCCTGCAAGATGGCTCCACCGCGCAGAAGCTTGATCGGCAGCTAAATTTCCGTGGCGCCGCACGCGGGGCCAGTGCCATGGCTGCCATGCTGGCGCATGAGGTGAAGAACCCGCTCTCCGGCATCCGGGGCGCGGCGCAGTTGCTGGAGCAAGCGGCATCCGAGGGGGACCGGGAGCTCTGCCTTCTCATTCAGGATGAAGTGGACCGGATCCGCGATCTGGTGGAGCGGATGGACATGTTCTCCGAGCGGCCGCTGGAGCGGGAAGCCGTGAACATCCACGAGGTGCTGGATCATGTGCGACGGATCGCCGGCACTGGCTTCGCCGCGCATCTCCGTATCGTGCAGGATTATGACCCCTCCCTTCCGCCGGTCTGGGGCAACCGCGACCAGCTCGTGCAGATCCTGCTGAACCTCGTGAAGAACGCCGCTGAAGCCGTTGATCCGCAAGGTGGCGAGATCGTGCTGACCACCGCCTATCGGCATGGCGTTCGCTTGGCCATTCCGGGCTCGCGTGAGCGCGTGCATCTGCCCCTGGAGGTGTCGGTGCGCGACAACGGTCCGGGCATCGATGAGGATGTGCGCGCCAGTCTCTTCGAGCCCTTCATCACGACCAAGCGGGGCGGGCAGGGGCTCGGTCTCGCACTGGTCGCTAAGTTGGTGGCGGACCATGGTGGGCTGATCGAATGCGACAGCCGCCCGGGCCGCACCGTGTTCCGCCTCTCCTTGGCCAAGCCGCCAACTCGCGTCGCGCAGCCCATGCCACGGGCGCGGATGCGTCAGACGGCCTGATAGGGAAGTCATGCAAACCTTTGATCTTTAAGTAGAAGAATGACCGAACGCACCATCCTCATCGCGGATGATGACCGCGCCATCCGCACCGTCCTCGCCCAGGCCCTCGGCCGGGCGGGTTACAATGTGCGCGCCACCTCCTCCGCCTCGACGCTGTGGCGCTGGGTGGAGGACGGGGAGGGTGACCTCGTCATCACCGATGTGGTGATGCCCGATGAGAATGGACTGGATCTGGTTCCCCGCATCCGCCGCGTTCGGCCGGAGTTGCGGGTGGTGGTGATGAGCGCGCAGTCCACCTTCGCGACGGCCCTCAAGGCTGCTCAACGTGGCGCCTTTGATTACCTTCCTAAGCCTTTTGATTTGAAAGATTTGCTTTCCCTTGTTGGTCGCGCCCTCGCGGCCCCCGCCGCGGTTCCCGCGGAGGACGGGGAAGGGGCGGAAGAGGAGCGCCTGCCTCTGGTCGGACGCTCCCCGGCGATGCAGGAGATCTACCGGTCCGTCGCCCGCCTCACGACGACCGATCTGACCGTGATGATCACGGGCGAGTCCGGGACGGGCAAGGAACTGGTCGCCCGTGCCCTGCATGACTATTCCCGCCGCCGTACCGGAAATTTCGTGGCCGTGAACATGGCCGCCATTCCGCGCGACCTGATCGAGGCGGAGCTGTTCGGGCATGAGCGTGGCGCCTTCACCGGCGCGATGGCCCGTGGAGTTGGCCGCTTCGAGCAGGCGGCGGGCGGCACCCTCTTCCTCGACGAGATCGGCGACATGCCGCCCGAGGCGCAGACCCGCCTCCTTCGCGTGCTGCAGGAGGGTGAATTCACGACCGTCGGCGGCCGGACCCCGATCAAGGCGAATGTCCGTATCGTCGCCGCCACTCACCGGGACCTGCGCCAGGCGATCCGCCAGGGCTTGTTCCGCGAGGACCTGTTCTACCGTTTGAACGTGGTTCCCATCCGACTGCCGCCGTTGCGGGAGCGGGTGGAGGACATCCCCCTCCTGGCCCGCCACTTTCTGGACCGCGCCAAGGCGGCTGGGCTGCCAGCTAAGTCGCTCGACAACGGCGCGGTGGAGCGACTGAAAGTGCATCCCTGGCCCGGCAACGCCCGCGAGCTGGAGAATCTGATGCGCCGCCTCGCGGCTCTCTACCCGCAGGAGGTGATCGGGGAGGATGCAGTGGCGGCTGAGCTGGCGGAGGCCGAGCCCGCCCCAGGTACCCCCGCGGCGCCCTCCAGCCCGGAAACGCTGGAGCAAGCGGTGGAGCGGCACCTCGCGACCTTCATGAACGCCCAGCGCGACGGCCTGCCGGTCCGCGACCTCTATGAGCGCGTGCTGGCCGAGGTCGAGCGGCCGCTGCTGCGGCTCGCCCTGGCCAATACCCGGGGTAACCAGATCAAGGCCGCTGCCATGCTCGGCCTGAACCGAAACACGCTGCGGAAGAAGATCCGGGAGCTGGAGCTGCCGGTTGTACGCGGCCTAACATGACGGTCGTGACGTGAGGCGCGCGGGCCAAGGGCCAAAGAAGAGCCTCGCCCGCCGGGTGGCGGACATGCTGCTCGGCCGTTCCATGACGCTGGCGCTGGCGATGGGGGCGCTCCTCGTCGCGATCGCATCCTTTGCCGTGCTGTCGGGTGGCGGGCCTTTCGGGCCGACTACCCCGGCGCAGACGGCCGCCCTCGTGCTGGTCAACGCCGCCTTCGTCTTGCTGCTTACCGCGAGCCTGGCCGGGCGGCTCGTCCGGGTCTGGGCGGAGCGCCGGCGGGGCAGTGCGGGGTCGCGGCTGCATGTACGGCTGGTCATGCTCTTCGGCGTGGTTGCCGTGGTGCCGGTGCTGTTCGTTGCCGTCTTTGCCACGGTCTTCTTCCAGCTGGGCATCCAGGCCTGGTTCGGTGACAAGGTGCGGGACACGCTGGAGGCGAGCCTGGTCGCCTCGCGCGCCTATCTGGAGGAGAACCGCAACACCATCCGGGCCGACGCTCTGGCCATGGCGGCGGACCTGAACCGCGCGGCGCCCCTGCTGCCCGACAACACCGTGGGCTTCAGCCGGGTGCTGGCCACCCATGCCGCCCTGCGCGGGCTGACCGAGGCGACGGTTTTCGAGCCTGTGCTGGGCCGGGTGGTCGCCAATGCCGGGCTGGGCAGCGCGCTGGTCATGGACCCGCCGCCGGCCTGGGCCATGGAGGTGGCGCGTCAGGGCGACGTGGCCGTGCTGACGGCCGAGGGGGACGATACCCGGGTGAGGGGGCTGGTCGCACTCGATATCGAGCCCGGGCTGATGTTGATGATCAACCGGCCGCTCGATCCCTCGATCATCGAGCACATGCAGCGGACCGAGCTGGCTTACCAGGAATACGACCAGCTCGACCGCAACCGGTCCGGGCTGCAGATTACCTTCGCCCTCATTTTCGCCGTGGTGACACTGCTGGTGTTGCTGGCCGCCGTGCTGATCGGCCTGGTCATGGCTAACCAGATCGCCCGGCCGATTTCCCGCCTGATCAATGCGGCCGAGCGGGTGCGCGGCGGTGACCTCTCCGTCCGCGTGGAGGAGGGGGCCCCGGATGATGAGGTCGGCAGCTTGTCCCGCGCCTTCAACCGCATGACGAACCAGTTGGCCGCTCAGCGGAGCGAGCTTCTGGAGGCCTATCGCCAGCTCGACGACCGTCGCCGCTTCACTGAGAGCGTACTGGCCGGTGTCTCGGCCGGGGTGATCGGCCTTGACGCGGCCGGCCGCATCAACCTGCCCAACC
The DNA here is from genome assembly GCF_049629625.1 of Roseomonas chloroacetimidivorans. Classification (NCBI taxonomy): domain Bacteria; kingdom Pseudomonadati; phylum Pseudomonadota; class Alphaproteobacteria; order Acetobacterales; family Roseomonadaceae; genus Roseomonas; species Roseomonas chloroacetimidivorans. Next base: position 79,565 of record NZ_JBNBZS010000015.1, on the reverse strand, counting down.
GCCCGGCCAGCGACCTGCTCGGCCAGGATCTGGACACCCTTATTGGCCACCCGCTGGACGAGGTGATACCGGCTTTCCGCAGCATCCTGGCCGCCGCGGCCGCGGCGCCGGAGAAGCCACATACGGAGGAGATCCTCATCCCCGGCCCTTCCGGCCGGCGCACCCTGCTGGCGCGGATCGGCGCGGAGTTCGACGCGGGGGGCCTCTCCGGCTATGTCCTGACATTCGATGACATCACGGCCCTGCTCTCCGCGCAGCGCACGGCGGCCTGGGCCGATGTTGCCCGCCGGATCGCCCATGAGATCAAGAACCCACTGACGCCCATCCAGCTTTCGGCGGAGCGGCTGAAGCGACGCTATCTCAAGCAGATCAGTGATGATCCTGACACTTTCAGGGCCTGCACGGACACAATCGTGCGGCAGGTCGGCGATATCGGCCGGATGGTGGACGAATTTTCAGCTTTCGCCCGCATGCCGCATCCGGTGATCCGCCCGGAGAACCCGGCGCAACTGGTACGGGAGGCACTGGTGCTACAGCGCGACGCGCACCCTGCCATCACCTACGATCTGCAACTGCCCGAAGCTCCCCTTTCGGTCCGCTGTGACCGGCGATTGATTAATCAGGCCTTGACCAACCTGTTGCAGAACGCCGCCGACGCCATTGCCATGCGGCCGGAAGGCGAGGCTGGCGGGCGCGTGACGGTCGAGGTGGCGGTGGGGACCGGCAAGATCTCCATCAGCGTGGAGGATAATGGCATCGGCCTGCCAGGCGATGGTGAGCGCGACCGCCTCACGGAACCGTATGTGACCCACAAGACAAAGGGAACAGGCCTCGGGCTTGCCATCGTGAAGAAGATCATGGAGGACCATGGGGGCGGGCTGACGCTCGCGGACGGGACGGGTGGCGGGGCCAAGGCCACTCTCACTCTTCCCCTGGACGAGACGGCGGAGCAGGACGGGTTGCAGGAAAAAGGAGAGATGCTGCGTCATGGCGCATGACATCCTGATCGTCGACGACGAGCCGGATATCCGCGCGCTCATCGACGGCATCCTGGGGGACGAGGGTTACGAGGTCCGGCAGGCTGCGAACAGCGACCAGGCGCTGGCGGCATTCCGCCAGAAGCGTCCCAGCCTGGTGATTCTCGATATCTGGCTGCAGAATTCCCGACTGGATGGCTTGGGTATTCTGGAGGCGCTGCACCGCGAGGAGCCGCGCGTGCCCGTGGTCATGATCTCCGGTCACGGAACGATCGAGACGGCTGTGCAGGCTATCCAGCAAGGCGCCTACGACTTCATCGAGAAGCCGTTCAAGTCGGACCGGCTGCTGCTGATTGTCGCGCGGGCGCTGGAGGCTGCGCGCCTCAAGCGCGAAAACAGCGAGTTGCGGCTGCGCAGCGGCTCGGAAACGGAGTTGGTCGGCACCTCCTCCCTGATCACGGGCATCCGCAATGCGATCGAGAAGGTGGCGCCCACCGGCTCGCGCGTGCTGATCACCGGCCCGGCTGGCTCGGGCAAGGAGGTGGCGGCGCGCATGATCCATGCCCGCTCCCGCCGGGCCGACGAGCCCTTCGTCGCCCTGAACTGCGCCACCCTGAACCCGGCCCGCTTCGAGGAGGAGCTGTTCGGCGTGGAGGGCGGTCCTGATCCCATCACCCAGCCGCGCCGGCAGGGCGTGCTGGAGCGGGCCCATGGTGGCACGCTGCTGCTCGATGAGGTGGCGGACATGCCCCTGGAAACCCAGGGCAAGATCGTCCGCGCCCTTCAGGAACAAGGTTTCGAGCGGATCGGCGGCGCGACCCGCGTGAAGGTCGATGTCCGGGTGACCGCGACCACCAACCGGGACCTCTCCGCCGAGATCGCGGCCGGGCGGTTCCGTGAGGACCTCTATTACCGCTTGGCCGTCGTGCCGATCCGCATGCCCGCCCTGCGGGAGCGGCGTGAGGACGTGCCGGCGCTGGCCCGGCACTTCATGGCGAAGTCGGCGGAGAACTCGGGCGTGCCCGCCCGCGAGATCAGCGAAGACGCGATGGCGGCGATGCAGGCCTATGACTGGCCCGGCAATGTTCGCCAGCTCCGTAACCTCGTGGACTGGCTGCTGATCATGGCGCCGGGTGGCCCAGCCGACCCGATCCGGCCGGAGATGCTCCCCCCGGAGGTGGGTTCCGCAGCGCCCGCCATGCTGAAGCTGGACCGGTCCAGCGAGATCATGACGCTCCCGCTGCGCGATGCGCGCGAGCTGTTCGAGCGGCAGTATCTCGAGGCCCAGCTTCTGCGCTTCGGCGGCAATATCAGCCGTACCGCGAACTTCGTCGGCATGGAGCGGTCCGCCCTGCACCGGAAGCTGAAGTTCCTGGGCGTGCAAGCGGAGGACCGGGCGAACGCCTAGGCCCTGCTCCCGGCATTGAGACCCGTCCGCTGTAAGGGGACGGGGCGCCTGCTGGGAGGCTGAAGCCTTCGCCGCGACGGGCCGTCATTTCTCACACTCTGGCCTGTTGCCTAGGGGCGGAATCACGCCTACGGCGGATCCCGCCCTGCAGCGACCTGCCCCAGCGAAGAGAAGAGGCTCCCTTGTCCCGCATCGCCTATGTGAACGGGCGCTACGTCGCGCAGCGCGACGCCTGCGTGAATGTCGAGGATCGCGGTTACCAATTCGGCGACGCCATCTACGAGGTGGTCCATCTTTATGATGGCCGCTTCGTGGATGGCGACTTGCATCTCGCGCGGCTGGAGCGGTCGGTGGGCGAAATCCGTTTGCCCATGCCGATGCCCAGGGCTTCGCTGGAGCAGGTGCTGCACGAGGTGGCCCGGCGGAACCGCCTGACCGAGGGACTGATCTACATGCAGGTCGGGCGCGGTGTGGCGCGGCGGGACCATGCATTCCCGAAGACGCCGGTTCCGGTCAGCCTCGTCGTGACGGCGCGGCGTATTCCGCCCTATCCCGCCAGCCTTGAGGGCTGGAGCATGACGGCCATCACTCATCCGGACCTCCGCTGGGCCCGGCGTGACATCAAGAGCGTGAATCTCCTTCCCAACGTCCTGGCGCGTCAGGCGGCCCGCGAGGCCGGGGCAGGGGAGGCAATTCTCTTTGATCCCGCGACGCGCATGGTCACGGAAGGCGCGGCGACCAGCTTTTGGATTGTGGATGCGGAGGGCCTTATCCGCATTCCACCCCTGGGTCCGGACATCCTGCCCGGCTGCACCCGGGCGGCGCTGCTGGCCGAGATGGCGGCGCATGGGCTGCAGGCGGAGGAAAGGCCAGTCTCGCTGGACGAACTGGCCCAGGCGCGGGAGGCCTTCATCACCTCCGCGACCTCTTTCGTGAAGCCTGTCCTGGCGGTGGACGGGCGGCCAGTGGGGGACGGGACACCAGGCCCCGTCACGCGGCGGCTTTTTGAGATCTTCGCCCGCCATGTGAAGGGCGGGCCGCGTAACGCGGCGGCATAAGGGAAACCGCCATGCAGCGCCCGCGTGCCATCGTCTGGGACTGGGACAACACACTGATCGATGGCTGGCCCGCGATTCGGGCTGGGCTGAACGCCGCCTTCAGCGATGCCGGCCTGCCGGAATGGACGCTTGAGGAGGTTCGGGAGCGCGTGCGCCACTCGCTGCGCGACAGTTTCCCGCAGCTCTTCGGCGAAGGCTGGGAACATGCGCGCGACATCTTCTACGCCGGCGTGCGCGCCACCCATCTGGCTGTGCTGCAGCCGATGCCGGGAGCGGAGCTGCTGATCCGCCGGGCGGCAACGATCGCCCCGCTGGCCGTGCTTTCCAACAAGGCAGGGCCGCTATTGAGGGCCGAAATAGACCATCTTCGCTGGACGCCGCTTTTCCGTGCCCTGGTCGGCGCTGGGGACTGCGCAGCGGACAAGCCCGATCCCTGCCCGATGCGCGTCGCATGCGCCGCATGCGGCGTGCCGGCGGGTGGCGATGTCTGGTATGTCGGCGATAATTCGCTGGACATGGAGGCCGCGCGCCGCGCCGGCTGCGTGCCCGTTCTGCTGGGCGATGCGGCCCATGACGGCGGGCCGGCCAAGGCGGCACCTGCCTTGCACTTCCTCACCGCCGCGCAGATGACGGATGCGCTATCCGCGCTGGACAAGGTGCCCGCCAACGGGTGAGTTTGTCCCTCCCACGGGCGAGGGTGCGCGTCCCGGGAACGCGGCGCGTCGCAAGGGCGGGTCACGAAGAACAACCGCCCCCGGATCCGCCACGGCAAAGCCGGGCGGAGAGCAAGAAGAAGGACCTCAGCCAATGGCTGCCGACAAGTCCCAGAACGTGCAGGACGTGTTCCTGAACCATGTTCGCAAGAGCAAAACTCCTGTCACCGTCTTTTTGGTGAATGGCGTGAAGCTGCAGGGCATCATCACCTGGTTCGACAATTTCTCGGTGCTCCTGCGCCGTGACGGGCACACCCAGCTCGTCTATAAGCATGCGATCAGCACCGTCATGCCGGGCGCGCCGATCATGCTTTTCGACGCCAGCTCGGCCGGTGCCCAGCAGCCTACCCAGGGCGGCGCCCCCGTTCGCGAGACCACGATGACCCTTTCGCCGCGCGAGCCGAGCCCTGTCGGTAGCCAGGACTGATTCGGGCCTTGGGGCCGGGGCGGGAGGCCCCACCCCGGCCGCCGTGATCCTGCCTTGGGAGCGCCCCCCTAATCTCGCGGAGAGGGGCATCCCCGATGGCCGCGGCGCTACGCGCGCTGCGGAGGCAAGGCTGGCAGAGGCGGTCGGACTGACCGCCTCGATCGGCGTTGCCATAGTCCATACGAGCATCTTTCCATTGCGCGCTCGCCGGCCAAGCACTTTGCTAGGCGAAGGCCAGGTGGAGGCCGCCCGCATCGCGATGGCGGAGCAGGGCGTGACCGTGGCCGTGGTGGATGCCGCCCTGACTCCGGTGCAGCAGCGCAACCTGGAGCGTGCCTGGGGCTGCAAGGTGATCGACCGCACCGGGCTGATCCTGGAGATTTTTGGTGAACGCGCCCGCACGCGCGAGGGCTCGCTGCAGGTCGAGCTGGCCCATCTGGAATACCAGCGCACGCGCCTCGTCCGGTCCTGGACGCATCTTGAGCGGCAGCGGGGCGGCTTCGGCTTCCTCGGCGGTCCCGGTGAGTCGCAGATCGAGATCGACCGCCGCCTGATCGGCGAGCGGATCGTGAAGCTGAAGAAGGAACTGGAGCAGGTCCGCCGCACCCGCGGCCTGCACCGCAAGGCGCGGACCAAGGTGCCGTACCCCGTGGTCGCGCTGGTCGGTTACACCAATGCCGGCAAGTCCACGATGTTCAACGCCCTGACCGGCGCTGGCGTCTATGCCCAGGACCAGCTCTTCGCCACGCTCGACCCGACCATGCGGGCCATCCGACTGCCATCGGGTCGCACGGTGATCCTTTCGGACACGGTGGGCTTTATCTCGGAGCTGCCCACGCAACTCGTCGAGGCCTTCCGCGCGACGCTGGAGGAGGTAGCGGCGGCCGACGTCATCCTGCATGTCCGCGACGTCGCCCACCCCGACAGCGCCGCCCAACGCGCCGATGTGCTGGGCGTGCTGGCGGAGCTGGCCACGGGACCCGACGCGCCCCTGGACGAGGACTGGGAATCCCGCGTCGTCGAGGTTCTCAACAAGACCGACCTGCTACGGGAGCCGCCACCGCCGACGCCCGGCTCCATCCCGGTCTCCGCCCTGACGGGCGAGGGGCTGGAGGCGCTACGCGCCGTCCTGGACGAGCGCCTCGCCGCCGGGTTGGTGACGGAGCATTTCACCCTCCGCCCGGAGGACGGCGCTGCGCTCGCCTGGCTTTATGAGCATGGCGAGGTGATGGACCGGCAGGATGCCGAGGATGGCGTTCGTCTTTCCGTCCGGCTCTCTCCTGCCGACCTGGCCCGCTTCACGCAACGAGGTGCCGCATGAGCCATTTCGATCCGGCGGCCCTGCGGGAGGTGGATTCCATCCTCCGCGCCGCCGCACGGGCGGAGATCATGCCGCGCTTCCGGCATCTCGCCGCCGCCGATGTGCGGACCAAGACCGGCCCGCTGGACATGGTGACCGACGCCGACGAGGGCGCCGAGCGCGTGATCGCCGAGGCGCTGGCCGAGCGCTTCCCGGGTTGCGTCGTGGTGGGGGAGGAGGGGTGCTCCGCCGATCCCACCCTCTCGGACCGGCTCGCGACGGCCGATCTCGCCTTCGTGGTGGACCCGGTTGATGGGACGGCGAACTTCGCGGCTGGCATGCCGCTTTTCGGCTGCATGGCGGCGGCCTTCGTGCGGGGCGAGGTGGTGGCTGCCTGGATCCATGATCCGCTCGGGCACGACACCCTGACCGCCGCACGCGGCGAGGGAGCCTGGTTGGCCGGGGAGGATGGCACGCGGGGGCCGCGTCTCCGGGTGGCGCAGCCTGCCCCGATCGGTCGCATGGTGGGCTGCATCTCCTTCGGCTACCTGCAGGAGCCGATGAAGAGCCATGTGGCGGCCCGCCTGCCGCGCCTCGCCAAGACCTGGCTGCTCGGCTGCGCGGCGCATGAGTATCGGCTGCTGGCCGGCGGGCACATGCATCTGTCTCTCTACAATCGCCTCATGCCCTGGGACCATGCGCCGGGCTGGCTCATCCATCAGGAAGCCGGCGGTTACGCCGCCCATTTCGATGGATCGCCTTATGTGGCGGCCACAGACCGGGCGGGCGGGATGATCTGCGCGCCCAGCCCTGAATGCTGGGAAGCCGCACGCGCAGCGCTGCTGGGCGACTGACACGGAAGACCGCCGGGCGGGCTGGAAGGCCAGCGCGGCCCATGTTACCCGCCCGGACCTCCGGCCGACGCCGTGCAGATTTTCGGGAAGCCTCCCATGACCGACATCATCGCCCATCGCGGCGGCGCCATTCTCTGGCCCGAGAACAGCCTGGCCGCCTTCCGCGCCGCCATCGCCGCCAGCGTCGACTTCGTGGAATGCGATGTGCACCTCTCCGCCGATGGCGAGGTGATAGTGATGCACGACCCCACGCTGGACCGCACGAGCAATGCCCGTGGCCCGATCCGGGATCGCAGCGCGGCGGAACTGGCCCAGGCAAAGCTTATCTCCGCGGGCGGGGAGGGCGTGCCGCGTTTCGCTGACCTCGCTGCGCTCGTGGCGGATTCTTCCGTGGGGCTTCAGGTCGAGATCAAGCTGGATGCGAGCGGCCGGCCCTATCCCGGCATCCTCGACCGCGTGCTGGCGGGGTTGGACCGCCATGGGCTGCGCGCCCGGACCGAGCTGATCGTCTTCGAGGCGGACATGGCGGCAGCCGGGCTGGCCGCAGGCGGCTTCCGCAATGTGGCCTGGCTCTTCGCGCCCGCGATGCTCGCCAAGCTCGGCATTGGTGGGGTGTTGGCCGTGGTGCGGCACCTCGGCGTGCCGATGGTCGAAACCCATGAGGCTGCGCTGGATGCCGAGCTCTTGGCCGCACTGCGTGGTGCCGGGCTGCGGGTGGGCGCCTGGGGCGTGAACCACGCCGAGAGCATCGAACGGATGCTCGCCCTGGGCGTGGACGCGATCGCGACGGACGATCCGCCGCTCGCCCTCTCGATGCGCCGTCGCTAACCCGCGGCGGGCCGGCGCTGGCGGAAGGTCAGCGCCTCCGCCACATGCGCCCGCGCCACCATGGCGGCGCCCGCGAGGTCCGCAATGGTGCGGGCCACGCGCAGCGTTCGCGTGAAGCCGCGGTTGGAGAGGCCAAGCCGTTCCGCGGCGGTCTCGGCCAGGGTCAGCGCCTCCGGCGCAAGGCTTTCCTGAAGGGCCTGCACGGGGGCTTCCGCATTGGTGGTGATTCCCAGCCCATCATACCGGGCCCTCTGAAGGGCACGCGCGGTGGCCACGCGGGCCGCCACCATCCCGCTTGCCTCACCGGTCGGGGCGCGGGCCAGTTCGCGCGGCGGGATGGGCTGCACCTCCACGGTAAGGTCGATACGGTCCAACAGCGGCCCGGAGAGCTTGCCCTGATAGGCCTCGCCGCAACGCGGCGCCTGCCCACATTCGCGCGCGGCATCGCCGAGATGGCCACAGCGGCAGGGGTTCATCGCCGCCACGAGCTGCACCCGCGCGGGATAGGACACATGGGCGGAGGCACGGCTGACCATCACGCGTCCGCTCTCTAGCGGCTGGCGCAGCGCCTCCAGCGCGGGGCGGGGGAATTCCGGCAACTCGTCCAGGAACAGCACGCCGCGATGGGCCAGGCTTACCTCGCCGGGCCGGGCGCGCGGGCCACCGCCGGTCAGTGCGGCCTGCGAGGCGGAGTGGTGGGGATCGCGGAAGGGCGGGCGTGCGCTGATACGGCCGGCTTCAAGCCCGCCAGCGACTGAACGGATCAGGCTGACCTCGAGCGCTTCGGCCGGGGAGAGATCGGGCAGCAGGCCGGGGAGCCGCGCGGCGAGCATCGACTTGCCCGAGCCGGGCGGGCCGATCATCAGCAGGTTGTGGGCGCCGGCCGCCGCGATCTCCAGCACGCGCTTGGCACTTTCCTGGCCGCGTACTTCGGAAAGGCAGGGGCCGCGCGCCTCCTCGGTCGCCGGGGCAGGTGCCTTCGGCGGGGAGAGCGTCTGCCGGCCCTGAAAATGGGAGATCAAGGCGCGCAGGTCGGGAGCGGCCAGGGCTTCGGTCGCTCCGGCCCAGCACGCCTCCGTTCCCTGGTCGGCCGGGCAGACCAAGCCCAGCTCGCGCTCCGCGCAGGCGAGGGCGGCCAGAAGCACACCGGCCACCGGGTGGATCGTGCCATCAAGCGCCAGTTCGCCGAGAGCGGCGAAATGCGCCAGCTCGTCGATGGGGATCACGCCCATGGCTGCCAGCAGGCCCAGCGCGATGGGCAGGTCGAAATGACTGCCCTCCTTCGGCAGGTCGGCCGGGGCGAGATTTACCAGGATGCGCTTTGGTGGGAGCGAAAGGCCAAGTACGGAAAGCACGGCCCGCACCCGTTCACGGCTCTCCGCCACGGCCTTGTTCGGCAGGCCGACCACGGTGAAGGCAGGCAGGCCGGCCGCGACCTGCACCTGTACCTCGACCGGAACCGCCTCGACGCCCTGGAAGGAGAAAGTGGTGACGCGGGCGAGGCTCACCTGCGCCATTCTCCAAGGAACCGGGCCAGCAGGCCGCCGATGACATCCACGTTGTAGCCGCCCTCCTGGATGATAGCGGTCGGCAGGCGGAGCCCGGCGATCGCGGCGCCGGCGCGGGCAAAGCCCTCTGCCGTCACGCGGAGCGCGGCGAGCGGCTCATGCTCCGAGGCGTCGAAGCCGAGCGAGACGACCAGCGCTTCGGGGTCGAAGGCGCGTAGGCGCGCGATCCCGGCGGCAATGGCATCGAGCCAGCGCTCGTCGCCCGTGCCCATGGGCTGGGGCAGGTTCAGGTTGAAGCCTGCGCCGCTATCGGCCCCGGTTTCCGCCGCATGGCCGACAAACCAGGGATAGTAGGAATCCGGATCGGCATGAATGGAGATGGTCAGCACATCGGCCCGGGACCAGAAAATGCCCTGGGTGCCGTTGCCATGGTGGCTGTCGATGTCGAGCACCGCGACGCGCGCCGCGCCGGCGTCGCGCAGCGCCTGCGCGGCAAGCGCGGCATTGTTGATGTAGCAATGACCACCGGCTCGTGCCGCATAGGCATGGTGGCCGGGTGGGCGGCAGAGCGCATAGGCCGTGCCGCCACTCGCGGCCACAGCCGCTGCCGCCAGGGCGCAGCCGGCGGCACCCAGGGCCGCCTGATAGGTGCCGGGCCCGACCGGGCAGGCCGTGTCCGCCGTGTACCATCCCGCTCTGCCGATCGCCTTGGTTGAGGGCCGCGCACCCTGGGCCAGCATTTCCGGCGAGGGATGGATGTTCGAGACGATCTCCGGCCCTGCCTCCGGCATGGCGGCCCACTCGGCGGGGCCGTCCCGCAGCCAGTCCAGGTAGTCCGGGGCGTGCACCGCCTCCAGCGCCGCCCGGTCCGGCAGTTCCGGGACCTTAGGCACGATTCCCATGCTTCGCAGGCCCTCCCGCAGGGCCGCGGCCCGCGCGGGCACCTCGAAATTCGGGCGCAGCATGCCGCGCATGAGGAAGAACTGCGGCGCGTGCGCCGATTCTAACGGGTGATCGAAGGCCTGCATGGGCCAAGACGCTAGGGGCGGGCCGGGAGCTTGTCCACGCGCCTCGACAGGAGCCCCGAAGCAGGTAGTTTGCCCCGGTCTTCTCGCGGTGCAGGATATTCCATGATTCCTCTCGATCCCGGCGCGAAGCGCGCCATCCTGGATGCGGTGACGGCGCTGGAAGGGGCGGCGGTGGACCGCCTGGCTGCCCTGGTGCGCTGTGATTCCACACTGGGAAAGGAGGCCGGGGCGCTGGACCTCATGGCCGCGAATTATGAGTCGCTTGGCCTCGCCCCGCGCCGCATCCAGACCGACCCGGAGGCGCTGAAGGACCATCCGGGATTCTCGCCACCGCTCATCTCCTATGCCGGGCGCGACAATGTGGCTGCCATCTTCACCCCACGTGAGGTGAAGGGGCGCAGCCTGGCCCTGCAGGGCCATGTGGATGTGGTACCGGAAGGCGCAGCCGATCTCTGGATCACGCCGCCCTATGAGCCATCGGTGCGCGACGGCCGCATGTACGGCCGTGGCGCGGGCGACATGAAGGCGGGCATCGTCTCGTATTTGACCGCTTTCCAGGCTCTGAAGCTGGCAGGGCTGCAGCCCGCCGCCGCTGTGCAGATGCAGGCGGTGATCGAGGAAGAGTGCAGCGGGAACGGCGCGCTGGCCACCATGCTGGCCATGCCGAAGACGGATGCGGTGGTCATCCCCGAGCCTGGCCCCGGCATGGCCGCGATGTATTCGGCCGAGGTTGGCGTGGTCTGGGCCTGGGTGACTGTCACGGGGCGCCCGACGCATGTGCGGGACATGCATGCCGGCATCAATGCGATCGAGGCGGCAATGCAGATCGCCCGCCGCTTCAAGGATTACGAGAACGAGCGCAACCGCGCGGAGAACATCCACGCGGCCTTCCGCGGCGTGAACCATCCGGTGAACGTCAATCTCGGCACGGTGGAGGGTGGCGAATGGAACAGCTCGGTGCCGACCCGCGCGCGGATCGGGCTGCGGGTCGGAGTCATGCTCGGCTACAGCGCGGCGCAGACCAGGGCGGATATCGAGCGGATCGTGGCTGAGGCCGCCGCCGATCCCGCGCTGCGCGGCACGCAGGTGAAGGTGGAGTTCAAGGGCTTCATGGCCGATCCCTGCGCCTTCGACATGGAGAGCGAGATCTGCCGGCTTGCCCGTCGCTCCTATGCGGATGTCTCCGGCGGTGAGCTGCGCGACTATCCCGCGACGGGCCTGACGGACGGGCGCTTCTTCACCCTGTACCAGAACACGCCGGTGGCCTGTTTCGGGCCGGAGGCGCAGGAGATCCACGGCATCGATGAAAGCGTTTCGCTCGCCTCGATGCACGACATCACGCGCAGCATCGCGCTGCTGATGGCGGAATGGTGCGGCGTGGAGAAGGCGGCATGAGCAACATCCCGTTCTCCGGCGCGCGGCTCTGGGATTCGCTGATGGAAATGGCGAAGATCGGCGCCACGCCCAAGGGCGGCTCCAACCGCCAGACGCTGACGCCGCTGGATGGCGAGGGACGCGCGCTGCTGGCGCGCTGGGGTGCGGAAATCGGCCTCTCGCTGACGACCGACCGGCTCGGCAACATGGCCTTGCTGCGGCCGGGGCGCGATCCCTCCCGCAAGCCGGTCGCGATCGGCAGCCATCTCGACACCCAGCCCACAGGCGGGAAATTCGATGGCGTGCTGGGCGTGCTCGCCGGTCTGGAGGTGATGCGCGCGCTGCATGAGGCGGGCGTGGAGACGGAAGCGCCAATTGTTCTGATCAACTGGACGAATGAGGAGGGTGCGCGCTTCTCCCCGCCGATGATGGGCAGCGGCGCGGCCATGGGCGCCTTTACCGAGCAGCAGGTGCTCGACACGCGCGATCCGGAGGGCGTGCGCTTCGGCGACGCACTGAACGCGATCGGCTGGGCGGGCGAGGCGGACCCGGCGAGGCTGCGCGATCTGGAAGCGTATTTCGAGGTGCATATCGAGCAGGGGCCGGTGCTGGAACGCGAGGGACTGGACCTCGGCGTCGTGACCCATGCTCTCGCCCAGCAATGGTTCACGGTGACGGTGACGGGCGAGGAATCCCATGCCGGTGGCACCATGGCGATGCGGCGCGATGCGCTGGTCGCCGCCTCCATCCTCATCCAGACATTGGAGTCCATCGCGCTGAACGCGGGCGGCGACGGCCGCGCGACAGTGGGGCAGATCAATGTCGAACCCTATAGCCGCAATGTCGTGCCTTCCCGCGCCGTGTTCAGCGTCGATCTGCGCCATGGCGATGAAGCGGCGCTGGACCGCATGGCCAAGGCGTTGCGGGACCGGGCGGCGGCGCTGGCGGTGGAGCGACGTGTGGGCATTGAGGTGGAGCCCTTCTGGGCCTTCCCGCAAACTCCCTTCGACGCAACTCTGGCCCAGCGGTTGCGCGATGCGGCGAAGGCGCGCGGTCTGCGTTTCCGCGACATGCCAACGGGCATTGGGCATGACGCCGTCTATGTCGCGCGGCAGGTGCCGACCGTGATGATCTTTTCTCCCTGCCATGGCGGTATCAGCCACAACGAGGCGGAGAGCATTACGCCCGAATGGGCTGAGGCGTCGCTGCTGGTGCTGGGCGATGCGGTGGTCGCGACTGCCGGCCTCGTGAGGAGCTGACGCCATGCGTATCGCCATCGGCGGCTTCCTGCATGAGAGCCATTCCTTCGCCCCCGTGGCGACGGAATGGAAGGATTTCGCGGAGCCTGGCGGCTGGCCGGCGCCGATGCGCCCTGCCACCTTGCTGGACGGGCTGCGCGGTACCGGCGTGCCGGCGGCGGGCGCGATCGAGGTAGCGGAACGCGAGGGAATCCGGGTTGCGCCGCTCTCCTGGGCCTTCGCGAACCCCGCCGGCCCCGTGACGGCCGAGGCTTTCGAGCGCGTAGCCGCCTGGATCATCTCTGACCTGATCGCCGCGCTGGAAGAGGGACCGCTCGACGGGATCTATCTCGACCTGCACGGCGCCATGGTGGCGGAAGCGTTCCCGGATGCGGAAGGCGAGTTGCTGCGGCGCGTCCGCGCTGTCGCCGGGCCAACGATGCCAATGACGTGCAGCCTGGACCCGCATTGTAACCTGACGGCCGAGATGGTGGAGCGGTCGGACGCGCTCGCACCTTTCCGAACCTATCCGCATGTGGACATGAAGCCGGCCGGCGCCCGTGCGATGAGCCTGCTCATCGAGCGCATCCGCGGCGGCGTCCCCTTCGCCCGCGCTTATCGTCAGGTGGATTTCTGGCTGCCGATTACCAGCCAGTGCACGCTGGTTCCGCCGATGAGCGAGGTCTGTGCCGAGCGCGGGCGGATTGCGGCGCGCCACGGCCTGGCCGAGCTGGCCTTCTGCTTTGGCTTTCCCTATGCGGATTTCCCGGGCTGCGGCATGGCGCTGGCCGCCTATGGCGCCGATCAGGCTGCGGCCGATGCCGCGGCGGATGAGTTCCTGGCACTGCTGTATCGGCGCGAGCGGGACTTTGCCGGCGAGATCCTGCCGGCCGGCCGTGCGGTAGCGGAGGCAATGAAGTCCACGGGCACCCGCCCCGTGATCCTGGCGGACACGCAGGACAATCCGGGCGGTGGCGGCCATGGCGACACCACTGGCCTGCTGGCGGAGCTGGTGCGCCAGGGCGCGCGCGATGCCGTGCTCGGTTCCATCAACGATGCGGAGAGCGCGGCGGCCTGCCACAAGGCGGGGGAGGGTGCGACGGTTACCCTATCGCTGGGTGGCAAGAGCGACGGCGCGCCGCTGGAGGTCACGGCGCGGGTGCTGCGCCTGTCCGATGGCCACTTCACCTGCACGGGGGCGATGGCGGGCGGCAACCCGGCTGATCTCGGGCCCTCCGCGCTGATCGAGATCGACGGGGTGCGGGTGATCGTTACGAGCCGGAAGATGCAGGCCTATGACCTCGCCCTGTTCCGCCATATCGGCGTGGAACCGGCGGAGGCGCGGATCGTGGCCGTGAAGTCGAGCGTGCATTTCCGCGCCGATTTCCAACCGATCGCGGATCGCGTGCTGGTGGTCGCCGCGCCCGGGCCGGTGGTGGCCGATCCGGCCACGCTGCCCTTCCGAAATCTGCGGCCGGGCCTGCGCCTGCGCCCCGGGGCGAATGACACGACGCGATGAGGCCGATGTTCAGCCATGTGATGGTCGGCGCGAAGGACCTGGCGGCCATGGCGCGTTTCTACGACGCTGTGCTGACCCCACTGGGCTTGGAGCGCGGACCGGATTCTGTGGCCGGCCCAAAGGGTATCTCATACCGCGCCCCCGGTGCGCGGCACCCGACCTTCGATGTGCAGGAACCCTTCGACGGGCGGCCGCCCAGCCCCGGCAATGGCTGCATGGTCGCTTTCCTGGCGCCGAGCCGTGCTGCCGTGGACGCGGCCCATGCCGCCGCCCTGGCACATGGCGGCACGGATGAGGGGGCGCCAGGCCTGCGCCCGCATTACGCGCCGGATTACTATGGCGCCTATATGCGAGATCCGGAGGGCAACAAGCTCCATGTGGTGCATCGCGGCGGATGAGCGTCCGCATCGCGCGCGTCGCTGATCTGCCGCCCGGTTTTCCCGCTCTGCGCGATGCCGCGCTGGCCGAGGGCTGGAAGCTGCTGAAGGTGCTGGAGGAGGACTGGGCAAGCGGCGCGCAGCGTTTCGACGCGCCGGGCGAGGGGCTCTTCGCTTGCTGGCGTGCCGGGAAGCTTGCCGGCATGGCCGGGCTGAGCATCGATCCCTATGCGGAGGAAGCGTCGGTGGCGCGCCTGCGGCGCCTCTATGTCGCCCCGCCCCATCGTGGGCACGGCCTGGGGCGCGCATTGGTGGAGGCGGTCGTTGAGGCAGCCGGGGAGCACGGCTTTGGCGTGCTTCGGGTCCGGTCTCCCGCCGCGGCGCGACGATTTTACGAAGCCTGCGGTTTTCTGCCCGCCGTCCAGCGCTCCGCGACGCATATCCGGCCGCTGTAGCGCCTCACATCCGTGCGGCGGTCTCCTCCAGCGCGCGCACGGTATGGCGCGCCGTGGCCAGGTCGCGGCCCGTCGCGGCGACGCTGCGCTGCCAGCCATGCACACTGTCCTGCAGCTTCGCCGTGGTGTCGCGCAAGGCGTAGAGACTTTCGCGGAACGCGTTGAGCGCGCTGCGTTGCTCCTCCTGCGCAAGGGTCAGCAGGCGAAGCGCGGATCGCAGCCGGTCCTGCGGATTGCGGGTCAGGGGAAGGATCTCGGCCATGCGCATCGCTCCGGCGAAAGGTAAGCGAAGCCTTAACGCCGCTTGGGACGCCCCCGCATCTTCAAACCGCGTTAACGAAATTCACTTCTGAGCCGCCAAATGCAAAACGGCCCGCGGGATTGCTCCCGCGGGCCGTTTCCCTTCGGATGCCGAGGATTAGTGAACCTCGCTCCGCGCCACGACCTGCCCGGCAGAGGATTGAACCGGCGCTGCGCCCGGCAGCACTGCTACCTGGGCCGAGGGTAGCGCCGCGATCACCGCCATCGACACCGCCGCGAGATAGGGGATGGACTGCACGAGCAAGATGACGGTCCAGAGGATCGCCTCCCAGGTACCGCCGCGATGGGCGAGGGTAATCCCGGCGGCCGCGAGCCAGAGCAGGAGCAGGAAGATGCCCTCCTGCCGCGCCGTCAACAGGCCCTGCACCAGGGCGGGCGCATTCTCCATCTTCGGCGTGCGGGCGAAATGGGCCCGCCGCTTGTAAAAGCCCTGCCACACCGCCTTGCCGATGGTGTGGGTCAGCGCCAGCCCGCCCAGTGCCGCACCCAGGCGGTCCAGCGGGCTGCAAGCCACGCGGGCGCGGTAAAGCATCCAGATCTGCAGCAGCTTGAAGGCGAACAGGCCGAGGCTGGGCAGCATGAACAGCGTGATCGGGAACTCATCGGACAGGCCGACCGAAACCAGCGCGGTCCGCAGCCCCTCGGTCGCCACGCTCATCCCGAAGAGATCGACCGTGGGGTATAGGCGCGTCAGCGGGATGAGCACGAGGCCGATCGACCAGGCCAGGCCACCGATCACGAAGGCCAACCCCAGCGCGTCGCCGATCCAGGGCATCCAGCCCATGACGAAGTGGAAGCGCTGGCCCTGGGTGAGGCTGCGGTCGAAGGGGTTCAGCAGCGCGCGCCAGTGGCCCTTCATGATCTGGATGGCGCCCATGGCCCAGCGGTGCCGCTGCTTCCGATAGGCGGCGAAGTCGTCCGGCATCACGCCACGGCCCATGGAATCCGGGCAGTACACGGCCTCCCAGCCCCGCCGCATCAGCTTCAGGCCAAGCTCGCTGTCCTCGCAGATGCACCACTCGGCCCAGGTCTTGCCGTCGAGGCCGCCGACCTCGAGCATCGCCGACTTGCGAATCAGCGTCATGGTGCCGTGCTGGATGATCGCGTTGCGCTCGTTGCGCGTGACCATGCCCGCCTTGAAGAAGCCCGCATACTCCCAGAACATCAGGCGCTTGAAGAGGCCACCATTGCCGTCGCGGTAATCCTGCGGGCTCTGGGTGAAGCCGACCTCCGGGCGCTCGAAGAAGGGCACCATGCGGCGCAGCCAGTCCGGGCGCACGAGGTAGTCGCTGTCGATCACGCCCACGATCTCGGCATCGGGCGCCGTCTCGCGCAGGGCGAAGTTCAGCGCGCCAGCCTTGTAACCGGGCCACTTGCCCAGGTGGTAGAAGCGGAAGCGGCTGCCGAGGCGCGCGCAATGCTCCGCCACCGGCTCCCAGATCGCGGGGTCGGTGGTGTTGTTGTCCACCACCAGAACCTCGAAATCCGGGTAGTCCAGCTCGGCCAGGGCCTCAAGCGTCTGGCGCACCATATGCGGCGGCTCATTGCAGATGGGCAGGTGGATGGAAACCTTGGGCAGCTGCGCGCCTGCCTCGGCGGGCAGGGCGGGCCAGCGGCGCTTGCTCACCCGGCCGAACACCGTCTCGGCCAGCTCGAAGCTATCCGACAGCAGCAGCGCGAGCAGCAGCACCTGGCCGGCGACCAGGAGGCTCCAGACCACGCCCGCGGTGGTGGACATATAGGTCTCGCTCATCGCCAGCAGAACGCAGGCGCTCAGCGCAACGAACCCCTGGGAGAGCGCGGCCAACATCACCTTGCCGGGCCAGCGGATGTCCGGACGGCGGGACAGGAAGAAGAAGGCTGCCAGGAAGGAGACGAGGCTGGCGCCGATGGCCCAGCCGGTCCAGGCCGGCGTTTCCTGCACGGCGCCCGTCAGCGGCCACTTCTGATGGCGATCCAGGTCATACATGCCCCAATGGCCGGCGGCGCGGCCCTCGAAGGACACTTTCCAAGGCTGGTCGAAGGCCTCCATCACGAAATAGTCGAGGCCGCGCTGCTCGGCGATGTTGAAGAAGCTCCGCATGAACAGCGCCTGGTTCACCCGGCTCGCGCGGGCGGCGCCCTGCGCCACGCCGTCGGAGGGCCAGCCGACCTCGCCGATCACCACCTGCTTATTGGGGAAGCGCGCCTGCACGGCGTCGAACTTCTCCATGATGAAGCGCAACGCGTCATCGACCGGCAGGCCCTCCCAGTAGGGCAGCAGGTGGATGGTGATGTAATCCACCGCGTCGCCGATTTCCGGATGGTCCATCCAGACATGCCAGGGTTCGGCGGTTGAGACGGGCTGGCGGACCTGGCGCTTCACCTGCTGGATGTAGCCAACCATCTGCGCCGCGGTGACGTCCCCGCGCAGCACGGCCTCATTGCCGACCAGCACGCGTTCCACATTGCGGCTCTCCCGTGCGACCTGCACGAGGCGCCGTAGCTCGGCCGCGTTGCGGTCCAGGCGTCGGTCCAGCCAGGAGCCGAGCGTGACCTTCAGGTCCAGGCCCGTGCTCCAGGCGAGCTCGGGGATCCGTTCCATGCCGCCATGGACGGCATAGGTGCGGATATGGCGTGTCATCGGCGCCACGCGGCGCAGATCGCCTTCGATCTGCTCCGCGCTCGGCCAATTGTTACCCTCCGCGCTCTGGCCGCGCTGATAGGGTGCGAAGGCAAGCCCGTTCACCTGCCCGCGGAAGTCGGGCATGGCCACGGGGCGGTTCAGCGCCCACCAGGCGCCCAGATGGGCCAGCGCCACCAGGACGAGCACCAGCAGGGTGCCGCGCTGGCGGGCCAGGCGGGACGGGGCGGCGGGGCCGCGGGAAAGATGGCCGGCCGAAGGGCCGGGGGATGGGCGCGGGGCAACGTGCGCGGTCATCGCGTGCAGGGCTCCGGCGCAAGGACTCCGGCCACCGCCCGGCCGATCCGGGCTGGCATGGTCCGGGGACCTCTGCGCTCTCATCAAATAAAGACCCCCTGGCTGCGGCGCGGTTCCGGCCCAATCTGGGCAACATTGCGGCGTCGCCGGCGGGCGCAGCTTCGCCAACCCGGCGGTGTGATGGAGCGACTCGCGAAATCTGCTAAGCCCCCCGTCTGCAAGGATCTCGCAAGGGTCCCGCCCGCTCCCTCGGAACGAAAAGGAACCTGCCTCAAACCATGTCGGCGCTCCTCGAAATCGGCATCATCATCCTGCTGGTGTTGCTGAACGGCGTCTTCTCGATGAGCGAACTGGCCATCGTCTCGGCCCGCCGGGCCCGGCTCGCGGCGCTGGAGCGCGCCGGCTCGGCCGGAGCGACGGCCGCGCTCGAACTGGCGGAGGACCCGCAGCGCTTCCTTCCAACGGTCCAGGTCGGGATCACGCTGATCGGCGTGCTGGCCGGCACCTTCGGTGGCGCTCGGCTTTCCGCGACGCTCGGGCCCGTGCTCGACTCGATCCCCGGCGTGGCGCCCTATGGGAACGAGGCGGCGCTCTTCGTTGTGGTTGTGCTGATCACCTATCTCTCCCTCATCCTTGGGGAGCTGGTGCCGAAGCAGCTCGCCCTTCGGCATCCCGAAGCGATCGCGGCCCTCGTCGCGCGGCCCATGTCGAAGCTGTCCCGCATCTCGGCCCCGGTCGTCTGGATCTTGTCCACCTCCTCCGCGCTCGTGCTCCGACTGATCGGCGCCAAGGACGCTGTGGAGCAGTCCGTGACGGAAGAGGAGGTCAAGGCCGTGGTGGCCGAGGGCGCAGAGGCCGGGGCGCTGGAGACCGAGGAGCGCCAGATGATCGAGCGCGTGCTCCGCCTGGCCGACAAGCCCGTGCGCGCCCTGATGACGCCTCGCACCGAGATCGTCTGGCTGGAGCGCAACGCGACGCCGGAGGAGGTGTCGGAGAAGCTGAAGAGCGAGACGGTAAACCGATTCGTCGTGGCGGACGGGCGGGTGGACAATGTAGTGGGCGTTGCCGCCGCCAAGGACCTGCTGGACCAGGTGCTGTCGGGCCAGCCCCTTTCGGTCGCGGCCGTGCTGCGCCAGCCGATGGTGCTGCCGGACAACCTCTCCGCCCTCGACGCGCTGGAGCGGATTCGCCAGGACCCGCTCGGCATCGCGCTGGTGATGGACGAGTACGGCTCCTTCGAGGGGGTGGTCACCGCTGCCGACCTGCTGGAGGCCATCGTAGGGGAGCTGGGTGGCGCCGATTCGGTGCCCGCCGCCGGGCCTGCGGTGGAGCGCCACGACGGCAGCCTGCTGCTGGACGGCATGATGCCGAGCGACGAGCTACGGGCGCAGCTGGACCTGCCGGTGCTGCCACAGCCCGGCACTTATCACACCGTCGCCGGCCTGATGCTGGCGCTGCTGCGCCGCGTGCCGAAGGAAGGCGACCGCATCGTCTTCGCCGGCTGGCGTTTCGAGATCGTGGATATGGATGGCCGCCGCGTGGATAAGATCCTTGTGGCGAAGGACGAGCCGGTCGCCAGCTAAGCGTCCTCGGGTTGCGTCTCGGGCAGGCTGCTGGCCATCCAGATCCCGTGGCCGCGCTGGCCTGCCGGCTGGGTCCGGCCACGGCGCTGCCTCAGCCCCGGGCAGGGTCCATCACACGCGCCTGCCCGGAAACCCGCACCGGATTTCCGCGCCCGGAAGTAATGGCGACCTCTAGCCGCGAGGGCATGCCCATCTCGTCGCCCTGGTGAATCAGGATGTTTCCGTCCAGGGGCCAGCCCAGATCCCGCAGATAACCGCCGAGTGCGGCCGCTGCGGCACCGGTCGCGGGATCCTCTTCCACGCCGCCTATCGCAAAGGCGTTGCGGGCGTGGAAGAGGGTAGGGGAGGCCGCGTGCACCAGGGCGATGGTCACGATCCCCGCTGTGGCCATTAGCTCCCGGCCGGCAGCTAGGTCATAGCGCATGGCCTTCAGCACCCCATGGTCCCGCAGAGCCAGCACAAGATGGCGGGCCCCAGCCTCGGCGATAGCGGGCGGTATCCGGGAGTCGAGTGCGGTCACGTCCCAGCCGAACAGGGCCAGAGCCCGGCTGATCAGATTCTTCTCCGCCGGTGCGCTGCGGGGCGGCGGCGATTGCAGCGCCGCGCGCAGCCGGCCCTCCGCCCGCCACCCTTCGACGGTGATGGAGGCCTCGTTCAGCCGCAGGCCGAAGCGCCCGTCACCGTGCCGCAGCGCCAGGGCGGCGCCGAGAGCAATGGTGGCATGGCCGCAGAAAGGAACCTCCATGGCCGGGGCAAAATAGCGGACCCGCCACCCCTCGCCCTCCGGCGCGGCGAAGGCGGTTTCGGAGTAACCCACCTCTGCCGCCACCGCCTGCATGGTGACGGAATCGGGAAGGGTCTCCGTGATCACCACCCCGGCCGGGTTGCCGCCTGTCTCGCCATCGGAGAAGGCGGCGATGCGCTGGACCAGCACCGGATCAGCGCCGCAGCCGGGCCCAATGGGCCTGAATGGCGCCCAGGGCCAGGCCGCCGCACATGCCGATGTGCTCGACGGCTGTGTGGAAGGCGACGACCCCCATTGGGCCGTCGATCCGCCAGAAGCTGTGGACCAGGAGAATGGTCAGCAGGGTAAAAACCGCCAGGGCCCCGGCACCGAGCCAGGCATAGCGGCCATGGATGATCAGCAGC
Organism: Roseomonas chloroacetimidivorans; assembly: GCF_049629625.1. Lineage (NCBI taxonomy): Bacteria > Pseudomonadati > Pseudomonadota > Alphaproteobacteria > Acetobacterales > Roseomonadaceae > Roseomonas > Roseomonas chloroacetimidivorans. The sequence goes on along the minus strand of NZ_JBNBZS010000015.1, from coordinate 58,528 downwards.
GCACCCACCAGCTGGGTGATGATGACGGCGATGGCGAAGCCCGCTGTCGGATGGAGGCCGAACATGCCCATTTCCCTCTGTGCGCCGGCGAAGTCGATGAGCTTCGCCAGCCCGCTCGCCCAGAAGGGAAAGGTAAGGACGATCCGCATGAGGAGGCCGAAGGCACGGCTATCCAGGATGGCGGCGATCGGCCGCGGCGTGGTGTTCATCTCGTCTTCCCCCAATCAGCCCCTCCGGAGTTGAGGGCCGAGTCACGGGACGCACCATGCTTCGGTCCGCGACGTTTCGCCAGCGTCTCGATTTACTTACCGGGGGTGGCCGACCTCGCAATAGGGGCGATGAACTGCGGCTCCGTGTCCCAGGGGAAGAGGATCCAGGTGTCCTGGCTGACCTCGGTGACGAAGCTGTCCACCAGGGGCCTGCCGGCCGGTTTGGCGTAGATGGTCGCGAAATGGGCGCCGGGCAGCATGGCCCGGACGATCTTGGCGGTGGTGCCGGTGTCCACCAGATCGTCCAGCACCAGCCAGCCCGTGCCATCCCCGGCCGCGACCGGCGCCTTGGCGACCTGGGGCTCGCCCTTATTCTGCTCCTCGCCGTCCTGGCCGTAGGTGACGACGGAAACGCTTTCAATCATGCGGCAGTCCAGCTCACGCGCGATGATGGCGGCGGGGATCAGCCCGCCGCGCGTGATCGCGACGATTCCCTTGAAGCCGCCATTCTCCGGCCCCTTGCCGACCAGCCGCCAGGCGAGTGCCTTGGCATCGCGGTGCAACTGGTCCCAGGTAACGGTGTAGTAGCGCGGGGCCATGGGGGCAGGGTCCTCTCAGAACATTCGGGCGCCGTTGGGCACCGCTTGGTCCGGGCGCAGCAGCACGACCGCGCCCTCGGCATCCGGCACGCCAAGCACCAGCACCTCGCTCGCGAAGCCGGCGATCCGGCGGGGGGCGAAGTTCACCACCGCCATCACCTGCCGCCCGATGAGCGTTTCCGGCGAATAATGTACGGTGACCTGGGCGGAGGAGCGGCGGATGCCGAGCCCTTCCCCGAAATCGACCCAGAGCTTGATGGCAGGCTTGCGCGCCTCGGGGAAAGGCTGGGCGTCGACCACCGTCCCGGCACGGATGTCAATCCGGTCGAACTCGGCGATGGTGGCGGGCGGCGCGTCTTCCATTCCAGGCGCATAGCGGAGGCCGGAACCGCGCGAAAGATGGGGTAGGGCGGGAGCACCGGTCCATGCCGCCGGTGGGAAGGGCGCAGGGCATCGTCCGCGCCGCGGCAAAGCCAGGCCGTCCCTGATCGCTGGCGGTCAGTCCCATATTCGGCCTGCCGGGGCTGGCGGCGGATACCGCTTCCGGGCTTCCGCCGATCCGGCCAGGGGCGTATTCCCCTTTGACGCCTGCGCAGCCCGCGTCGGCGACAGGATCTTGCGGACCGGGCCGGTCCGCCCATGCAAAACAAACCCAACGGGGGCCTAGGACCAGCACATGCGCGATCTTCATCTTCCCGGCCGCAGCCCGGCCATGGCGCTGAACGCGATGGCGGCCACCTCCATGCCGGTCGCCACGCTGGCCGCTCTCGATACGATGCGGGCGGGTGGCAATGCTCTGGATGCCGCCATCGCCGCCTGCGCCACGCTCTGCGTGGTGGAGCCGCAATCCACAGGCATCGGCGGCGACTGCTTCTGCCTCTACGCGCCGGCTTCGGGCGGGGTGATCGCGATCAACGGCTCCGGCCGCGCCCCCGCCGGGGCGACGCCGGAGGCGCTGCGCGCCGCCGGGCTGACCGCTATGGTCAACACCTCGGCCCATTCCGTGACCGTCCCCGGCGCCATCTCCGCTTGGGAGCTGCTGAACAAGACCCATGGCAAGCTGTCTATGGAACAGATCCTGCAGCCCGCCATCGGCTATGCGGAGCAGGGCTTCGCCGTCTCCTCCCGCGTCTCGGCGGATTGGGAGGACAGTGTCGGCAAGCTCTCCCTCCAGCCCCAGACCAAGCGGCGCTTCCTGAAGGATGGCCAGGCCTATGCCTTCGGCGATCGCTTCGTGCAGCCGGAGCTGGGCAAGACGCTGCGCGCCATCGGCAAGCACGGTGCCAAGGCCTTTTATACCGGCGAGATCGCGGCGGACATGGTGGCCGCCCTGCGCGCCGCTGGCGGGCTGCACACCGAGGAGGATTTCGCGGAAGGGCAAAACGTCGCGAACTTCGTTGATCCGATCTCCCGTAGCTGGAGGGACATGGAGGTCTTCCAGTGTCCGCCCAACGGCTCGGGCCTGCTGGTGCTGATGATCCTTGGCATCCTTGAGGGAATGCCCGATCCGGCGGGTCCGCTGGACCTCACCCGCATGCACCGCCACCTGGAAGCCGCGCGCCTCGTCTATCGGGACCGCGATGCCTTCCTCGCCGATCCCTCGCAGGTCGAGGTGCCGCTCGCGAAGCTGCTCTCGGACGGTTACCTGGCGAAGCTGCGCGGCATGATCCGCGATGACAAGGCGATGGAGGAGCTGCCGCCCGCCGGTGACGTGGACTGGCAGAAGCACAAGGACACGGTCTACCTGACCGTCGTCGACAAGGACGGCAATGCCTGCTCCTTCATCAATTCGCTCTTCGAAGGCTTCGGCTCCGGCATCCTGGCCGAAAAGTCGGGCGTGATGCTGCAGAATCGCGGCTTCGGCTTCCGGCTGGAGGAAGGCCATCCGAACTGCATCGCGCCGCGCAAGCGCCCGATGCACACGATCATCCCGGGCATGGTGATGAAGGATGGCAAGGCGATCATGCCGTATGGCGTGATGGGCGGTCATTACCAGCCGATGGGCCAGACCTGGTTCCTGGCGAACCACTTCCAGTTCGGCCTGGACGTCCAGGAGGCACTGGACCTGACCCGCGTCTTCCCGAGCCCCGGCGCGAACCACCGCACGACCGAGATCGAGACCGGCCTTCCGCCGGAGCTGAAGGAAGGGCTCGCCGCGCTGGGCCACCAGCCCAAGCTGGTCAAGAAGCCGCATGGCGGCGGACAGGCCATCCTGATCGACCGGGATCGCGGCGTCCTCATCGGCGGTTCTGACCCGCGCAAGGATGGCTGCGCGATGGGCTACTAGCCCGCTTCGGGCCGCGGCTTGTGCCGCGGCCTTTTTTTCTCCTGACCACTGCGACCGGGATGGCCCATGACCGAGCCCTGTGACCTCTCCGCCCTTGAAGCCCGGCGGCTGATCGGCAGCAAAAAGCTCTCCCCGGTTGAGCTGCTGGATTCCTGCCTGGCCCGGATCGCGGCGGTGAACCCCGCGATCAACGCGGTGGTCGCGATGGATGACCGCGCCCGGGCGGCCGCGAAGGCGGCCGAGGACGCGGTGATGCGTGGCGAGAAGCTGGGCCTGCTGCACGGCCTGCCTATCGGCATCAAGGACCTGGAGGAGACGGAGGGGCTGGTCACCACCTTCGGCAGCCCGCTCTTCAAGGACAATGTGCCGACCAAGGATCTCAGCTCCGTCGCGCGCATCCGCGCCGCGGGCGCGATCATCACGGCCAAAACCAACACGCCGGAATTCGGTGCCGGCGCGAACACCCGCAACGCCGTCTATGGCGCTACGGGCAATCCGCATGATCCCACGCGTTCCGCGGCGGGCTCTTCGGGCGGCTCAGGCGCGGCGCTGGCGGCGGGTATGTTCCCGATCTGCTCGGGCTCGGACACTGGGGGCTCGCTGCGCAACCCAGCGGCCTTCAACGGCATCGTCGGCTTCCGGCCCAGCCCGGGCCTCGTGGCCACGGAGCGCCGCTCGCTGGGCTGGCAGAACCTGCCTGTGCTCGGGCCGATGGCGCGCAACGCTGCGGATGCCGCGCTGCTTCTCGCTGCCATGGCGAGCGACGACGCGCAGGACCCGCTGGCCTATACGCTGCCGGGCAAGCCGGTGCGCGGCCTGCCGGAGATGTGGACGCCGCTGGCGCCGATCGACCTCTCCTCGATCCGTATTGCCGCGACGGAGGATTTCGGCCTCGCTCTGGTCGAGAGGACGGTACGCGAAGCGTTCCGTGCACGCGTTGCCGCGCTGGAACCGCTTTTCGCCGGGATCGACGAGGCGACGCCGGATTGCAGCGGCGCGAACGAGGCCTTCGAGATCTTGCGGGCCGTGAACTTCCTTGCCGCCCATTCAAAGAAGGTGGCGGAAACGCCGGAGATGGTCGGGCCGAATGTGCGTGCCAATGTCGAGGAGGGGCTGCGCTACAGCGCCGCCGATGTCGCGCAGGCCGGCGTGTTGCAAACCCAGCTTTACCAGCGCTGGCAGGCATTCTTCGCCGCTGGCACCGACCTGATCATCACGCCGGCCATCACCATCTCGCCCCGGCCCTGGTCGGAGCTCTTTCCGGCCGAGATCGACGGGCAGAAGACCCGCACCTACTTCCATTGGCTGGCCATGGCCTATTTCGTGACGCTGACCGGCCACCCGGCGATTTCCATCCCGATGGGGCGCGACGCGCTGGGCATGCCCTTCGGCCTGCAGATTGTCGGGCCGCGCGGCGGCGATGCGCTGGTGCTGCGCGCGGCGGCGGCCATCGAAGCGGCGGTGGCGGGCGATCCGCTTCTCAGCCGTCCGGTGCCGGACGTCGCGGCCCTGGCCAAGGCACCGCCCATCTCCGGCATGCCGGGGTTCCTGGGCTTCGACTGAGGAACCGCCATGCGCCGCCGCCTTGCCATCGCCTTCCTCGCCGCGGCCGTCGCGGCCTCCGCCGGGGCAGGGGGGGCCGCGGCGCAGACGCTGCGGATCGCCATGGCTGGGGAGACCACCTCGGCCGACCCGCACCAGTATGGGCTGACCCCCAATACGACGCTCCGCGCGCATATCTTCAACGCGCTGACGGAAAACGCACCCGATCTTTCCGTCATGCCCGGCCTCGCGACGCGCTGGAAGCGGGAGAGCGACACAAGCTGGATCTTCCACCTGCGCCCCGGCGTCACCTTTCATGACGGCAGTCCCTTCACCGCGGAGGACGTGGTCGCCAGCTTCTGCCGCGTCCGGAACAACGAGGGCGAGGTCACCCAGTCCTTCTCCCGCTATGTCCGCGGCTTCGAGCGGGTGGAGACGCCGGACGCGATGACGGTGCGGATCGTCACGAGCCACCCGGCGCCGCTGCTTCCGAGCGACCTGACGAACCTCGCCATCATCCCGCGCCGGCTGGTGCCGGCCGGGAAGCTGAATTTCCAGGCGAACCAGCAATGCGGCGTGCAGGGCGCCTGGCCGACAGCGCAGGACTTCAACGAGGGCCGGGCCGCCATCGGCACCGGCCCCTACCGCCTGGTCTCCTACACGCGTGGCGGCTTGATCGAGCTGGCGCGCTACGACGCTTACTGGGGTGAGAAGCCGCATTGGGCGACGCTGCGCCTCACGCCTGTCACCGCTGCCGGGCCGCGCCTCGCCGGCTTGCTGGCGGGGGACCATGACCTGATCGAGGCGCCGAACACCGCCGATCTGGTGCGGCTCCGGCAGAACCCGGCCGTGCATGTTTCGGCCGCGCCCACCACACGGCTGATCTTCCTGCAATTTGACGCGGCCCGCAGCCCGAGCCCCTTCATGCAGGGCGGCACCGGCCCGAACCCATTGCAGGACGCGCGGGTGCGGCAAGCACTGTCGCTCGCCATCGACCGCAAGGCACTCGCGAGCCGCGTCATGGATGACGTCGCGGTGCCGGCGTCGCAGTTCCTGCCCGATGGCATGGCCGGCACCATCCCGGGCTTGCCCCTGCTTCCCTATGATCCGGCCCGCGCCCGCGCGCTTCTGGCCGAGGCCGGCTTCCCGCAGGGCTTCAGCCTGACCTTCCACGCCACCAACAACCGCTATGTCAACGATGCGCGGCTGGCTCAGGCCATCGCCCAGTACTGGCAGCGCGTCGGCGTGAAGGTGGAACTGGAGACGGTGCCGAGCGCCGCCTTCTTCACGCGCCGGGCGAGAAAGGAGTTTTCGGTCGCCATGGGCGGCTGGTCGGCGGATGCGGCGGAAACGCTGCTCTTCCTTCAGCTCTGGCTTGCCAGCCCCGATCCGTCGCGCGGCTTCGGCAGCAGCAACTACGGCGGCTGGTCGGATCCCGATTTCGACCGGGCGGTGCGGGAGGCGGCCAGCACCATGGACCCCGCCGCCCGCGCCTCGCTGCTGCAACAGGCCGGACGCATGGCGCTGGAGCGCATGCCTGTTGCACCAGTCCATTTCGAAAGCGCGACCTGGGCCAGCCGGCGCGGCTTCCGCTATCCCGGACGTGTGGACCAGACGACTCTTGCCGCCGAGGTCACCCCCGAATGAGCCTCCGGCGCCGCGGGCTGCTGGCCCTCGGCGCCATTTTTCCGCTCGCCGTCCGTGCGGCCGAGCCTGCCCCGCATCGCCGGCGCAATCCGCCGGTGGCTATCAGACCGGACCCCGCCATGCCGTTTTCCTCGCAGCTTGCCCAAGCTCTTTCCGCGCCGGGCCGCGCCTCGATCCTCTTCGACGACCCAGCCGGCGATCCTAGCCGCCCCGTCACCCTGCACGCCTATCGGCCAGAGGGCTGGCGGCCTGACGGGCAGGTGGTGCTGGTGATGCATGGCATGGGGCGCAACGGGGATGAGTACCGCGATTTCTGGATCGAGGCCGCCGAACGCCACAAGCTGCTGATCGTCGCCCCCACCTTCCCCGCGCATCTCTTTCCGGGGCCGGAGACCTACAACAACGGTTACGTCCTGGCGGAGGACGGTTCCCTGCGCAGGCCGGAGTGGCGCGGCTACCGCATCCCGGCCCGGGTGGTGATGGCGCTGCGTGAGGCCGGGCTTTCCACCCGGCCCAAGGTGCTGATCTTCGGGCATTCGGCAGGGGGGCAATTCCTGCACCGGCTGCTCTCCACCGAGCCGTCCGACCTGTTCGAGGCTGCCATGGTCGGCAATCCCGGCTGGTTCACTCTCCCGGATCTTGGCCGCCCGTTCCCGGCCGGGCTGGGCGGAATTGGCACAACGGAGGCTGATATCGCACGGCTCTTCGCCTTCCCGATGACCATCCTCTCGGGAGAGGCGGATACCGAAACCAGCGGGCCCAGCTTACCCTCGCAGCCGGAGGCGGTGGCACAGGGGCCGCACCGCTTCGCGAGGGCGCTCTACTATTTCGAATACGGCCAGGCCGAGGCGAAGCGCCGTGGGCTGCCCTTCAACTGGAAGCGGGTGACCGTGCCCCATATCGGCCATGATGGCGCGGCCATGTCGCGCGCCGCCGCCAGCCTGTGGTTGGAGGGCCAACTACCGCCGGATGCGCTGCTGGCCGAATGGGGCCGGACACGTGAAGGGGCGCTTTAGGCGCCCCCTATTGTCACCAGTGCCGCCAGCCGTAGTGGCGGGGATAGTAATAGCCGTAGTAGCGGGGGCGCGGCGCATAATAGTAGCTTGGGCCGTAGTAGTATCCGCCGCTGCTGGAGGCGATGGCCGCCCCAGCGGCCGCGCCGACACCGGCGCCGACCAGCGCCGAACCCGCCACATTCGGCTCCCCATAGGGCCCGTAGCATCCGCCGAGGGTCAGTCCGGCGAGCGCGAGCGCCGCGAGGCGAATTTTCATCACCAGCCCCTCGCGTAGCCCTGGGCATAGGGACGCCCGTAGCCGCCCCGCCCATAGCCGTCATAGGAACCGTAACCCCGGCGCGGCGGTTTCCTGTAACGAGGGCCGCTGTCGCTCGCTGCCGCGGCAACCAGCCCGGCGGCGAGGCCGACACCAGCCCCAAGCGCCAGTGTGCTGCCCCAATCGGTGGAGCCGTCGGGGTTCTGGCATCCGGCCGTCGCAAGCGCGGCGCCGAGGACAAGAGCGGGGAGAAGCCGGACCTTCATTTGTTGGAACCTCCGATACCACCCAAGATGGGCGCCCCCTGTGGCACCCAGACGGCAGGTCCGGGGCAGCGCGAGGCGGCATGGAGGTCTTTTCATGGCAGGGCCCTTGGCCCCGTCCGGTTCCTTCCGTCAGCTTCGTGGGCCGGAGAAGGCGTTGAAGGTTTGTAGCGTGTAGGTGTCCTTCACGCCGGGTACGCTCTGCACACGCTCGACGACGAACAGGCCGATATCCTGCTCTGGTTCGAGGTAGAACTTGCCCAGGAGGTCGTACTGGCCGCTCGTGGAGTGCATCTCCGAGAGTTCCGGGATGCTGTCCGCCATCTCGCGCGCTACGCGATAGGCAGCGCCCATCTCGCATTTGATCATGACGAAGATCGCTTTCATGCGTCGCCCACTCCGGTAAGGCCGGGAGGATGGCGCCGTCGCGCCCTGCTTCCAAGTCTTGCGCACGGAATTTGCGGCTGCCTATGGCTCCGGCGGGCGAGTGGCGCTTCCGGGCACGGAAACTGCATCGGGTCTGGTAGCCGAAAGGCTTCTTCATCCGATTGCGGAAGATCCGCGGCCTCGTCCTTGTGAGACGGAGTACCGGGTCCGGCGGGGGAAGGCCGCCGCAAGTCCGCATCGCCAACGCCGCCCGCACCCCCACGCGGCATTCCGACGTACCCGGAGCACCGGGCGCGATGCTGGAGTGCTGCATGCGTGAACTGACCAAGCGCGGTCTGCTGGGGGTGGCCCTGACCGCTCCCGCCCTCCTGGGGGCTCGGGCGCAGGGGCTGACCCCGGTCCGCTTCATCCTGGACTGGAAGGCGCAGGGTCCGCACGCCTGGTACTATATTGCCCAGTCCCGCGGCTATTTCAGGCAGGCCGGGCTGGAGGTGACGATCGACCAGGGCGACGGCTCCGCGGCCGCCATCACTCGCGTGATGTCCGGCGCCTATGATGCGGGGTTCGGTGACATCAACGCGGTCATCCAGAATGCCGCCCAGCGTCCGGGCGAGCAGCCCGTGATGGTCTATCTCGTCTATAACCGCGCGCCCTACGCCATCATCGCCCGCGCGGACGGCCCCATCCGCAGCCTGAAGGACCTGGAGGGACGCCAACTCGGCGCGCCAGCCGGCTCCGCCACCGCGCGCATGTTCCCGGCGCTGGCCAGCCGGAACGGCGTCGATGCTTCGAAGGTGCAGATCGCCGCGATCGCACCAAACCTTGTGGAGCAGATGCTGGTGCAGGGTCAGGTGGACGCCGTCGCCCAGTTCTCGGGCACCAGCTACATGAACTTTGTCGGGATGGGAAAGGATCCGGAGAAGGACTTCCGCTGGTTCTTCTACAGCGACATGGGGCTGGACCAGTATTCCAACGGTGTGATCGTCAGCCAGGCACTGCTGAGGAAGCCCGAAGCGGTGCGCGGCCTGGTAGGGGCCATCAACCGTGCAGTTCGTGAGGTGGCGGCCAGCCCCGACGCGGGCATCGCGGAGCTGAAGCGGGTGGAGCCGCTGACCGACCCGGTCATCGAGAAACAACGCATGCTCTACATGCTGCGGGCGCAGATGACGACGCCGGAGACGCAGTCTCTCGGCCTCGGCGACCTGGACGACAAGCGGCTGGAGGGCGCGATCGGCACGGTGGTGCAGACCTATGCTCTGCCGCGTACGCCCGGGGTGAGGGAGGTGTTCCTGCGGGACTTCCTGCCGCTCCGGGCCGAGCGCGTGCTGACCGTCGCCGAGCGCTGACCGGAGCCTGCCATGAACGAGCATGAGCGTATGATGGCCATGGCCATTGAGCAGGCGAAGCACGGTGCTTCCCTGGGAGAGCAGCCCTTCGGGGCGCTGGTCGCCAGGGATGGCGAGGTGGTGGTGAAAACCTGGAGCAAGAAGGTCGGGCTCCGTGACGCCACTGCGCATTCGGAGACGCTGGCGGTCGGCATGGCCTGCCGCGCGCTGGGGCGGCGGGAACTGCCGGACTGCACCTTCTACGCGACCTGTGAGCCCTGCCCGATGTGCCTCGGCGCCATCTTCAACGGCGGCTTCAAGCGGCTGGTGCTGGGGGCGCGGAACGCGGATGTGAAGCGGCTGGCCAAGAAAGCTTTCAATTTTAAGGATTATTCCGTGGAGTCCTTCGCGCGGACGGTGGGCTGGGATTTGGAGGTGATCGAAGGCGTGCTGACGGAGGAATGTGTCGCGCTCTACACCTCCGCTGAGGTGGAGTTGACGCGCTGATCCGCTTTCCGTCCGCGGGCGCAACCCTCGGCCTTCCCGGTGCCTTCCAGGCCCGGGTGGTTGAGGGAGGTTTGCGTTGCGCCTGGCCGGACGTTGGCTGTCGGATTTCCTGCGCCTTGGGCTTGGCCTGGCGCTGGCGCTCGCTGCCATGCAGCTGCCGGCCATTACGGCGGCCTATGACGCGGCGCTGGTGCAGGTTTCCGAACAGGCGCGAAGCGACATCGCGCAGCGGGAGAGCGCCGCACGGGACTATTACGGGCTGACCGGGAGATCGGAGGAGGTGATCGCGGCCCTGCGGACGCGCGAGCCGTCGAACGCGCAGGGGCTGGAGACCTCGATCGCGCGGGAAGAAGCCTTACGAGGCGCCCATGCAAGGATTGCCGGGGCGTCACCCCTCCTGCGGCCGGTCCGGGCGGCCTGGGACCTGATGGACGATCCCTTCGGGAACAAGTCGGCGATTCTCCGAACGGCGGTCGCGCTGCACGAGCCGCAGGTCCTGCTCGGTGTCGTCGCTGCGACCTACGGCTTGGTCGGCCTGCTGCTGGGGCTGCTGCTGGCGAACCTCCTGCTCGCCCTTCTCGGCTGGCTGGCCCGCGGCGGCCGCGCCGCCCGGCACCGCGAGGCGGTGTAGCCCGCCCGGTTCCGGCCCGCCGCATTCTGCTCTAGCCTCCGCCGCCACGCCAGGACGGGGAGAGACGGCAGATGGACGGGCATGTGGACAAGAGGTCGGGGACGGGCCGCACGGGTGGGCAGTTGCTGGCGGATGCGCTGGTAGCCCAGGGCGTCACCCACGCCTTCTCCGTGCCGGGCGAATCCTTCCTCGACCTGCTGGACGGGCTCTATAATGTCCGCAACCGCATCGAGCTGGTCACCTGCCGCTTTGAGGCCGGGGCCGTCCACATGGCCGAGGCCCATGCCAAGCTGACCGGCAAGCCCGGCGTTGCCATCGTCACCCGCGGTCCTGGCGCCTGCCACGCCAGTATCGGGGTGCATGTGGCGATGCAGGACAGCACCCCGCTCGTGCTGATCGTCGGCCAGATTCCCTTCGCCGAGACCGACCGCGACACCTTCCAGGAGGTGGATTACCGCCGGATGTTCTCGCCGCTCGCGAAGTGGGTGACGCAGATCGACGACGCCGCCCGCATCCCGGAACTCATGGCCCGCGCCTTCGACATCGCGACCAGCGGCCGCCCAGGCCCCGTGGTCGTCGCGATCAGCGAGGAGATGCAGAAGTCCATCGTCGACGTGCAGGATATCGGCCCGGCGCCGACCCTTCCGGCCTTCCCGGCGCCGCATGCGATCCCGCGCCTGCTGGAGTTGCTGGACGGGGCACAGCGGCCGGTCGTCGTCCTTGGCGGCACCGGCTGGTCCGCCGAAGGCAAGGCGGCCATCCGGGACTGGGCCTTGGCGCATGATCTGCCCGTCGCGGTCGGCTTCCGCCGTCTTGGCCTGTTTGACGGCACCTCGCCGAACTTCGCGGGCGATCTCGGCGTCGGCTCCGATCCGGGGCTGGTGGCGCGGGTGAAGGAATCGGACCTGGTCATTGCCATCGGAAGTCGCCTGGGCGAGGCGACCAGCCAGGGCTACACACTGTTCCCTGCCGGCCAGACCAGCCCGATTGTGCAGGTGCATCCGGACCCCGCCGAGATCGGCCGCGTCTTCCGTCCGCTGCTGGGCATCACCGCGGAGCTGAACGCCTTCGCCATTGCCCTGCGCGACGCTGCACCGGGCAAGCCGCGCCCCTGGGGCGAGTGGACCCGCAAGCTGCGCGCCGGGCGCGAGGCGAGCGCCGCCGCGCCGGATTATGAGGGCCCGCTGAACTTCGCCCGCGCGCTGCAGGCGCTGGAGGCGGAGCTGCCGGAGGACACGATCTTCACCGTGGATGCCGGTAACTTCGCCACCTGGCCGCAGCGCTTCATGTCCGTGCGGGAGAAGCAGGACTTCCTTGGCCCGACCAATGGCGCGATGGGCTATTCCGTACCGTCCGGCATCGGCGCGGCCATCACCTATCGTGACCGGTGCGTGGTGAGCTTCGTCGGCGATGGCGGGTTCCTGATGACGGGGCAGGAGATCGCGACGGCCTTCCATGCCGGCGTGGCGCCGATCGTGATCGTCGTGAACAACGGCCAGTACGGCACCATCCGCATGTATCAGGAGCGGACCTACCCGGGCCGCGTCTCCGGCACGCAGCTCACCAATCCCGACTTCGCCAAGTTCATTGAGGCCTTCGGCGGGCATGGCGAAGTGGTGGTGGCGACGGATGAGTTGGTGCCTGCCTTCCGCCGGGCGCGCGCCAGCGGTAAGCCCGCCATTATCGAGGTGCGGATGAGCCCGGAGCAGATCACAAACCGGCAGACCGTTGCGCAGATCCGCCAAGCCGCCGCCAAGAGCTGAACTGGCGCGTCAGGTCTTAGTACGATGAAAGCCAAGAGGCCGGAGGAGTGCTCTCCTCCGGCCTTTTTCCTCAGCTGCGCCGCACGTTCCAGAAGGTGGAGAAGCCAGGCAGGACGCCGGTCAGGTTAGCTCGAATGGCGGTCGGCTGCAGGTATTGGCCTAGCGGGTAGAAGGGAGCCTCCTTCATGGCCTCGAGCTGTAGGTCCCGGCAGATGGCAGCTTGCGCAGCCTCGTCCGGCGCCTCGAACCAGGCATTGCGCAGTTCCTCGATCTTCGGGATCGTCGCCCAGCCGGCATAGCCAGCCTCGCCCGCGCCACGCAGGGCGAAATGGGTACCGGGGTTCAGCCAGTCCGCACCCACCCAGTTGGTGACGAAGGCGCTCCAGCCGCCGTCGGACACGGGTCCCTTGCGGTTGCGCCGCTGCAGCATCGCGTTGAACTCGACCGCATAGGTCTCGACGTTGAAGCCGACCTGGCGAAGCATGTCCTCCATCACGGCGCCCTGGGTCATCAGCACCTGGGCATTTGAAGGGATCATGAGCAGCACTGTCTCGCCCTTGTAGCCGGCTGCCGCGATGTCGCGCTTCACCCTGGCCAGATCCCGCGGCCCCTTCAGCACGTCCAGGCCGGCGTCGCTCGCCATAGGCGTGCCCGGGCAGAAGAAACCCAGCGGCACGTTGTAGAGGCTCGTCTCGCTCGGGCCGACCACGGCCTGCATGCAGGCGGTCTGGTCGACGGCGCCCCAGAGCGCGCGACGAATGGCGGGGTTGTTGAAGGGGGCTTGCAGGTGGTTCACCTGCATCATCGGCACGAAGCCCGTCCGGTCCTTCACCTCCACCCTCACGTTCCGGTCCCGCCGCATCAGCGGGATCTGGTCGTGATAGGCGTATTCCATCCAGTCCTGCTCGCCGGCGATGAGCGAGGCGGTGGCGGTGGAGGGGTCGGGCATGGTGTGCCACTCCACCCGGTCGAAGTGCACGACCTTCGGGCCAGAGGTCCAGGTGGAGGTGCCGTCCTTGCGCGGCACATAGCCCTCGAACTTCGTGTAGACGTTCAGCGATCCCGGCACGCGCTCATCAGCCTTGAAACGGAACGGGCCGCTTCCGATCATCTCCGAGACAGGTCTGAAAGGATCGGTGCTGGCCAGGCGCTCCGGCATGATCGCGCAAACCGGCGTCGCCGCCTTGCCCAGCGCCATTGCCAGGAGCGGGAAGGGGCGCTTCAGGCGGAAGCGGATCGTCTTGTCATCGGGCGCGGAGAGTTCGTCGGTTGCGGCCATGAGCATCGTGCCCATCGGGTCGCGCGCGGCCCAGCGGCGGACGGAGGCCACGCAGTCGCGCGCCAGGACGGGCGTGCCGTCATGAAAGCGCAGCCCGTCACGGAGCGTCAGGGTCCAGAGCTTGCCGTCATTCTCGATGCGGTGGCCCTCGACCATCTGCGGAGTCGGCTGGAACCTGTCGTCCATTCCGTACAGCGTGTCGAAGACAAGATAGCCATGATTGCGGCTGATATAGGCGGTGGTGGTGACGGGATCGAGGACGATCAGGTCCTGCTGCGGGATGAAGCGCAGTGTGGTGGCGGGTTGCGCACGGGCGAGGGACGGTGCGGCAATGGCAGCCGCGCCGGCCACTTTCATCAGGGTGCGACGGTACATGATCTGATACTCCTTGGCCGAACTACGAAGCTGGCAAGAAAGGGACCATCAGCCGGCGCGAGAGGATCCCACGTCAGTCATGCCGCGAACTCGGCCCGGATACTGGCCGTGTGCGCGCCGAGCGCGGGCACGGGGCCGAGGTCACGCGGCCCGTCGCTGAACACGGGGGCCGGCGCGGCGAGGGAGACGGGGCCGCCAGGCGTTTCCAGTGTCACGCGGCGCAACGCCGGGTGCTGTGCGAAAGCGGCCAGATCGTTGACGAACCCAAAGGCCGTCCGCGCGGCCTTAAGTCGTGCAGCGCATTCCTCGCGGCTCAACGCTGCGAACACGGCGGCGATATGGGCGTCGACCATGGGCCGGTTGGCCACCCGCTCCACATTGCTGCGGAAGCCCTCGTGCTGCGGCAGGTCGGGTTCCCGCAGGAAATGGACGCAGAAATCCGCCCATTCGCGCTCATTCTGGATGGAGATGAGCACCGGCGTGCCATCCGCCGTTTCAAAGGCGCTGTAGGGGCAGATGGAAGGGTGGGCGAGGCCGACCCGGGCCGGTGCCTTGCCTGTGCCCTCGTAATAGACCAGCGGCACGTTCATCCAGTCGGCCATTCCGTCGAAAAGCGAGACTGCGATGCCCTTGCCGCGCCCGGTGATGCCGCGCTCGATCAACGCCTCCAGCACGGCGGAATAGGCGTTCATGCCGCAGGCGATGTCGCAGACGGAGACGCCGACCCGGCCCGGTCCCTCCGGGCGGCCGGTCACGCTGCAAAGCCCGCTTTCGGCCTGCACCAGAAGGTCATAGGCCTTCATGCCCGCGTATTCGCCGGTCTCGCCATAACCGGAGATGTCGACGGTGATGAGGCGCGGGTGCTGCGCGCGCAGATCGGCGCTGCCAAAACCCGCCCGCGCCGCCGCGCCGGGCGCGAGGTTCTGGATGAACACATCCGCCTTGGCGACCATGCGACGAAGCAGTGCAAGATCTTCCGCCTGCTTGATGTCGAGGATCACGCTTTCCTTGCCGCGGTTCAGCCAGACGAAGTAGCTGGATGATCCCTTCGCGCTGGCATCGTATCCCCGTGCGAAGTCACCTTCCGCGCGCTCGATCTTGATCACTCGCGCGCCGGCATCGGCGAGGCGACCGGCGCAATAGGGTGCCGCGACCGCCTGCTCCATGGAGATGACGAGCAGCCCCGCCAGTGGCTTCGATCCGGGCATGGATTTCCCCTAGAAGCTGCGCGGCATGCCGAGGACGTGCTCGGCCACATAGCTGAGGATCAGGTTCGTGCTGATCGGCGCCACCTGATAGAGCCGCGTCTCCCTGAACTTGCGCTCAACGTCGTATTCATGCGCGAAGCCGAAGCCGCCATGGAATTGCAGGCAGGCATTCGCGGCCTCCCAGGAAGCTTTCGCGGCCAGGTATTTCGCCATGTTCGCCTGCGCCCCGCAGGGCTGGTGCGCGTCGAAAAGCCGGCAGGCCTCGAAGCGCATGAGGTTGGCGGCCTCGATCTCGATATAGGATTCCGCGATCGGGAACTGCACGCCCTGGTTCTGCCCGATCGGGCGGCCGAAAACGATGCGCTCCTTCGTGTAAGGCACAACCTTGTCGATGAACCAGTAACCGTCGCCGATGCATTCGGCCGCGATCAGCGTGCGCTCCGCATTCAGCCCGTCCAGGATGTATTTGAACCCGCGCCCTTCCTCGCCGATCAGGTTCTCCGCCGGGATCTCCAGGTTGTCGAAGAACAGCTCGTTCGTCTCGTGGTTGACCATGTTGTCGATCGGCCGGACCGTCATGCCCTTGCCGATCGCGTCGCGCAGATCGACCAGGAAGATCGACATGCCCTCCGACTTCTTCTTCACCTCGGCCAGCGGCGTCGTGCGGGCCAGCAGGATCATCAGCTCGGAATGCTGGATGCGGGAGATCCAGACCTTCTGGCCATTCACCACATAGCGGTCGCCCTTCCGAACGGCCGTGGTCTTGATCTTGGTCGTGTCGGTGCCGGTTGTAGGCTCGGTCACGCCCATGGATTGCAGGCGTAACTCACCCGAGGCGATCTTCGGGAGGTAGCGCCGCTTCTGCTCCTCCGAGCCGTGCCGGAGCAGGGTACCCATGTTGTACATCTGGCCATGGCAGGCGCCGGAATTACCGCCGGACCGGTTGATCTCCTCCATGATGATGGAGGCCTCGGTCAGGCCGAGGCCGGAGCCGCCATATTCCTCGGGGATCAGGGCGGCCAGCCAGCCGGCCCTGGTCAGGGCCTCGACAAAGGCCTCGGGATAGCCCCGTTCGGCGTCGATCTTGCGATGGTACTCAGCCGGAAATTCGGCGCAGAGGGCGCGGACGGCATCGCGCAGCTCCTGATGCTCGTCGATGGTCGTTGGCATGGCCTTCCCTCCCGCGCGGTTCGCTTCGCCTCAGGAAGGCGCTGAGGGCCTTCCCCGGCCGGGCTTCGCCTCGGCCCGTCTCGCCCGACCGTCATGCCGCCGGGCGAGGCGCGGGGGAAGAGGGAATGACGGGGCGGTGCCTCAGCCGCCGAGCGGCAGGCGCTCAGCGAGCAGGAAAGGCTGGCCTGGGGCGGGTTGGGTGAAGAGGCACAGCTCGGTCACCCGGCGAGGCCGGGCAGCGGCGTCCCCCAGCATCGCCTCCGCCACGGGCCGGATCGCGGCGTCCTGCTCGGGCGTAAGACGCTGGGTCAGGGTCACGTGGAAGCGCCATTCACCGAACACCTGCGGATAGCCCCAACGGTACAGGTTGTGGCGCCCGGCCGGGGAAAGGCGCTCCGGCCTGCGCCGCGCGATCTCGGCCTCGTCGGGAGGAACGCGATGGACGTCGAGCGTCGCCACGCAGGCATCCGCCAGGGCCTGGAGGGCAGGGCAGGGGGCGCTTTCCCGCAGTGCCAGGAAGCCACTGAGCGAGGTGATCTCCAGCGGCGGCAGGTCGAAGGGTTCCGTGGCCGCGGCCATGCGGGCCGCGTCATCCCGCAGGGCGGCGTAGGAGCCGGCCAGACGAAAGGGTGGCTTCAGCGTGGCATGCAGGCCGTAGCCGCGCGCGTCGCCCGTCAGGGCATGCAGGTCGAAGCCGGGAATGGCGGGCTGGGGCAGCGTCGCGCCTGTCTCGGCGTCCCTGCCCAGCCAGGTGCTGCCCAGGCTGTGCAGGGGATCGTCCACGGGCGGCGCCCAGTAGAGTGCCGCGCGCGCAGGGTGGGCCATGCCGGTCATGCGATCCGCGCCCCGTTGCGCCAGACGGCCTGCACCACCGGCATGGCGCCGAAGGCCCGCACCCGCACCAGATCGGCCCGCAGCCCGGGGGCAAGGCTTCCCCGGTCGGTCAGCCCGAGCGCCCGGGCCGGGTTCGCCGTGATGGTCGCGACGGCGGCGGGCAGAGACAGGCCGGCTTCGGGAACCAGTTTCCACGCCGCCTCGATCATGGCCGGCGGCACGTAGTCGGAGGCAATGATATCCACCAGCCCCCTTCGGGCCAGATCGGCCGCCGAGACATTGCCGGAATGGCTGCCCCCGCGCACGAGGTTGGGCGCGCCGACGATCACCGCCATGCCATGCGCCCGGGCAGCTTGGGCAGCCTCGACATTCACGGGAAATTCGCTGATCCGGATGCCGTCGGCAGCATTCTGGGCCACCACGGCCGGGTCCCAGTCGTCATGGAAGGCCAGCGGCACGTCCCGACCCTCGAACATGGAAAGCAGGGCGCGGCGGTTAGGCGCGCTCACCAGCTCCCGTTGCGCGGTCAGCTCGGCGATACGCCGCTCCACAGCCTCCGGGGAGTTGCCGCCCTTTACCCGCATGGCACGGTAGCGGGCGGCATCGGCGTATTGGCCAACGCCGGGCGTGTGGTCCATCAGGCTGACCATCCGCAGCAGCGGGTGGCCATGATAGTCTTCCAGCATCGGCAGCATGTCTCGCGCCGGCAACTCGCAGCGCAGGTGCAGCAGGTGTTCTGATTTCAGCACCCCTGCCGCGGTCAGCGCGTCCATATCGCGCACCCCGTCGCGGGCGGTCTGAAGCCGGCTCTCGTCGAAGCCAAGATCGCCCAGGCAGAGCGCATCCAGCACCGTCGTCACGCCCGCCACGGCCGTTTGCGAGTCGTGGGACAGGAAGGCTGAAACAGAAGGCCAGCGCGCCATGCTGCGCGGCAGGATCTGGCGCTCCAGGTTGTCCGTATGGACATCGACCACGCCGGGGATGACGTAGTCTCCCTCCAGGTCCAGCGCGCCCGGAACGGTGCTGCGGCCCGGTGACACCTCTATGATGCGCCCGTCTCGCACCACCAGCGTGCCCTCTTCCATCCGGTCGGGCAGGACCAGCCGCGCGTTGGTCAGGATCATCTCGTCGCTCATGTGCCCCCTTCTGCCCGAGCATCGCGCCGGGGCAAGCCCTCGTCCCATGATCGTCACGCAGGGTTCACGCGCCAGGATAGACGTCTAGACAAGTCTGCCCCGCCACGGATAGCGTCCGGTTTCCGGGAGGGCGCGATGGGTATGATCCTGGAAGCAGGGCTGGCGTCGGGCCTGGACCGCGGCGGCGGAGTGGCCCTGTGGCGGCAGATCGTCGAAGCCCTCGAATCGGCCATTGCCTCGGGGCCGCATGCTCCTGAGGACCGCCTGCCCAGCGAGGGTACGTTGGCCGCCCATTTTGGGGTGAATCGTCACACGATTCGGCGGGCGCTGGAGGAACTGGCACTGCGCGGCGTCATCCGTACCGAGCAGGGGCGGGGCAGCTTCATAGCCCATGACGTGCTCGACTACCCGCTGCATGGCCGGACCCGCTTCTCCGAGAACATGCGGGCGCAGCGGCGGGAGCCCGCCGGGACCATCCTGCGTATGGGGCCCGTTCCGGCCGAAACCGTGGTGGCGGAGGCGCTGGGGATTCGCAGGAACCGGCCCGTCCTCCGGGTGGAGCGCCTGGGGTCGGCTGACGGCCGGCCCGTGGTGATCGGCATCCACCATCTGCCGCTGCCGCGATTCGCTCCGGCTCAGATGGCCCTGCGGGCTGACCCATCCATCACGGCCGCCCTAGCGGCCTGCGGGCTGGAGGACTACCGGCGCGCCCGCACTCGGATCACCGCCCGCCTGCCCAATGCTGAGGAGGCTTGGCGGCTGGAGCAGCCGCGCGGCCGGCCGGTGCTGGTGACGGAGGCGCTGAATGTCGATCCGGAAGGCCGCCCCGTGGATTTCACCCTGGCCAGCTATGCCGCAGGCCGGGTGCAGGTGCTGGTCGACGGAGAAGGGGGCTGAAAAAGGCAAGGGGGACGCACCTTGCGGCACATCCCCCTCCGTAAGATGGCTCCCCGAGTTGGACTCGAACCAACGACCTAGCGATTAACAGTCGCGTGCTCTACCAGCTGAGCTATCGAGGATCAGCCCCGTCGGTCTGCCCTGAATTGGGGCACGAGGCAGGCGGAAGACAAGAAGGGGGACGTGCCCGACGGCCCATCCCCCTCCGTAAAATGGCTCCCCGAGTTGGACTCGAACCAACGACCTAGCGATTAACAGTCGCGTGCTCTACCAGCTGAGCTATCGGGGATCAGTCCCGTTGGTCTGCCCTGGTGAGGCAGCGGGGCGCGCCGGATACCCCGCCTTTCCGTTCCCCGCAAGGGGGTAGGAGAAGCGATGGAGGCCTGAGCGGGAATCGAACCCACATTCACGGATTTGCAGTCCGTTGCATCACCATTCTGCCATCAGGCCGGCACGCGGCGCCGATATCGCTTCCCAGAGGCGGCGGGTCAACCCGCCTCACGCAAACCAACTGGTAAAGGGTGAGGGGGGCATCCTTCCAAGCGCCGCCAGTCGCCCCTATAAACCGACCGGTTCAGTGAATGGGGCAGCGGGCGGCATGGACTACGCCGAGGCGCGCAGGCGCATGGTGGACGGGCAGATAAAGCCCAACCGGGTGACGGATCCGCGGATTTTCCGCGCGATGCAGGAGGTACCGCGCGAGCTCTTCGTGCCGGCGAATCTCCGCAGCCGTGCGCTGGCGGATGAGGATCTGGCCCTGGGCGGCGGGCGCGTGCTGCTCCAGCCCATGGTCATCGCGCGGCTGATTCAGACCGCCGCGCCGCGCACCGCGGAGCGCGTGCTCGTGGCGGCCTCCGGCACAGGCTATGGCGCTGCGTTGCTCGGCCATATGGGGTGCCAGGTCGTCGCCGTGGAGGACGATCCCGCCCTGCTGGCGATCGCCGGCCCGGCACTGGCCAGCGCGGGCTTGCCGCCCGGCGCCGTCCGGCAGCAGCAGGGCAATCCGGCCGCGGGCTTCCCGGAGGCCGCGCCCTATGACCTGATCGTGGTGGAGGGCGCGATTCCAGCCGTGCCGCCCGCCCTGGCCGAGCAGCTCTCCGAAGGCGGCCGCATCGTCGCGATCCGCCTCACGCCGGGGAAGGCGGGCGCCGCCATTCTCGGCCGGCGGGTTGCGGGGCAGCTCAGCACGGTCGAGGTCTTCGACGTACGCGGGACACTGTTGCCGGCCTTCGCCCCGAAGCCCCACTTTCAGTTCGTCTGATTTCGCGAAGGTGGGGCGACGCGCCCGAAACCTTCCCGAAAGGGATATGCCGTCATCCTGGCCCCGTGGCGCGGGAGCGGGCTAACATCGTCGATAACGGAATCACGTGGTCGGCCCTGCGCCCAGGGGCGGGCCACGGCCCATCAGGATCGCAGCCGATGACCAGCACCACATTCCCGCGCTTGCGTCTCCGACACGCCCTTCTCGGCACCGTCCTCGCAGGACTCGCGTCGCCCGCGGGCGCCCAGACGCTGCAGGAGGCGCTGGCCCAGACCTATGCGAACAACCCGACTCTCACCACCGCGCGCGCCCAGCTCCGCGTCGTGGACGAGAATGTGCCGCAGGCCTTGGCTGGCTGGCGCCCGACAGTCAGCCTCTCCGGCTCGGCGGGCTACACCGCGGGTAATCTTCGTCAACGCACCACCAATGTCTTCGGCCAGCGAGTCGGAGTCACGACGGATCAGGATCGTGGCGTCGCCTCGGTGGCGGCCACGATCACCCAGCCGCTCTACCGTGGCGGCCGCACGGTGGCCTCGACCCGGCGCGCCGAGAATCAGGTTCTTGCCCAGCGAGCCCGGTTGCTCGCGACCGAGCAGCAGGTGCTGCAGGACACTGTTGCCGCCTATGTGAACACGATCCGCTATCAGGAGGAGGTCCGCCTCAACCTGAACAACGCGCAGGTCCTGCAGCGCCAGCTCGAGGCAACAAACGAGCGCTTTCGGGTTGGTGAAATCACGAGGACCGACGTGGCGCAGGCGGAGTCGCGCCTCGCCGGCGCCCGCGCGTCCCGGACCGAGTCGGAGGGGCAGCTCCAGAACGCCCGCGCCACCTTCCAGCGCGTCGTCGGCACGGCCCCCGGTCGGCTGACCGCGCCCCAGCCCCTGGCACCGGCTGTCCGCAACGGGCAGGACGCGGTCCAGGTCGCGGCCCTGAACAACCCGGCCGTGGTCGCCGCCCTGTTCGACGAGGCCGCCGCGCGCGACTTCATCGATGTGCAAGTCTCCGCCCTGCTGCCGCAGGCCAGCCTCCAGGCGCAGGCCACCCGCAGCGACAATCAGCAGACGGCCGGCACCCGCATCACCGGCGAGAGCATTCTCGCCACGGTAACGGTGCCAATTTACCAGGGTGGTGCCGAGTATGCCGCCGTCCGCCAGGCCCGCCAGGACGCCACCCGGCTCCGACAGGTGGTGGACGACCAGCGCCGGACGGCCTCGGCCCAGGCCTCCCAGGCCTGGGAGACGCTGGTGAGCACCCGCGCCACGGTGGACAGCGTGCGCGCCCAGATCCGGGCGGCCGAGATCGCGCTGGACGGCGTGCAGCGGGAGGCAGTGGTCGGAAGCCGCACCACGCTGGACGTGCTGAACGCCGAGCAGGAGCTGCTGAACGCCCGCGTGTCGCTGGTGCGCGCCCTGACGAATGTTGTCACGGCCAGCTACTCTCTTGCCCAGTCCGTCGGGCGTCTGACGGCACGTGACCTTGCCCTTCCGGTCGCTCTTTACGACCAGGAATCCTATTATCGCGCCGTCCGCGACCGCTGGGCCGGGCTGAGCGACTATGCCGCTCCCCAGCCGGTGCGCGACTGACCCGCCAAGCCGAAACGAGGAGCCCCGCATGTCCGGAGCCGCCACCCCCGGGCAGGACCCGTCGATGGAGGACATCCTGGCCTCCATCCGTAAGATCCTGAACGAGGAGGAGGAGGCGGCCCAGCGTCCAGCCCCGCCACTTCCCTCGGCGGCGCGCGAGCCGCTCGAACTAGCGCCCGAGCCGCTTGAACTGACCGAGGAGATGCTGGTGTCTCCCGTGATCGGGCCTGCGCCCGGCCCGGTACCTACGCCCGTGCCGACACCACTGCCGGCCGCAGCCGCTCCGGCGGCCCCTGTGGCGCCGAGTCCGACACCCGTCGCGCCCGTGCCCGCACCGGCACCCGCGCCTGCCCCGGGGCTGTCAGATGCGGCGGAGGGGCTCGTGGCTCCCGCCACGGCCGCGGCGGCCGCCGCGTTGATCGGCCAGCTCGCCCGCACCGTGGCCGCGGAGCGCACCGCGCCGGTGCATCGCGGCGGTCCTTCGATCGAGGATGTGGTGCGGGAGGAACTCCGTCCGCTCCTGAAGGAGTGGATGGACGCCCATCTACCGGCAATGATGGAGCGGCTGGTGCGGGCCGAGATCGAGCGGGTGGTCAGCCGGTCACTCGGCTGAGTCTGCGGCCCGCGCAGCCCGCAGGGCAGGGCAGGGCGCATTCCCCTTGACGGGGGCCGAGCCCGCCGCCAAGCCTCCGCTCATGCTCGACAAGACGCTTTCGCCCGCCGGCTTCGAGCCGCGCCTCTATGAAGGCTGGGAGGCTTCCGGCGCCTTTACGGCGAACCCGGCCTCCGACGCCAAGCCCTTCACCATCATGATTCCGCCGCCCAATGTCACGGGCAGCCTGCATGTCGGCCACGCGCTGGACGTGACGATCCAGGACACGCTGGTCCGCTTTCGCCGCATGCAGGGCCGGGACGCGCTCTGGCAACCCGGCACGGACCATGCGGGCATCGCGACCCAGATGGTGGTGGAGCGCCTGCTGGCCGCGGAGGGCAAGGACCGGCGCGAGATGGGCCGCGAGGCCTTCCTCCAGCGCGTCTGGCAGTGGAAGGGCGAAAGCGGCGGCACCATCACCCGTCAGCTCCGCCGCATGGGCGCCAGCCTCGACTGGTCGCGCGAGCGCTTCACCATGGATGAGGGGCTCTCGGACGCCGTGCGGGAGGTTTTCGTGACCCTGCACCGCCAGGGCCTGATGTATCGCGACCGGCGTCTGGTGAACTGGGACGTGAAGTTCCAGACCGCCATCTCCGACCTGGAGGTGGAGAGCCGGGAGGTGAAGGGGAATCTCTGGCACCTCCGCTACCCTGTGGACGGCCAGCCCGGCCGCTATATCGTCGTGGCCACCACCCGGCCGGAGACGATGCTGGGCGATACCGCGGTGGCGGTGAACCCGGAGGACTCGCGCTTCCAGGATCTGATCGGGCAGGCCGTGATCCTGCCGATCGTCGGCCGCCGCATTCCTGTCGTGGCCGATGCCTATTCGGACCCGGAGAAGGGCTCGGGCGCGGTGAAGATCACCCCGGCCCATGACTTCAACGACTTCGAGGTCGGCAAGCGCCACAACCTGCCGTCCCCGTCCGTGCTGGATGCGGAGGGACGGATCACGCTTGCGGAGCTGGAGGCGGATATCCATTCCATGCCCGGCCTCGCCGAGCCGTCGGTGCTGGCAGGCCTGGAGGGGCTGGAGCGCTTCGAGGCCCGCAAGGCCATTCTGGCCGAGCTGGAACGGCTGGACCTGATCGAGAAGATCGAACCGCATACCCATGCCGTGCCGCATGGCGACCGCTCCGGCGTGCCCATCGAGCCGCGCCTGACCTGGCAGTGGTATGTGGATGCCGCGACGCTGGCCAAGCCCGCGGTGGAGGCGGTGGAGAGCGGCCGCACCCAGTTCGTGCCGAAGCAGTGGGAGAACACCTTCTTCGCCTGGATGCGCGACATCCAGCCCTGGTGCGTCTCCCGCCAGCTTTGGTGGGGCCACCAGATTCCGGCCTGGTACGGCCCGGATGGTCATATCTTCGTCGAGCGTACCGAGCCCGAGGCGATCGCCGCCGCCCGCAGCCACTACGGGCGCGAGGTGGAACTGACCCGCGATCCGGACGTGCTGGACACCTGGTTCTCCTCCGGCCTCTGGCCCTTCTCCACGCTGGGCTGGCCGAAGCAGACGCCGGAACTGGCGCGCTACTATCCCGGCGACGTGCTGGTGACGGGCTTCGACATCATCTTCTTCTGGGTTGCCCGGATGATGATGCTGGGCATCCACTTCATGGGCGACGTGCCCTTCAAGGTCGTGAACATCCACGGCCTGGTCCGCGACGAGCGCGGGCAGAAGATGTCCAAGTCCAAGGGCAATGTCATGGACCCACTGGAACTGGCGGATGCCTATGGCGCGGATGCCCTGCGCTTCACCCTGGCTTCCTTCGCGGGCCCCGGGCGGGACGTGCGGCTGGGCCGGCAGAAGGTGGAGAGCAACCGCGCCTTCGTGACGAAGCTGTGGAACGCCGCCCGCTTCTGCGAGATGAACGGCATCGCGCCGGATACCTCCTTCGACCCCATGCAGGCGAAGACCCCGCTGGCGCGCTGGATCATTGATGCCGGCAATGCCGCCATCGCCGAGGCCACCGCGGCGCTGGAGGCCTTCCGGCTGGATGACTATGCCGCCGCGATCTATCGCTTCACCTGGGGCAGCTTCTGCGACTGGTTCCTGGAGCTGGCCAAGCCCGCCCTGACCGGGCCTGACGGTCTGGAGAAGGCCGAGGCCAAGGGCGCCGCACAGCACGTGCTGGGCCTGATCCTGCGCCTTGCCCATCCCGTCATGCCCTATGTGACGGAGGAGCTATGGGACCGCTTCGGCTATGGCCCGGAGGGCAGCCTGATCCGCACGCCCTGGCCGGAGCCGGTGGCGGTCATGGGGGCCGAGGAAGCGCGGGCCGAGCTGAACTGGCTCGTGGACTTCATCTCCGAGGTGCGCGCCGTGCGGGCCGAGGTCAACGTCCCACCCTCCGTGACCGTGCCGCTGCTGATACAGGGCGCCTCCGCCGAAACCATGGACCGGGCGGCACGCTGGATCGAGCCGATCCGCCGCATGGCCCGCGCAACCGAGGTGAAGCCGCTGGACGGCGCGGCGCCGGAGGGCGTGGCCCAGGCCGTGGTGCATGAAGCCACGGTGATGCTGCCTCTTTCCGGCGTGGTGGACCTGGCTGCCGAGCGTACCCGCCTGGCAAAGGAGCACGCGAAGGTTGAGGCGGAAGCGCGCAAGATCGCGCAGAAGCTGGCCAATCCCGACTTTACCAGCCGGGCGAAGGAGGAGGTGGTGGAGGAGACGCGCGAGCGCCTATCCGCGGCCGAGGCCGAGGCGGCACGCCTCGCCGCCGCTATCTCACGCATCGCGGCCTGAGCGCCCGGGCGTGCGGTTCTTCGATTTCTTCGCCCTGACGGTGCTCGCGACCGTGCCCATCCTCTGGTGCCGGTCGCGACTGCCGATGCTGAACAGGGAGCCGCCGATCACCGACCGCCAGGCGGTCACGATTGGCGCCGTGATCAGCGTCATTCTCTCGGGCATCTACGTCTACCGCTACGTGCTCTACCGCGCAGGCTAGGGGCGTCGTAGGAAGCCAGTTTGACGGGAAAGCGCGGGGCGGGGCTGTTGTCGAAGCATTGCGCGCCCTGCAACCCAGCCCGGGGGTGCCGCGTCTGTCTCAGAGCGCCCGCGCGGGCATCATGGCGAGATTATGACAGACGCTCCAGCGGCTTCGATGCCCGATCCGATCGCCCACACCTCCCAAGCCGAGCGGGCGGACACCCGCCGACGCGTCTGGGCGATTGTCGGCGGCTCCTCCGGCAATCTCGTGGAGTGGTACGATTTCTACGTCTATGCCGCGACGGCACTCTATTTCGCGCCGAGCTTCTTTCCCTCGGGTGACCGCACGACGCAGTTGCTGAACACTGCGGCCGTCTTCGCGGTCGGATTTCTGATGCGCCCCATTGGCGGCTGGCTCTTTGGCATGGTCGGGGATCGCTACGGGCGCCGTAGCTCCATGATGATTTCGGTGCTGATGATGTGCTTCGGCTCGCTGATGATTGCGGTGTTGCCGAGCTATGCGACCATCGGCGTGGCCGCCCCGGTGTTGCTGGTCGTCGCCAGGCTGATCCAGGGTCTTTCGGTCGGCGGCGAATACGGCACCAGCGCCACCTATATGAGCGAAGTGGCGACGCAGAAGCATCGCGGCTTCTTCTCCTCCTTCCAATATGTGACGCTGATTGGCGGGCAGCTTCTCGCGCTGCTCGTATTGGTCGTTCTGCAGGGCATCTACACGCCGGACGAAATCCGCGCCTGGGCCTGGCGCATCCCCTTCTTCATCGGGGCGCTCGCCGCGATCGTCGCTCTTTTCCTCCGCCGTGCGCTGCACGAAACGACGACAGCGGAGAGCCGCGCCAAGAAGGGAACGGGCACGATCGGCTTGCTGCTGCAATACCCGAAGCCATTGTTGCAGGTGGTCCTTCTGACCGCGGGCGGTAGCCTCGCCTTCTATACCTACACGACCTACATGCAGAAATTCTTGGTCAACACCTCCGGCTTCAGCGCGGAGCGCGCGAGCGTGACCATGACGGTCGTGCTGTTCTGCTACATGTGCCTGCAGCCGGTGATCGGCGCCTTGTCGGACCGGATCGGGCGCCGGGCCTGCCTGATCATCTTTGGGCTCGGCGTGGCCATCATGACCGTGCCGCTTCTGAGCAGCCTCGCCGGCGTGACGAGTTCGACCGCGGCCTTCGCCATCATCTTCGGCGCACTGTTCGTCGTCAGCTTCTACACGTCGATCTCTGGCGTGGTGAAGGCGGAGCTCTTCCCTGCCGAGATCCGGGCGCTCGGCGTGGGGCTGGGCTATGCCATCGCCAACAGCCTTTTCGGCGGCACGGCGGAATACGTGGCGCTGTGGTTCAAGTCCCATGACATGGAGAACGCCTTCTTCTGGTACGTCTCCGGCTTCGCCATCCTGTCGCTTCTCTCCGCCCTCTCCATGCGCGACTCCCGGCTGCATGGCCATCTCGCGCGCGAGCAGGCGGAGGGAAAGCTGCGCTGATCCCGTGATCATCGTCCTGGACTTCGAGGCCAGCAGCCTGGGGAAGCGCGGCTTCCCCATCGAGGTCGGCTGGGCCGCGGAGGACGGGGCGGAGGAGAACCACCTGATCCGGCCGGCCCCCGGCTGGAAGGAGTGGGACGAAGGCGCCGAGCGTATCCATGGCATCCCGCGGGAGCGCCTGGAGCGCGAGGGCGAGCCTCATGACTGCGTGGCCCGGCATATGATTGAGGTGCTGACGGGGCACGCGCTCTATGCCTCGGCACCCTCCTGGGACGGGCAATGGCTCAGCCGGCTGCTGAGGGCCGCCGGCCTGCCCCGCCATGCTTTGCGCCTGCGTGACACGGAGGAGGCGCGCAGGGATGCGGCGCTCGCCGCCCTTTCCGCAGCGGGGTGCGACCCGGAGGTGCATGACGACCTGGTTGCCTCGGTATTGGAGGCGGTTGCCGCCGAGGCGCATGCGGCCAATCCGGCGCACCGCGCCCTGGCCGATGCCCGGCGAGAGCTGGACCTCATCCGTGGAGTGCCGGCCGCGTGCGAGAGGCTCTGGCCGGCCGCTCCTCGAGGTCAGCGGCTTGCAGTTAGCCCAGGCCAGTCCGCCGGGCGGATGCGCGCCAGCGGCGCGAAGCCGGGCGGGGCCGGTACGGGACGGAATGCCACGATCTCGGCCTCGGCCAGGTCGGCGAAGGCGGGCCCGGCGGCATCTACCAGGTTGGGCCGGTGGGCCACGACCAGAACAATCTCCCCCGTGACAGCGCTCCGGAGCATCGCACGCAGCGCTTCGGCCGCCGGCGAGCCAGGGCCCTTGGCCAGCATCCGGCCTCCATCGTTAAGCGCGCCGTCGACTTCAGCAGAGGGCAGCCCCATCAGCACTGCGGTCTCCCGCGCCCTGCAGTATTCGCTGGTGATGACACGCCGGACCGGGGCGCCGATCCGGCGGAGGGCTCCGCCGAGCTCCGCAGCCACTTGGCGGCCGGCGGCACTGAGGTTCCGCTGGGTCGCGCAATCCCGGAAGTCGAGATCCTCGGCGTCGTTCTGGCCGGGCTCGGTGGCGGGGTGGCGCATATAGAGCACCAGCCCGCCGGCCCGCAGGGCAGCGGCAAGCCCAGCCGCTTCGACGGGCTGGGCAAAGGCTGGTGTCGCCGTTGCGGCGAGCTGTCCGGCCAGGAGGAGGGCAGGGAGGAGGGATCGGGCCCGCATGACGATCTCCCGCGCAAGGTTCCGCCCCTTGGCGGGCGGCGCCCGAATAATACGGCGTCGGCACGAAAGCGGCGTTGACATGCGCGTGTCGCTGGAGGCTCTTGCACCGCCGGGGTGGCGGATCGCGTGGCCCTGCATTGCGTCCGGCCGCGTTGCTCCGGTTGCTTTGTTGCGCGATACACCGGCCCCGCGAGAGGAAAATGCCGATGCCGGACAACACCTGGGACAAGTCCCGCCTGCCCAGCCGCCATGTGACCGTGGGCCCCGAGCGTGCCCCGCACCGCAGCTACTACTACGCGATGGGGATGACCGAGGAGGAGATCGCCCAGCCGCTGGTCGGCGTGGCGACCTGCTGGAACGAGGCCGCCCCCTGCAACATCGCCCTGAACCGTCAGGCACAGAGCGTGAAGACCGGGGTGAAGCAGGCGCATGGCAGCCCGCGCGAATTCACCACCATCACGGTGACCGACGGCATCGCCATGGGCCACCAGGGCATGAAGGCTTCGCTGGCCAGCCGCGATGCCATCGCGGACACGGTGGAACTGACCATGCGTGGCCATTGCTACGACGCGATGGTGGGCCTAGCCGGCTGCGACAAGTCTCTGCCCGGAATGATGATGGCCATGCTGCGCCTGAACGTGCCCAGCGTGTTCATGTATGGCGGCTCCATCCTGCCCGGTAAGTTCCAGGGCCGGGATGTGACGGTGGTGGATGTGTTCGAGGCCGTGGGCCAGCACGCCGCTGGCAACATGTCCGACGAAGACCTGCACGAGCTGGAATGCGTGGCCTGCCCCAGCGCCGGCGCCTGCGGCGGCCAGTTCACCGCCAACACCATGGCGACTGTGTCCGAGGCGATCGGCCTCGCGCTGCCCGGCTCCGCCGGAGCCCCCGCGCCCTATGAGGACCGCGACAAGTGGGCGGTGGAGTCCGGCAAGGCCGTGATGGACCTGCTGAAGAAGAACATCCGCCCGCGCGACATCGTCACCAAGGAATCGCTCTATAACGCGGCGCTGATCGTCGGTGCCACCGGCGGCTCCACCAATGCTGCCCTGCACCTGCCCGCCATGGCGCATGAGGCCGGGATCAAGTTCACGCTGCAGGACGTGGCCGAGATCATGCGCAAGGCGCCCTATATCGGCGACCTGAAGCCGGGCGGCCGCTATGTGGCCTTTGACGTCTACAAGATCGGCGGCATCCCGGTGATCGTGAAGGCGCTGCTCGATGCCGGGCTGCTGCATGGCGACTGCCTGACCGTCACCGGCAAAAGCCTGGCGGAGAACCACCGTGAGGTGATCTTCCCCAAGGATCAGGACGTGATCCGCCCCGTTTCCAACCCCATCGCCCCGACCGGCGGCGTGGTCGGGCTGAAGGGCAACTTGGCCCCGGACGGCGCCATCGTGAAGATCGCGGGGCTGAAGGAGCTGCGCTTCGAGGGTACGGCGCTGTGCTTCGACTGCGAGGAGGACGCCTTCGCGGCGGTGGAGCAGCGCGCCTACAAGAAGGGCGATGTGATCATCATCCGCTATGAGGGTCCGAAGGGCGGTCCGGGCATGCGCGAGATGCTCTCCACCACGGCCGCGCTTTACGGCCAGGGCATGGGCAGCGAGGTTGCGCTGATCACCGACGGCCGCTTCTCCGGCGGCACCCGCGGCTTCTGCATCGGCCATGTCGGGCCGGAGGCCGCCGTGGGCGGTCCCATCGCCCTGCTCCAGAACGGCGACCGTATCATCATCGACGCCGCCAAGGGCACGATCGATGTCGACATCTCCGAGGAGGAGATGGCGAAGCGCAAGGCCGCCTGGAAGCCGCGCGGTACCGACTACAATTCCGGCGCGCTGTGGAAGTATGCGCAGCTCGTCGGCCCGGCCAATCTCGGTGCCGTCACCCATCCGGGTGGCGCCGCCGAGACGCATGTCTACGCCGACATCTGAGCAGGACGGGGCAGCCATGATCCGCGCACGGGATGCGGCGCGGATCATGCCCATGCCACCCTTCCCGGCATGAGCAATGCGCTGCCCCTCGCGCTGACCATGGGAGACCCCGCCGGCATCGGCGGGGAACTCACCCTGGCGGCCTGGGCGCGGCTACGGCGGGATGGCCCCGCCTTTGTCGCGCTCGACGATCCTGGCCGCCTGGAGGCTCTGGCCGCCCGGCTAGGCTGGGAAATACCGGTCGCTCCGGTCGCCGGACCGGAAGAGGCGGCCGAGGTCTTTGCGGAACGGCTTCCCGTGATGACCATCAGGCTGCCTGCGCCCAGCATCTCCGGCCAGCCTGACCCGCTGAATGCCCCGGCCGTGCTTGGCTCGATCGAGCGGGCGGTGGCCCTGGCCCAGGCAGGCCGGGCCGGGGGCGTGGTCACCAACCCCATCAGCAAGGCGACGCTTTACCGCACAGGCTTCGCCTTTCCCGGTCACACAGAGTTCCTGGGCGCGCTGACCGGCACGGCGGAGCCGCCGGTGATGCTGCTCGCCTCGCCCATGCTGCGGGTCGTGCCTGTCACCATCCATGTCTCGCTTCGCCGCGCGCTGGATATGCTCAGCACGGCGGAGATCGTCCGCACTGGCCTTGCCTTGGCGCGGGGGTTGCGGGACGGCTTCGGGATCGCGTCGCCGCGTATCGCCGTGGCTGGACTCAACCCGCATGCGGGGGAGGAGGGCGCCATGGGGGATGAGGAACCCCGCCTCGTCCTCCCGGCCATCGAGGCGCTACGCGCCCAGGGCGTGGAGGCCTTCGGCCCGCTGCCCCCGGATACCATGTTCACCGCCCGCGCGCGCGAGACTTATGACGCTGCCCTCTGCCTCTATCATGATCAGGCGCTGATCCCGATCAAGACGCTGGACATGGATGGCGGTGTGAATGTCACGCTCGGCCTGCCCATCATCCGCACCTCGCCCGACCACGGAACGGCCTTCGGCATCGCGGGGCAGGGAATCGCCGACCCGGGCAGCCTGATCGCCGCCCTTCGCCTCGCGGCCGAGATGGCCGCTCGCCGGCCCAGGAAGGAAAACGCCGCATGACGCCCATCCGGCTCGGCGTGAATGTTGATCACGTGGCCACCCTGCGCAACGCGCGCGGGGGTGTTCATCCCGATCCGGTGGCGGCGGCGCGCCTGGCCCTGGCGAATGGCGCCGACAGCATCACGATCCATTTGCGCGAGGATCGCCGGCACATTCGCGATGCGGATTGCACGGCGATGAAGGCGGCCATCTCCGCCCCGATCAACCTGGAAATGGCGGCGACGGCCGAGATGCAGGCGATCGCCCTCGCGCTGCGTCCCCATGCCTGCTGCCTCGTTCCGGAGCGCCGCGCGGAGCTGACCACCGAGGGTGGGCTGGACGCAGCCGGGCAGATGGAAACGCTGGGCCCCGTCATCGCAGCCCTGGTCGGCGCCGGCATCCGGGTTTCGCTCTTTCTCGATCCCGAGCCGGTGCAGGTGGAGGCGGCTGTCCGCCTCGGTGCCAAGGCGGTGGAGCTTCACACGGGCACCTTCTGCGAGGCGGCGCCCGGCCCGGCGCGGGACCGGGAGCTGGCTCGGCTGAAGCAGGCCGCCGGCCTCGTCGTTGCGAGAGGGCTGGGATGTCATGCCGGCCATGGGCTGGATTACGAGACCGCCCCGCTGCTGGCCGCGATCCCCGAAGTGGTCGAGCTGAATATCGGCCATTTTCTCATGGGGCAGGCGCTGTTCGATGGGCTCGGCCCCGCCGTCGCTCGCATGCGGCAGGTGATGGAGACGGCCCGGTCATGAGCGATCCCGCCTCGGCCATCGCTGCAGCCGGCTATGTGCCCCTACCCGGAGAGGCGGTCCGCCGTCTCTTTGATCCCGCCGGCGCGGCCCTGTCCGGCCATGCCTGGGAGCGCTTCGCCGCCAGCTGGAACGACCTGCGGCCGGATGGCTTCATGCGCGACGGTGGCCGCTACCGCCTTCGCCGTCACGCCACCTATGCCGCCATGCCCGGCCGCCCGGCCACCCGCGGTCCGCAGCAGCCGCACTACCAGGGGCTGGAGTACAATCACCTGAATGGCGGCATTGAGCGCTGGTTCGAGCCTGTCACCTCCGAGATCGGCGAGGGGCCCGCGCTCCGTGCCGTCATGGAGGGGGCGCGGAAAGTTTTCGACCAGCTCTCCCCCGACACCGCCTGGCACATCGAGGTTCACCAGTTCCGGATCGAGGCGCGCCCCGGCGAGGCCGGCAAGCCCACCCCGGAGGGGATGCACACCGACGGCGTCGACTTCGTCATCGTGATGCTGATCGGACGCGAGAATGTAGAGGGCGGCGTCACGGGTATCGAGATCGACGGGCGTGAGGCGGCCAGCTTCACCCTGCACGACCCCTGCGAGGCCGTGCTGCTGAACGACAGGCGCGTGAAGCACGGAACCACGCCCATCCATCCGATCGATCCGGCCCTGCCCGGGCACCGGGACGTGCTGGTGATCACCTACAAGAGGCGCTGACGGGCAAGAGGTGCTGAGGGGAGCCGGGTCGGGGAGGGCTCTCCCGCCGCCCGCTTTTCCTAGTCCGCCAGGTCGAACAGAACCGGCGCGTGGTCCGAGGGGCTCTCCTCCGACCGTGCAACCACGTCCACGGCCGCACCCGTCAGCCGCTCCGCCAGTTCGGCGCTGAGCAGGGCATGGTCGATGCGCAGCCCGCGATTGGCCTCGAAGGAGGAGCCGTAATCCCAATAGGTCCAGGGCGCGTCCCTTGGATGGAGGGCGCGCAGCGCGTCGGTCATGCCGAGATGGGTGATGGCGCGGAAGGCGGCGCGGCTTTCCGGGCGGACCAGGGCATCGGTCGGAGGCAGTGCTCCGGGAGAGAGATCAGCATCTGTCGGGCAGACATTGAAGTCGCCCAGCACGGCATAGGGAATGAACCCGGCCAGCCGCTCCGCCACCCGGGCGCGCAGGCGCTCCATCCAGGCCAGCTTATAGGCATAGCCCTCGGCCCCGCCCGAATTGCCATTGGGCAGGTAGATGCCGGCGATGTGCATCCCGGCCGCCCGCACCTCGACGAAGCGGGCATGGGTATCCTCAACCCCGTCTGGCAGGACCTCGTCCACCACCTCAAAGGGGATGCGGGACACCACCGCCACCCCGTTCCGGCCGCCCGGCTGGCCCACGGCGTGGAAGCGGTAGCCGAGATCCGCCACTTCCATGCCAGGGAATTCCTCCGTCCGGCATTTTAGCTCCTGGAGGAAGACGAGGTCCGGCGAATGCCGCTCGATCAGGCGCCGCAGATGCGGCATCCGCTTGCGGGCCGAGTTCACATTGAAGGTGCAGAGGCGCAAGGACAGGATCAGCCGACCGAGAAGGAGACGCCGCAGCCGCAGCCGGACACCGCCACCGGGTTCTTCACCGTGAAATGCGCCCCGATCAGCTCATCCGCCCAGTCCAGCACCGCGCCCCGCAATAGGTCTAGCGAGACGGGATCGATGAAGACGCGCCCCTCTACCACCAGATCATCGGGCTCGGGCGTGTCGGCCAGGTCGAACTTGTACTGGAAGCCCGAACAGCCGCCGGCCTCCACGGCCAGCCGCAATCCGGCCTGCGGGCGGCCCTGGGCGGCCGCGATCTCGGCCACCTGGGCCAGGGCGGCCGGGGTGACGGAGAAGGGGGCAAGAGGGGGACTGCCATCGGGCATTGGGGGAACCTCGTCGGCCGGGCGCGCTGGTGAATCGCGCCGATGAATGATTTGCACCCAAGATAGGGCGCGGCCGCGCATTCTCCAACGCGCGCCAGCCTTGCCGCTGCCGCAGGCCGGGTGCTACGGCCCCGACGAGCCATGGATAATTCCGCCACCCCTGCCGCGCCGGAAGGCCTGCCCCCGATGGCTGCGGGGGATGATGCCGTGCGCGCGCCCTCCGACCGGGCGCCCTGGGCGGTCCAGCCGGGCCGCACCCGCGGGCGGCTCTATCCTGACGATTCGGGCAGCGGGCGCTCCCCCTACCAGCGGGACCGGGACCGGATCATCCACTCCACCGCCTTCCGGCGGCTGCAATACAAGACCCAGGTTTTCGTCTTTCATGAGGGCGACGCCTTCCGCACCCGGCTGACCCATTCGATCGAGGTTGCGCAGATCGCCCGCTCGATCGCCCGGGAGCTGCATCTGGATGAGGACCTGGCCGAGGCCCTCGCCCTGGCTCATGACCTAGGCCATCCCCCCTTCGGCCATGCCGGGGAGGAAGCGCTGAATGGCGTGATGCGGAACTGGGGCGGCTATGACCACAATGCCCAGTCCCTGAAGGCGGTGACCCTGCTGGAGCAGCGCTATGCCGGTTTCGACGGGCTTAACCTGACCTGGGAGACGCTGGAGGGCCTGGCCAAGCATAACGGCCCGTTGCGCCGCCCGCCGCACTACATCGCCGAGTACTCGGCGAAATACGACCTGGAGCTGCACTGCCACGCCAGCGCAGAGGCGCAGGCGGCGGCGATCGCGGACGACATCGCCTATAACAACCACGACCTGGATGACGGGCTGCGCGCCGGGCTTTTCACGCTGGAAGAGGTCTGCCGCCTGCCGCTGATCGCCATGGCGCGCGACCAGGCCATGGAGGCGATCCCGGCGGACACGCCGCCAGACCGCATGGCAAGCGAAATCATCCGCCGCGTGATCAACCTCATGATCATCGATGTGATCGAGGAGGCGCGCCGCCGCATCGCCGCGCTGAGGCCGCGCGATGTCACGGATATCCGCAACGCGGACCGGCCGGTCGTCTTCTTCTCCGACCGGATGCGCGCCCTGAACCAGGAGACGCGCGAGTTCCTGTTCGGCCGGATGTACCGCCACTGGCGCGTCAACCGCACCACGCTGAAATCCAAGCGCGTGCTGCAGGTCATGTTCTCCCTGCTGCATGGCCAGCCCGACATGCTGCCACCTGTCTGGGCCGCGCGCGCGGGGGAGGCGGGCTCGGCCAGCGCCGCCCGCGCCGTCTGCGACTGGCTGGCCGGCATGACCGACAAGTTCGCCCTAGAAGAGCACCGTCGCCTGACGGACCCCCACATTCCCGGCTGATTGCACCATGACCGACGATATTTTCCGCACGATCCGCGACGCGGTCGTGGCCGAGCTACGCGCCATCCTTCCGGAACTGCCGGAGGAGTCCCTGGGCCGCGTGCTCGTGGAGCCGCCGCGCGATCCCTCGCATGGCGACATGGCGACGAATGCCGCGCTGGTCGTGGCCAAGCCCGCGCGCCAGCCGCCGCAGAAGGTGGCGCAGGCGCTGGCGGAACGTCTGGCGGCGCGGGAGGGCATCGCGGCTGCGGCGCCCGCCGGGCCAGGCTTCGTCAATCTGCGGCTGGAAGAGTCGCTGCTGCGCGCGCAGCTTCCGGTCATCCTACGCGCCGGCGAATCCTATGGCGACGGCCAGACCGGCGGCGGACGCAAGGTGGATGTCGAATACGTCTCCGCCAACCCGACGGGTCCGATGCATGTTGGCCATTGCCGCGGCGCTGTAGTGGGCGATGCGCTCGCTAATCTGCTGACCAAGGCTGGCTGGGCGGTAACGAAGGAGTACTACATCAACGACGCCGGCGCTCAGGTGCAGGCACTCGCCTGGGCAGCCTATTGGCGCTACCTCCAGGCACTCGGTACCACGCTGACCGAAGACGAGTTCGCGGCCGGGATTCCCGGCGGGCTGCAATATCGCGGCGATTACCTGATCCCCGTGGGCGAGGCGCTGAAGGCGGAATACGGCGACTCCCTCGCGCCGGGCGCGTGCCCCGCAGACTCATCGCTCTGGCTCGACACCGTGCGCAACTTCACAGTCGGCGCGATGATGGCCGAGATCCGCGAAGATCTCGCGGCTTTGGGCGTGCGGCACGACGTGTTCATCAGCGAGGCGGAGCTGGTGAAGAACGGCGCGGCCGATCGTGCCATTGCCGAGCTTGCAGCGCGCGGCCTGGTCTATGAAGGCGTGCTGGAGCCGCCCAAGGGCAAGCTGCCGGATGACTGGGAGCCCCGCGAGCAGACCCTGTTCCGCTCCACTGAATTCGGCGACGATGTGGACCGCCCGCTGCGCAAGAGCGACGGCACGAACACCTATTTCGCCAATGACATTGGCAACCACGCGGATAAGATCGCGCGCGGCTTCGACGAGCTGGTGCAGGTCTGGGGCGCCGATCATGGTGGCTATGTGCCGCGCATGAAGGCCGCCGTCGCCGCGCTCTCCGCCGACAAGCCCGTCTCCTTCGATGTTGTGCTGACGCAGATCGTAAAGGTGGTGAAGGGCGGGCAGCCCGTGCGCATGTCCAAGCGCGCCGGCACCTATGTCACCTTGCGCGACCTGATCGACGAGGTCGGGCGCGACGCCGTGCGCTTCACCATGCTGACGCGCAAAGCCGATGCGCAGATGGAATTCGACCTGGATGCCGTCGTGCAGCAGTCACGCGACAACCCGGTCTTCTACGTGCAATACGCCCATGCGCGCTGCCGCAGCGTGCTGCGTCAGGTCGAGGATCCCGCGCCCGCCGATCTGGCTCAGGCACCGCTCGAGTCCCTTTCGGATCCGGCGGAGATGGCGCTGATCCGCCGCCTGACGGCTTGGCCGCGCACGGTGGAAGCGGCGGCCCTGGCACGGGAGCCGCACCGGATCGCCTTCTTTCTCCATGACTTGGCCGCTGACTTTCATCTACTGTGGAACCGGGGGAGAGAGGACACCACCTTGCGGTTCATCCGGGAGGATGAGCCGGAGGCCACGCGCGCGAGGCTGGCCCTCGTCACGGCGACGGCTACGGTGATCCGCTCAGGTCTCGCGGTCATGGGGGTGACACCCGTCGAGGAGATGCGGTGAGCGATTTCACGGTTCCGAGCTATCGGGTTCGTCCGCAGCGGGCGGGCTTCCAGGTGCCATGGCGCATGGTTGCCATGGCGGGCGCGATCATCGGCGCGGCGGGGGCTGGCGGCGCGGTGGTCTGGGGTATTGCGCGCGCGGTGAACCGCGAGGTTCCGACCATCGAGGCTGATGAGCGCCCGATCCGCGTGAAGCCGGAGGATCCCGGCGGGTTGCGCGTCGCGAACCAGGATGAGCGGATCTTCGACCGCTCGCGGCGTGGTACGGGCGGCGTCGCCACCGGACAGGCCCGGCTGACGCCGGAGCCCGAGAGCCCGGATTTGGAGGCGCTACGACAGGCAGCGGCCCGTGCCCAGCAGCGAGCCCAGGCCAGCCAAGCAGCCGCGCAGGCGCCGGTTCAGCCGGACACGCCGCCGGCCCGGCCGCCGCTGGCCAATCCCAGCTTCGGCCCGCAGGCCGCGCATCCGGCCGCCCCGGTTTCCGCGCCCACGCAGCCAGCCCAGCAGCAACAGGCCCAGCAGGCAGTGGCCCAGCCCGAGCCGCAGGTACCCGCGATCACCCCGCCGCCCATGCCAGCCAGCACGCCGGTCCGCACCGGCCGCTTCATCGTGCAGCTCGGCGCCGTGGGCTCGGAGGAGGCGGCACGCGGCGAGTGGGCCCGCCTTCAGGGCCGTATCCCGGAGCTGTCCGGCCGCCAGCCGCATTTCACGAAGGTCGATCGCGGCGATCAGCCGCCGATGTGGCGGATCCGCACCGGGGGCCTGCCGGATGCCGCGGCAGCCCGGGAACTCTGTGAGGCCGCAAAGGCGAAGAGCGCGCCATGCGCCGTGATCGGCGGATGACCGTGCGCGCCGCCGTCACCGGCCTGTCCGGCCTCGCCATCACGGCGGAGGAGGTGGCCATCTTGCGCGCCACTCCGCCGGCCGGGGTGATCCTGTTCCGCAGGAATGTGGAGAGCCCGGACCAACTCCGCGCCCTGACCGCCGCAATCCGGGAGGAGCTGGGCGAGGAGGCACCAATCCTGGTCGATCAGGAGGGCGGCCGCGTGGCCCGGCTGCGGCCGCCACATTGGCCCGCCTTCCCCCCGGCCAGCGTCTTCGAACAGGCGCCCTCCGCCCGCGCTGCCGCGAACGCCGCCCTGCTGGGAGCCGAATGTGCCGCCATGGGGCTGGACGTGGTGTGTGCGCCGGTCCTCGACCTGCGCCTGCCCGGCGCGCATGACGTGATCGGTGACCGGGCCTTTTCCGCCAGTCCGGAGGAAGTCGCCCGCCTGGGCGAAGCCTGGATCGAGGGGCTGATGGCCGCGGGGTGCATCCCAGTGATCAAGCACATTCCCGGCCATGGTCGCGCGACGGCTGACAGCCACGAAGCCCTGCCGCGGGTGGAGGCGGATGCCCAAACCCTGGCCGCCGACATCGCCCCGTTCCGCGCCGTTTGCGCCCGGAATGCCGGCCGCCATCTCTGGGCGATGACGGCGCACATCACCTATGCCGCGCTGGACGCGGACCTTCCCGCCACCCTCTCCCCACGCCTGATCGAGGGTACCATCCGCGGCGAGATCGGCTTCGACGGCGTGCTGGTCTCGGATGATCTGACCATGGGCGCCCTGGCCGCCATCCCGGGTAACCTGGCCGAGGCCTCGCTGGCCGCGGGCTGCGACCTGGTTCTGCACTGCAACGGTGTTGCGGCCGATACCGCCGCGCTGCTCCGCGACTGCCCGCCACTGGCGGAGCGCGCCAGGGAGCGGCTCGTGGCCGCCCGGGCGGCCATGCAGGCGGCGAGACCGGCCGCGATGGCCGCCGCCTCGGCGCGCCCCTCCGCCCGTGCCCCGCACGCGCTGACCGACGCCTGACGCGCCGATGGAATGGCTCCCGGATTTCGCCGCCGCGGCCCTCGCCGCGATCCTGGCGATCACCCTGCACGAGGCGGCACATGGCTACGCCGCCCGCGCCCTCGGCGACGACACCGCAGCGCGTCTCGGCCGCCTCTCGCTGAACCCGCTGCGCCATGTCGATCCCGTGGGCACGCTGCTGATCCCGGGGCTGCTGGTGGTGTCGCAGCTCTTGCTCTCCGGCCGGGTGGATGTGCTGTTCGGCTGGGCGAAGCCGGTGCCGGTGAATGTCATGGCGCTGCGCAATCCTCGCTACGGCATGGTGCTGGTGGCGGCGGCTGGCCCGGCCATGAACCTGGCCCTGGCCATCGCGGCTTCCATCCTGCTGCATCCCTTCCAGGGAGTCGGGCAGGACAATGTCATGGACTGGGTGGGGAACTTCCTGCTCCTTTCCCTGATCGGGAATCTCGTTCTCGGCGCCTTCAACATGATCCCCATCCCACCGCTGGATGGCGGACGCATCCTGGGCGGGCTGTTGCCGCCGGAACTCGGCATTCCCTTCCTCCGCCTCGAAAGGGCCGGGCTCTTCATCGTGCTGGGCATGCTCTTCATCCTGCCCCTGGCGGTCCCGGGGACGGATCCCGTCCGTTGGCTGGTGCGGACCGTTGTCTTCCCGCTCGCACAGCTCATCCTCACCCTCACGGGCCACGACCTTTGAGCACGGCTGAACCAGCCCTGGTGGTGACGCTGGACGGCTTTGAGGGGCCGCTCGATCTGCTGCTGGACCTCGCCCGCGCGCAGAAGGTGGATATCGCGAAGATCTCCATCCTCTCCCTGGTGGACCAGTATCTCGCGGTGATCGAGGGCGCGCGCCGCGTACGGCTGGAACTGGCCGCGGACTGGCTGGTCATGGCCGCCTGGCTTGCCTGGCTGAAATCCCGCCTGCTGCTGCCGGACGATCCTGAGGCGGAGGAGGACGCCGAGTCCCTCGCCGAGGCGCTGGCAGATCGGCTCCGGGAACTGGAGCGGATGCGCGAGGCAGCCGCCTGGCTGGGGCAGCGGCCCTTCCTTGGCCGCGACGTGATGGCCCGTGGTGCGCCGGAGAACCTGGTGCTGGAGGACCGCTCGGCCCTGGCCGCTGACTTGCCGAGCCTGCTGCGGGCCTATGCCGACGTGTTGCGCCGCGCGGCGGCCCGCCGGCCCTATCGCCCGCGCCCGCGGAAGATCTGGACGGTACAGGACGCGCTGGAGCGCCTTCGTAAGCTGGTCGGCAACGTGCCCGGCTGGGCCGAGTTGTCCGGCTTCCTGCCGGAGGCGGAGATGGATCCGACCGAACGGCGCGCGGCCCTCGCCAGCACGCTCGTCGCCGGGCTGGAGATGGCAAAGACCGGCCTGGCCGAGCTGCGCCAGGATGCCCCCTTCGCTCCGATCCTGCTACGTACTTCGACCGAGACTTGTAATGCCGACGCCGCCTGACCCCGACGCACCGGAGGGGCTGCTTCCCCCTGAGGAAGAGGGCGCACCCCCTGATCCGGTGACCACGCCCGAATCCGCTTCCCCCGCCGAGCCAGTCCCGGCCTCATCTCCGGAAGAGCCGGACGGCCCGCCCGGCGAGGCCGACCCTGCCGAGACTGCGCCAGCGGAACCTCAACTCTCCGAACCTGCCTCCGCTCAGGTGGAGCCCACGGGAAGCGTGCCAGTTGTGGCCGCAGAGGCACTGCCCTCGCCAGAGGCACTTCGGATCGCCGAGGCGCTGGTTTTTGCCTCCGCCACCCCGGTCACGGCGGCTCGTCTGGCCCCGCTGCTGCCGGAAGGAATGAGCGCGTCAGCGGTCCTGGCCTCGCTGGCCCAGGCCTATGAGGGCAGGGGGGTCAACCTCGTCTCTGTGGCGGGGGGCTATGCCTTCCGGACCGCTCCGGATCTCGCCGCGGTCCTGACCAGGGTGGTGGAGGTGCCGCGCCGCCTGCCGCGCGTGGCCATGGAGGCCCTGGCCATCATCGCCTGGCACCAGCCCGTCACCCGCGCCGAGATAGAGGAGATTCGCGGCACCGCGCTTTCCCAGAACACGCTGGAGACGCTGCTGGAGAACGGCCTGATCGCCCCGCGCGGGAAGAAGGAGGCGCCGGGCCGGCCGACCCTTTGGGCGACCACCTCGAAATTCCTGGAGCAATTCGGGCTCGCCTCGCTGCGCGATCTGCCCAAGCGGGAGGAACTGATGCCCGAGCCGGGGCTGCCTTTCCCCCAACCCGCGCAGGCCCCGCCCGAGGCGCCGGTTGAACCCGCGCGCGATCCGGCCGCGTAACGCCGCTTCCCTCCGGCCCGCTTCCATCCCACCATAGGGCGCCCCATCTTGGCGCCAGCCCCATTTGTCGTGCGGGCGAGTTCTGCTAACGGAGACGACCCCGTGAGGGACCGGCGAGCGCCATTCGAGGGCGCATTCCGCCCGATGCGGGTGATCGGAGAAACATGTTCGACCTGGCCTGGTCCGAGATCGCGCTGATCGCCGTGGTGGCGGTGGTCGTGATCGGTCCGAAGGATCTTCCGGACGCCGTGCGCGGCGTCGCCCGTGGAATCCAGAAGCTGCGTCGCATGGCCGGCGAGTTCCAGGGCCACCTGGACGAGGTGGTACGTGAGGCGAAGCTGGAGGATGTGCGCGACCAGATTCGCGACATCCGCAATTTCGACCTGAAGTCCACCATCGAGAAGGCGGTGGATGAGGACGGCGCGATCAGCCGCACCTTCCGGGACGACCCGTTCCGCGCGCCGCCGCCGCCGACCTCCGACGCCGCCCCGGCCGCCGGGACCGAGGCGGCAGTGCCGGCTGAGGCGCCCCCTGTGGACGCGACTACCCCGCCGCCCGAGGTGACTGCCGCGAATGCGGCGGCCGACACGCCGGACGCGACTCCGCCCGCCCCCAGCCCCGCGCCGGGCGGGCATTCCCCGGAGGCGTCGGGTCTCGACCCGGTGCCCGAACCTGTTCCTTCGCCCCCTGCGGGGGTGGCCACGGCCGAGCCCTCCGCGCCGCCTGCGACGCCGACCGAGGCGAAGCCCGGCGCGGAGCGGCCCGCGAGCCCCGCCACCCACACCGCCTGAACCGAAAAGCGCCCGAAGACAGTGCCTCGCGATCCGGACGATACAATCGACGACAAGCCCATGCCGTTGATTGACCATTTGCTTGAGCTGCGCACGCGGCTCCTGTGGTCAATCGGGGCCTTCGGCATCGCCTTCGCGGTTTGCTACTACTTCTCGACCCAGATCTACGGCTTCCTGGCGCGCCCGCTGGCCGACATCCTGATGGAGCAGGGTGGCGGCGAGCGGCGGATGATCTTCACCGCGCTCTATGAAGCTTTCTTCACCTATCTGAAGGTCGCCTTCTTCGGGGCCGTGTTCTTCAGCTTTCCGATCTGGGCGACGCAGCTCTGGCTGTTCATCGCGCCAGGCCTCTACAGATCCGAGAAGAAGGTCATCACGCCCTTCCTCATCGCCTCCCCCGTGCTTTTCGTGCTCGGCGCGGCGCTGGCCTATTATTTCATTTTCCCGCTGGCCTGGAAGTTCTTCATCTCCTTCGAGACCCCGACCGGCGGTGGCGGGCTGCCGGTGCAGCTCGAGGCGAAGGTGTCCGAATACCTTTCGCTGGTCATGCACATGATCCTGGCCTTTGGCGTCGCTTTCCAGATGCCGGTCCTGCTGACCTTGCTGGCCCGGGTCGGGATCGTGAGCGTGGAGCAGCTCCGCCGCGGACGCCGCTACGCGATCGTCGGCATGTTCGTGGCTGCCGCTGTGCTGACGCCGCCCGACGTCATCAGCCAGGTTGGTCTCGCCGTGCCGCTGCTAGCTCTTTACGAGCTGTCCATCCTGGCCGCGGTTTGGATGACGCCCAAGCCCAAGCCCCCAACGACCTAAGCCCCGATCCGAGGCTCGACCTATGCATGATATACGGGCCGTCCGCGCCGATCCGGCCGCGTTCGATGCCGCGCTGGCCCGACGTGGCCTCGCGCCGGTTTCCGAAGAGCTGCTGCGCCTCGATTCCGCCCGGCGTGCCGCCCAGACCACGGCCCAGGAGGCCCAGGCCCGGCGAAACGCGCTGGCCAAGGAGATCGGGCAGGGCAAGCGGAGCGGTGCGGACACCTCCGCGCTAGAGGCTGAGGCGACCGAGTTGCGTGCCCGGATGGAGGGGCTGGAGGCAGAGGCCAAGGCGGCCGAGGAGGCCCAGACCCGCATCCTGGAGGCCCTGCCCAACATCCTCGACGCCGATGTGCCTGAGGGTGCGGACGAGTCGGCCAATGTCGTTCTGCACCAGCATGGCGAGATCCCGGAGCTTTCCTTCACCCCGAAGCAGCATTTCGAACTGGGTGAGGCCCTGGGCGGGATGGATTTCGCCACGGCGGTAAAGCTGGCCGGCAGCCGCTTCACCGTGCTGCGCGGTCCGCTCGCCCGGCTGGAACGGGCCCTCGGGCAATGGATGCTCAACCTCCATGTGGACCAGCACGGCTATACCGAGACCGTGGTCCCGTTGCTGGTGAACAGTGCCACGATGTATGGCACGGGCCAGTTGCCCAAGTTTGCCGATGACCTTTTCCGCACCACCGATGACCGTTGGCTGATCCCGACGGCGGAGGTGCCGCTGACGAATACGGTGCGGGACGAAATCGTGCCCGAGGCTGAGCTGCCCTACCGCCTGGCCGCCCTCTCGCCCTGCTTCCGCTCCGAGGCCGGCTCGGCCGGCCGGGACACGCGCGGCATGATCCGGCAGCACCAGTTCAGCAAGGTCGAGATGGTCTCGATCACCACGCCCGAGCAGTCCGCGGAGGAACACGAGCGGATGACCCGCTGTGCCGAGCGGGTGCTCACCGAACTGGGCCTGGTCTGGCGCCGGATTATGCTCTGTGCCGGAGATACCGGCTTCGGCGCCGCCAAGACCTATGACCTGGAGGTGTGGCTGCCCGGACAGGGGGCATGGCGGGAGATTTCCTCCTGCTCGAACATGCGGGACTTCCAGGCCCGCCGGATGAATGCGCGCTTCAAGCCCAGGGAGGGAAAGGGGAACCAGTTCCTTCATACCCTCAATGGCTCCGGCGTCGCCGTCGGCCGGGCCCTGATCGCGGTCATGGAAACCCACCAGCAGGCGGATGGCTCGATTGCGATTCCGCCGGCGCTGCGGCCCTTCATGGGCGGGGCGGAGATCATTCCGGCAGCATGATCCTGCGCAGGGCCATTGCGTCCGGGGCGCCGCGCCCATAGGTTCCCGTCGAGTTTCGGGGTGTGGCGCAGCCTGGTAGCGCGCCTGTTTTGGGTACAGGAGGCCGTGGGTTCGAATCCCGCCGCCCCGATTCGAAGAGATACTGCCGGCCGCCCCGCGGGCGGCGGAAGAGTTCGACTGGAGTGCCGCGCATGAGCATCGCCCGTATCTATTCGACGCCGAAGAGCGCCATGCAGTCCGGTCTGGCGCGGACGGATGACTGGGTCCTGGAATACGAGCCGGCCGAGCCGAAGCGGATCGACCCGCTGACCGGCTGGTACGGGTCGGGCGACACGAACCGTCAGGTGCGCCTGCGCTTCGACACGCTGGAGGCGGCCGAGACCTATGCCAAGGCCGAGGGCCTCACCTATGAGGTCGAGCCGCGCCGCCAGCGCCCGGCAATCCGGCCCAAGGTTTA
The DNA here is from genome assembly GCF_049629625.1 of Roseomonas chloroacetimidivorans. NCBI lineage: Bacteria > Pseudomonadati > Pseudomonadota > Alphaproteobacteria > Acetobacterales > Roseomonadaceae > Roseomonas > Roseomonas chloroacetimidivorans. The sequence goes on along the minus strand of NZ_JBNBZS010000015.1, from coordinate 13,809 downwards.
CGCCGACAATTTCCGTACCGACCGCCTCAACAACTGGACTCATTGAGGCGTCGCCGGGCTGGAGAAGCACCCTTAGCTCAACTGGATAGAGCAACCGGCTTCTACCCGGTTGGTTGGGGGTTCAAGTCCCTCAGGGTGCGCCACCACCGTCCAGGCCGCTTCGTCAGGGGTAGCGGCCCCGTTCCATGATCTCCAGCGTGTATTCGCGATAGGTGACGCCAAGTTCCTCGGCGCGGGCGAGCCGGCGAAGGGCGATCTCGCGCGGGGGCGTCTTCCAGGCCCGCTTATGGGCACGCCTCCAGCACCATTCCCGCCAGGATTCGTCGGGGTCGAGCGGCGGGCCACCATTATGGCCGATTCCGGGCATTCAGCTTGCCGTCCTTGCCATGACGTCCACCAGGATGCGCGGGCTGGCACGGCCGCTTCAACAGGCCACCCGGATCCAGACCTCGGCGTTCGGGCGGTCTGGCCATATGCGTGAGGTCGCTTTCCGCCACAACAGCCGGGTAAACTGCGTGTCTGGGAGAGGCGATCTGGAGCCGGGCCGACCGCGCCATCCGCACCCAGTGGGGCCGGCACCCGGATCGTGACCTTCGCCGGACTCATCAGCGGCGGGACGGACCCGGCGGGAAGCAGAGGAAGCTAAGCGGATTCGGACCTGGTCCACAGCATCGGGCTCCGGAGGAGCTGCTCCCTCCCGGACCCGTGTCGTCAGCTCCTCGCCCGTCACGCCGTCCTCCTCTGGCCCGTGCCGCTTGCCGCGGATAGAAGCACTGCAGGATCAGGAAAGGGACCCGCCGACATGAAGACCCGCGCCGCCGTCGCCTGGGAGGCGAACAAGCCCCTGACGATCGAGACGGTCGATCTGGAAGGCCCGAAGCCCGGCGAGGTGCTGCTGGAGGTCATGGCCACGGGGGTCTGCCACACGGATGCCTACACCCTGTCCGGCCTCGATTCGGAGGGGAAATTCCCCTGCATTCTCGGCCATGAAGGCGCCGGCATCGTGCGCGAGGTGGGCGCGGGCGTGACCAGCGTGAAGCCGGGAGACCATGTGATCCCGCTCTACACGCCCGAATGCCGCCAGTGCAAAACCTGCCTCTCTCAGCGCAGCAATCTCTGCACCGCGATCCGCTCGACCCAGGGGCAGGGCGTCATGCCGGACGGCACAAGCCGCTTCTCCTGCGACAACCCGAACAAGCCCGTCTGGCACTATATGGGCTGCAGCACCTTCTCGAACTTCACGGTGCTGCCGGAGATCGCTGTGGCGAAGATCCGCGAGGACGCGCCCTTCGATAAGGTCTGCTACATCGGCTGCGGGGTAACGACGGGCATCGGCGCCGTGATCTACACGGCCAAGGTCCGGCCGGGCTCCAACGTCGTGGTCTTCGGTCTCGGTGGCATCGGGCTCAACGTCATCCAGGCCGCCCGCATGGTGGGCGCCGACAAGATCGTCGGCGTGGACCTGAATCCCGCCAAGGCCGAGATGGCGCGCAAGTTCGGCATGACGCATTTCGTCAACCCGGATGAGGTCGGCCGCGACAAGGTGGTGCAGGCCATCCAGGACCTGACGGATGGCGGCGCCGATTATTCCTTCGAATGCATCGGCAATGTGCACACCATGCGGCAGGCGCTGGAATGCTGCCATCGCGGCTGGGGTGAGAGCATCATCATCGGCGTGGCGCCTAGTGGCACGGAGATCAGCACGCGCCCGTTCCAACTCGTCACCGGCCGCGTCTGGAAGGGTTCGGCCTTTGGCGGCGCGCGCGGGCGCACCGACGTGCCGAAGATCGTTGACTGGTACATGGAGGGGAAGATCGACATCGACAGCCTGATCACCCACACCATGCCGCTGGATCAGATCAACCACGCCTTCGACCTGATGCATGAAGGCAAGTCGATCCGCTCCGTCGTGACCTTCTGAGGCCATGGACCAGCGCGCGATCCCCGCCGTGTTCATGCGCGGCGGGACGAGCAAGGCAGTAATGTTCCATGCGCGCGATCTTCCGGCCTCGCCGGAGAATTGGACGCCGATCCTCACCGCCGCGCTGGGCAGTCCCGATCCTTATGGCCGCCAGCTCGATGGCATGGGCGGCGGCGTCTCCTCTCTCTCGAAGGCCTGCATTATCGGGCCGGCGACCCGGGACGATGCCGATCTCGACTACACCTTCGCGCAGATCATGATTCGTGAGCCACGGATTGAGCTGCGGCAGAATTGCGGAAACATGTCCTCCGCCGTTGGCCCCTTCGCCGTGGAAGAAGGATTGGTCCGCGTACCGGATGGTGATGCGGTGGTGCGCATCCACAACACGAATACGAGCAAGATTATCCACGCGCATTTCGCCGTGGCCGGCGGGATGCCGCGCTATGCCGGCGACCTCGCCATCCCCGGCGTTTCCGGCACTGGTGCGCCAATCCGGCTGGACTTCCTGGAGCCCGGCGGCGCCAGCACGGGCAGGCTTCTTCCCACCGGCCGTGCGCTGGACCTGCTTACCTTGGAGGACGGCACGCGGATCGAGGTCTCCCTGGTGGACGCCGCCAATGCCTGTGCCTTTGTCCGTGCCCGCGACATCGGGCTGGCTGGCACGGAACTTCCTGAGGCAATTGAGGCACGACCGGATGTCATGGCACGGCTGCAGGCGATCCGCGTCGCGGCGTCGGTCGCCATGGGCATCGCGCCCGACCCCGAGGCGGCCCGGCGAATTTCAGCCATTCCCTTCGTGGGGTTTGTCAGCCCCGCCGCGCCATTCCGAGACCTGAGCGGCGAAGCGATCCCGGCCGGGGCGATGGACGTCGCCGCCCGCATCATTTCGAACGGCCAGCCACATCGGGCATTGCCACTCACCATCTCCCTTTGCACCGCCGTCGCGGCCCGCATCGAGGGCAGCCTCGTGCATGAGGCACTTTCCCCGGCTGCCCCGACGGGAGGCGCGCTAAGGCTGGGCATGCCCTCCGGCATCCTGACGGTCGGGGCGGAGGTGGAGCGGGGCAGGGATGGCGTGTGGCAGGCACGCGCCGGTTCCTTTTATCGCACCGCGCGGCGGCTTTTCGACGGGCGGGTCTGGGTGCCGGCTGGGGTCTGATACGGGACCGTCCGGATCGCATCCGGTAAGCCTCCGGCAGTTGCCAACCCCCCGTCAGCCGGGAACGCTCCCCTCCGGTAGGGAGAGGGCATGATCGAAGATCCCCCCCGCGGTGGTGATCCAGACGCCCTCCCGCCGGGCGACAATATGGGCCAGCGCCCGGCGCAGGGCCCGCATTCGGTAGGGCTGGCCGATGACATAGGGGTGCAGCGCGATCCCCATCACCTGCGCCACCCCGTCACGTGTCTGGCGTAGCCTCTCGTCGAAGTCGTCCACGATCATCTCCGCAAACTGCGCGGCACCATCCTTGCGCGCGATGATGGCGGGGATGTCGTTCACCTCCTGCGGGTAAGGAATGGCCATCAGCGGGCCATGCTGCGTGCGGTGCCAGACCGGCTGGTCGTCGCTGCACCAATTGAGGGTGTAGCGATATCCGGCCTCCGCCAGCAGGTCCGGCGTGGCGTGGCTCTCGGCGATCCAGGGCGAGAGCCAGCCGCGAGGAGCACGGCCCTCACGCCCCGTGATGACGGCGGTGGCCTCCGCGATCAGCGCACGTTCCCGCGCTTCCGGCAGGTCGGATTGCCGCTCGGAGTTGGTGCGGCCATGGCCGGCTATCTCGTCGCCCCGGGCACGGTGTGCAGCGACCAGTGCCGGCGCGTGGTCGTAGATGGCGCCGTTCAGCAGCACGGTGCAGGGCAGGGAGAGTTCGTCCAGCGTTTCCAGCAGGCGCCAGGCGCCGACGCGGTTGCCGTAGTCGCGCCAGGCATGGTTCAGCACATCGGGCTGTGGACCGCCGGGCGCCAATTCCGCCCCCAGGCCTTGGCCGAAGGCGAAATGCTCAAGATTCACGCCGAGATAGACGGCGAGTCTCGCCCCGTTCGGCCAGTTCCACTGCGGCCGGCCGCGCCAGGGGTGGTAGTCGTAACGGTCATGGGTGGGGAGCATGCCGGTCCTTGCCTTCAGGGGACCGGCGAGGATGCATGTGGCGTTCCAGAGCGTGGCGGGCTGGCCCTGGCCAGGCTTCCCTGGTTACGGAAGCAGGGCGGCGTTGCGCCAGCCCTGCACGCCATCCACAACCACGACGGGCGAGGGCCCGTGCAGGTTGAGGATAGCCGGCCGCTCGATCTCGAGACGCCATCCCTGACCGAGCAGCATATCGAAGAGCCGTCCCTCGATCTGCCGGGAATGAGTCCCGATCAGGAGATAGGCCACCTTTTCCCGCAGCAGGTCGAGGCAGCCTGCGACGAGGTCTGCCTCTCCGCCCTGGATATCGACGTGCAGAAGATCGACCCGGGGCAGGGGGCGCGCCACCTCCGATAGGGCAACCATCGGCAGCACATCGAATTTCCCGGACCGCACGGCCTCTTCCCGCTGCTCCTCCGTTGCCCCGAAGATGGGCTCCAGACCCCAGGTACTGCCGGCCTCCTCCTGCCTAGGAAACAGGGCCGTGCCAGGCTGCGCGGCAGCGATGCCATGGTGCAGGACGCATTGCGACGGGCTGAAGCCATTGATCGCCGTGGCCTCTTCGGCGAAGCGCAAATGGCCGTGGTCGCCCTCAATGCCGACCAAATGGACGTCGAGCCCTGCACGCCGGGCCGCAACGCCGGTGTTGTTGAGCCAACACCCCCAGCCGCAACCGAGTTCAATGACCGTGAAACTTCTCTTCGCCAGGTCCACCGCGCGCAGCGCGGCGGCCCACTCAGCGATATCCGCGTGCCAGTTCGCCGGGATCGGAAGCGGCTCGACCGTGCCTGCGAAGGGTTCGAGCACGGATGGAAGGAACTTCGGATCGACCAGCACGCCGAGGAAGTTCGTAATATAGCCCGGACGTGGGACGAGTCCCGGCGCGGCGTGACGGCGGATGATCTCCTCGGCGCCAAAGACCGCATTGTAGTGGAAGAATGGACTGTCGGCGGCCTTGCTCCGGAGGGCTTCCAGCGCCGCTTCTGCCGCGCGCTGGCCAGCAAGGGCAAGATCCCGCGCAAGTACAGCGGCCTCCCGTTCCTTCAGAAGAAGGTTACGTGAGTCTCTGAGCCGCCGGATCGCCGGAACCTGAAGGGCAAGGCGCTGCATTGCTATCATATTGCCAAGCCTAGCAAGCATATTGCCCAGCCTAGCAAGTCCAGTTCTGACTTCGGAACAACATTGATGATCGAGGCGGACACCGCGGCGCGATGGCATCCGGGGATGCGTCCGGGGGCGCCATCGGCGCGCCGAAGGTCAGGATCGCGCATCAGGCTGATTCCAGCGGACGGCGATCTGGCCTAGAACCCTCCCGACATGTCCCAACGTGCCGGCCGAGACCCTGCCCGCGCCCTCCTCTCCGCCGCCGCGCGGGAAGGCCGTTCGGCGCTCCTTCCACCGATCTTTCTGGGGCTCGCGGCGACGGCCTGCGGCATTGCCCAGGCTTGGCTACTAGCCGACCTGCTCGCCGCGCTGCTCGGCTTCGGCCGAGCGGGCTGGGACGTGCTGGCCGGGGCCGCCGCCCTCGCCTTGGTGCAAGTGGGGCTCGCGGTCGCACAGGAAGCGACCGCGGCCCGGGCCGGGGAGGCGGCACGGTCCACCATGCGCCGGCGCCTCTTCATGCGCCTTCTGGGCGAGACGCCGTCCAGCCGACCGGCCGGTGAGGGTGCTGCCCTGGCGGTGGATCGGGTCGAGGCCATGGAGGGCTATTTTGCCCGTTGGATTCCAGCTGCCGCCCTCGCGATCGGTGCGCCACTCATGGTCGCGATCGCCGCGGCAGTGGTCGATCCCCTGAGCGGCGTCATCCTCTTCGCTGCCGGGCTGCTCGTGCCGATGGGCATGGCCCTTTCAGGCATCGGCGCCGCAGTGGCCAGCCGGCGCCAATTTGACGCCCTGCAACAACTCTCCGGACGCTTTCTCGACCGAATGCGTGGCCTGCCCACCCTCGTCCTGTTCCGCCAGCAGGAGGCGGAGGCCGAGGCACTGGACCGGGCGGCGCAGGATCTACGGGCGCGGACCATGCGGGTGCTGCGTCTCGCCTTCCTCTCGACGGGTGCGCTGGAGCTGATCGCGGCCGCGGTGCTGGGCTGCCTGGCATGGCGGCACGGGACGCTGGCCTCGGCCGGGCACCCGCTGCCCGAGGCGGCGCTGTTCTGCCTGCTGCTGGTGCCCGCCTTCTTTGCCCCGTTCCGGGCATTCTCCGTCGCTTATCACGAGCGGATGTCCGCCCAGGGGGCAGCCGCCGCGCTGGCGCCGATCCTGGAGGCCCCGGCCCCGGCCGGTCTGAGGCTCGAGGAGGTTCCGCCGGATGTTACCCTCGTCGTGGACCACCTTTCCCACCGGCCCGACCCAGCCCGGCCCATGGCGCTGGAGGACGTTTCCTTCAGCGTGCGTCCCGGGGAAACGCTGGTGCTGTCCGGACCGAGCGGTTCCGGCAAGTCAACCATTCTCAAGCTGCTCATGGGTTTTTCCCGCCCAGATGGCGGCCGGATCGCGCTGAATGGCCGCGATGCGCTGGCCCTGGCACCGGCCGAGCTGCGACGCCTGATGGCCTACCTGCCGCAACGCCCCGTGCTTCTGCGCGCCACCATCCGCGAGAATATCCGCCTCGCCCGGCCCGAGGCCGATGACGCCGCCGTAGAGGCCGCGGCGAAGTCGGCCGAGGTGATGAGCTTTGCGCAGGATCTTCCAGAGGAGCTGGACACGCTGGTCGGGGAGGGCGGCTACGGACTTTCCGGCGGGCAACGCCTGCGCGTGGCCCTGGCCCGGGCCTTCCTGCGGGACGCACCCGTGGTCCTGCTTGACGAGCCGACCGCGCATCTTGACCCCGCGACCGAGGCATTGGTGCTGGAAAGCCTGCGCCGCCTCTGCACAGGCAGGACTGCCGTGATCGCCAGCCATTCCGCCGCCTTGCGCGCTCGCTTCCCCAAGGTGCTGGAGTTGCGGGAGGGGCGCGCGGTGGCGCAGCGCCGGGCGGTGAACACGTGACCGCGGCCCGCGATCTGCTCCGGATTCTTGGTCTCTGGCGCTCGCGTGCCGGATGGCTGGTCTTCGGTGCGCTGGTGGCCTGCGCCTCGGCACTTACCGGTCTGGCTCTGCTTGCCCTGGCCGGGCGCGGCGTGGCAGCGGGGCTGGCGACCGGCACGCTGGCCGCCGGGGCCGCTTCCCTGATTCTGCTGCGCCCGCTCATTCTCGTCCGCCCGCTGCTGCGCTGGGGGGAGCGGATGGCGACCCACGAGGCAACCTTCCGGGCCCTGGCTGACACGCGCACCTGGTTCTTCCGGCGCCTGTCCGGGCGCCTCTCCGCCGGGCCGGGACTGACACGGTCGGGCGACCTGCTGGGGCGGCTGGTCAGCGACGTGGAGGCGCTGGACGGTCTCTATCTCCGCGCCGTGGTGCCCATGGCGGCCGCGGCCGCGGTGGTGCTGGCTATCGCTGTCATTCTCGATGCCCTGTCGCCTGTGCTCACCGCCATTGTCGCGTTGCCGCTCGCCGTCGCGCTGTTGCTGCCATTGCTCGTGGCGCCTTTCGCCGCGCGCGCCGCGGAGCGGACCGCTCGCGCCATGGGGGCCTTGCGCGCCGAGGCGGTGGAGCCTCTGACGGCGATGGAGGACATCCTGGCCGCCAATGCCGAGCCGCGTGCCCTGGCGCGCGTGGAGGAGGCCGCCGGGCAAGTGGATGCGGAGCGGCGGCGCCTGACCCGGGCCGGATCGCTCGGCGCGGCGGCCGGCACGGTGCTGGTCCAGGGGGCATTGCTTGGGGCGCTTGCCTGGGGGATTTCAGGCGGAAGTGCGGGGGCCGCGGTGGTGGCCCTCTTCCTCGTGCTGGCGGCAGCAGACGCGCTTGGCGTGTTGCCGCGCGCCGGTTCGGCGCTGGCCCTGGCGGCTGCGGGCGCGCGCCGGCTGCTGGAAGCCGCCGATCAGCCCATTCCGGTGCCGGACCCACCGATCTCAACCAAGCCGGTAGGCCACGCGATCACCGTCCGCGGTGTGCAATTCGCGTGGGGGCCGGACCGCGCCCCGGTTTTCGAAGATCTCTCCTTCGACCTGCCGGAAGGTGCGCGGATCGCGCTGCTCGGCCCTTCCGGCGCCGGCAAGTCCACCCTGGCGGCGCTGCTGCTGAAGCTTGCTGCTCCACAGGCGGGCACGATGACCCTAGGGGGCGCCGATTACACGACGCTTTCGGCCGATGCGGTGCGCGCTCGCATTGCCTGCCTGACTCAGGAGGCTACGCTCTTTGACGATACCATTGCGGCCAATCTCCGCCTCGCCGCGCCGGAGGCGTCGGACGCTACCCTTTGGGAAGCGCTGGAGCGCGCCCGCATCGCCGAGCTGATCCGCGCCCTGCCGGACGGGCTCGAGACGCGCTGCGGCGAAGCCGGGGCCCGCTTCTCGGGCGGGCAGGCACGGCGCATTGCTCTTGCCCGCGCGCTGCTCTCGCCTGCCTCCGTCATCATCCTGGATGAGCCGACTGCGGGGCTGGACGCCGTGACCGAGCGCGCCTTCCTGGAGACGCTGGACACTGCCCTGGGCGGGCGCAGCGCCATCCTCATCACCCATCGTCTGATCGGGGTGGAGCGGCCGACGCGCATCCTTCGCCTGGCCGGCGGGCGGGCGCTGCCGGCCATGTCCTGATCACCTCGTTTCGCCCGCGTGCCCTGTCGCTGCGCCGCGCGCTGCACCATTTGATGCCGACACCATGACAGCCCAGACCACGATTCCCGCGCAGCGGAGGCGCATGTGAGCGCCGATCCCCGCGCCGTCCTTCATGATGCCTTCGGCTTCACCGATTTCCGCGGCCGCCAGGCGGAGATCGTGGAGCATGTGGTGGCCGGCGGCTCCGGCCTCGTGCTGATGCCCACGGGCGGGGGCAAGTCGCTCTGCTACCAAGTGCCGGCGCTCTGCAGGGATGGACTCGGCGTCGTCATCTCCCCGCTGATCGCGTTGATGGAGGATCAGGTCGCTGCGCTACGCCAGCAGGGCGTCGCGGCGGCCGCACTGCATTCCGGGCTGGATGAGGAGGAGCGGCGCCGCATCTCGCTCGACCTCGCGAATGGCAAGCTGAAGCTCCTCTATGTCTCACCGGAGCGGCTGGCACTGGAGGGCACGGCGGATCGCCTCGCACGGCGCGACCTGGCGCTCTTCGCGGTTGACGAAGCGCATTGCATCTCCGCCTGGGGCCACAACTTCCGGCCCGAATACCGCATGCTGACCATGCTGGCGGAGCGCTTCCCCGAGGTACCGCGCGTGGCGCTGACCGCGACGGCCGATGCGCGAACCGTGGACGACATCCGGGAGCGCTTGTCCCTGACCGATGCGCCCGTCTTCCGCGGTAGCTTTGACCGCCCAAATATCCGCATTGAGGTCGCGCCACGCGACAATGCCATCGCCCAGATCGCAGCCTTCATGGAGGAGGCGGATGACGGTCGCGGCGCCGGCATCATCTATTGCCCGAGCCGCGCGGAGACGGAGCGCACCGCCGCCCGGCTGCGCCGCGACGGCTATGACGCACTCCATTACCACGCCGGCATGGATGCGGCCGACCGGCGCGCGGCGGAGCGCCGATTTTCCTCCGGCGATCCGGTGGTGATGGCCGCGACCATCGCCTTCGGTATGGGCATCGACCGTCCGGACGTACGTTGGGTCGCCCATCTGGCGCTGCCGGGCGGGCCGGAGGCCTGGTATCAGGAGATCGGCCGCGCCGGCCGAGACGGCGCCCCGGCACGCGCCCTGCTGCTCTACGGCGCCGAGGACATCGCCGTCGCGCGCCGCCGCATTGCCGAAAGCCCGGCCGCGGATGCGCAGAAGCGGCTGGACCATGAGCGGCTGGACCGCCTCGTCGCCATCGTGGAGAGCGCCACCTGCCGCCGCCGGCTGCTGCTGCGCTGCTTCGGCGACGATCTGGCCGAGGATTGCGGCAACTGCGATGCCTGCCTGCGCCCGCCACGCTTGGTCGATGCGACCGAGGCCGCGCGCAAGCTGCTCTCTGCCGTGCACCGTACCGGCGGCCGCTTCGGGCTGGGCCATGTGGTGGACGTGCTGCGCGGGAAGGAGACTGACAAGGTCGGCTCCTTCGGCCATGACAAGCTCTCGGTCTTCGGTATCGGGCGCGACGTGGCCGACGGGGCCTGGCGCAACATCGCCCGCCACCTGCTGGCCCGTGGCGCGCTGGAGATGGCCAGCGACACCAACCTGCCGATCTATCAGGCCACGGAGGCCGCCCGCCCCATCCTGCGCGGCGAGCAGCCGGTGATGCTGCAGGAGCAGGCGATGCGTGAAGCCGCCCGGGCACCCCGCCGGCAGCGGGCTGGCCGGACGCCGGCCGGGGCCTCCGCCTTTGCCGGCGAACCTGCCGATTCCGGGGCCTTCGAAGCGCTGCGGAGTTGGCGGAAGGAGGAGGCGACCCGCCAGGCCGTGCCTGCCTATGTCATCTTCCCCGATCGAACCCTGGCGGACATCGCGGCCCAGAGGCCGCGTAACCTGGACGAGCTGGCCTCGGTCCATGGGGTAGGGGCGTCCAAGCTGGATCGCTATGGACTCGACGTGCTGCGGGTGTTGCGTGACGCGGGGTAGAATTTTGCATCCCCTGGATGAGAATGACTTGCATCAGCCTTCGCAACTGGGTTAACTCCCTTCAGCGCCACTGACGGCGTAGGGGGAGTCCTGCTCGGCATGTATGTGTGCATTTGCAATGGCTTGACCGACACCCAGATCCGGTCCGCCATCGCTTCCGGTGCCGGTCGTACTCACGACGTCTACGCCGCCTGTAACTGCAAGGCCCAGTGCGGTACCTGCACCTCCCAAATCCTCTGCATGCTTCGTAGCCAAGTCGCAGCCGCGAATGCGGCGCAACAGCTCGAACCAATCGCGAATTAGTCGCACAGGCTATAAAAAACAAAGACTTGACCGGCCTGGGCTACGGCTCCATCTGGGCTTCCGAAACACGTGGAGGCCCGAGCCGTGCCCGGCGATGCCAAGGTCATCGAACATCTGAACACCCAGCTCACCAATGAGCTGACCGCGATCAACCAGTACTTTCTGCACGCCCGTACTCTGAACCACTGGGGCGTGACGCGGCTCGGCAAGCATGAATACGAAGAGTCCATCGAGGAGATGCGCCACGCCGACTGGCTCATCAAGCGCATCCTCTTCCTCGACGGCCTGCCCAATGTTCAGCGCCTGAACCAGATTCTGATCGGCCAGTCCGTGAAGGAGGTTCTGGAATGCGACTCCCGGCTGGAGCAGAAGGCCATCCAGGATCTGAAGGACGGCATCGCCTATTGCGAATCCGTGCGCGACTATGTCTCCCGCGATCTTCTTCTGAAGATCCTGGCGGATGAGGAGAAGCACGAGGACTTCCTGCATGCGCAGTTCACCCTGATCGAGAAGATCGGGGAGGAACGCTACACGCTGCTCAACTCCGACCCGGCGCCGGATCAGGAGCACTGAGGAAGACCGGGAGGCACCGCCTCCCGGGATTTCCGCTGCGTCGCCGCGGGGCCGCTCAGCCCGGCACCAACCGGCGGTCCTGCAGGCGCAGCGTGCGGTCGTGAAAGCTGGCGACGGCCGGGCGATGCGCGATCGAGAGAATGGCCGTATCCGGCAACTTGTCCCGTAGAAGTCCATAGAGCTGGGCCTCGGACGCCGGGTCCAGGCTCGCCGTGGCCTCGTCCAGGAAGAGCCAGGCCGGGCGTTGCAGCAGGGCACGGGCAAAGGCCAGGCGCTGCTGCTCGCCGCCGGAGAGGACCCGGTCCCAGTTTTCCACCTCCTCCAGCCGAGGCGCCAGATGCGCCAGCCCTACGTCGGCCAGCACCGTGCTGAGCGCCGCGTCGTCGAAGGCGGTTTCGGCCGCGGGATAGCAGAGATTTCGGCGTAGCGTGCCCAGGGTCAGGTAGGGTCGCTGCGGCAGGAACAGCGCGGCCTGCCCGGCCGGAGCGGCGATGCGCCCGGATCCAAAGGGCCAGATGCCCGCGATGGCCCGGAACAGCGTGGATTTTCCGCTGCCCGAGGGTCCCGTCACCACAACCGCCTCGCCCGGTGCCAGGGACAGGGTGGCTTTCTCCAGCAGCCGGCGCCCGTTTGGCAGCGCCAGGTCCAGGCCGGACACCTCCAGCCCCGGCCGGGCCTCCTCGACCACAGATGGGCCTTCCTCGGACCGCGTCTCCGCCACGGCGATCGCCTGTTCGAAGCCGGAGAGGCGCTGCACCGTCGCCCGCCAGGACGCGATCTCGGAATAGTTGTTCACCAGCCAGGAGAAGGACTCCTGCACCGAGCCGAAGGCCGACGAAGTCTGGATCAGCCCGCCCAGCGGAATCCGCCCGGCGAAGTAGTTTGGCGCCACCACCACGAAGGGGAAGATCGTCGCGATTTGCGAGAAGCCGGCCGTGAAAAAGGTCAGGTGCTTCGTTGCGCTCATGATGGCGCGCCAGTTGCCGATCAGCGCCCCGAAGCGCATGGCCAGCCCAATGCGCTCCTCCGTCTCACCGCCATAGAGCGCGATGCCCTCGACATTCTCCCGCACCCGAACCAGGGCGAAGCGGAAGTCCGCCTCCACCTTCTCTTGCAGGAAGTTCAGGCCGATCAGCCGGCGGCCGATCAGATGCGTGAGCCAGGTGCCCACCGCCGAATAGGCGAGCGCCACCCAGACGAGATAGCCGGGGATCGTGACACCAAAGACCGTCACGTCACCCGACAGGCTCCAGAGCACGAAAATGAAGGAGAAGAGCGTTACGACGGCCCGCATCAGCCCAAGGCCGAGGGTGAGGGTGGTATCCACGAAGGCCCGTGCATCCTCGGCGATTCGCTGGTCCGGGTTGTCCGTGCCGCGGTCCTGCACGGCCATCCGGTAATAAGCCCGGTGCCCGAGCCAGCGGCGGGACAGGGAGTCAGTCAGCCAAGTCCGCCAGCGGATCTGCAGCAGCTGCTTCAGATAGAGCGCATAGACCGCGACGACGATATAGAGCGTCGCGACGAGGCTGAAGCCCGGGATGAAGGCGAAGTCCTCGGTGCGGCCGCCGAGCAGCAGCAGGTTGATGAAGGACTGCCAGTCCTTCGTCTCCAGCGCGTTGTAGAAGCCGCGCTGCCAGTAGGTCAGGATGACGTTCATCGCGACGAGCGCGAGGTTCAGCACCACGACCACGGCCAGGAGCCCCCGCGCGGCCCAGCGGTGCTCCCCGTTCCAGAAGGGGCGGGAGAGGGCCCATGCGTCGCGCAGGGCGCCAAGGGAATGTCGCATGCACCGGATCCGGCTGTCGTTTGGGCGGGTGAGTGTCCCCCGTAGGGGAGCTGGGTCAATCCGCGGCCGGCGCAACGAAAGGGGCGCGTAAGCGGATGACGCCCCGCAGATCGTCCAACTCGGCCGGCTTTCCCTTGCGCAGCACCTCGATCTTCCCCTCCCGCGCCAGAGCGACGGCCGCCTGACGCACCAGCGCCAGCAGCGACTGCCAGCCTTCCGGCTGCAGAGCCTTCGCCACATCGCTTGGGGAGATGCTCTTACCGGGAGGGAGGGCGGCGATTTGGCGCAAGATTTCGGCCTGGATGGCTTGGCGGTCGGGGCGTGCGGTCATGGCGCCGGGTTAGGACAGAAGCGGGGCTTGGGAAAGAAAAAGGGCGGGACCTTTCGGTCCCGCCCCGTTCTGTACCTCGTGAGAGGTCCTGCGGGATTAGCGCAGGACGATCTCGACGCGGCGGTTCTGCGGCTCGCGCACGCCATCGGCGGTCGGGACCAGCGGACGGCTCTCGCCGAAGGCCTGGATCGACATCTGGTC